>NZ_JBGLZF010000067.1:0-23983 GCF_047304405.1 Pseudomonas sp. Pseusp11
CGTTTTTAGTGAGGGGGGGGTTATGCGTTTTTTTGCAGATACCTGCTGGTGGAGATGGTCAGGCGCGTAACTTTTTGGGTCACATGGTGCCGCGTATCGAAGCGGGCACCGTTTGGGGCAACGCTCACGTGCTGCTCGACCCTGCGATGCCGTTTGGTGGTGTTAAACAATCCGGTATGGGCCGTGAGTTTGGTCGCGCGGTAATTGAGACTTACACCGAGCTGAAATCGGTGTGCATCGCGCACTGATTCAGCTGGCGGGTCTGGACTTGAAGACACCACTGAGGACAAAGGCATAACGTTCCGGGCGGATGTAGAAGGTCGTACGGTCGCAGCAGCGGCCGTCGGCAAACCAGGAGGTGCGCTCCATGACCAGCAGTGCCGCGCCACGTTTGATGTGCAAGGCACTGGCCAGGTGTTTATCGGCTTCTTGCGCACGGATCGCCAGATCGGCGCGGGTGACCGCCATGCCGGTGATCGACTCGAGAATGGAGTAGATCGGTTGATGCTCGACTTCAGTCCAGACCACGCTGGCCAATTCGGCCGGTAGATGGCTGCGGCCCAGTGCGATGGGTTCGTCATCGACGAAATGCAGTCGTTCCAGAAGCAGGCAGTCGTCCGCTTTTTCAAACAAACCACGCAATGCCTCTGGAACCGGCTGCAGGGTATGGCTGATGACGCGCATGCTCGGTTCGAGCCCTTGCAGCAACAAGGCTTCATGAAAACTGCGCAACGCGTCCAGGCCGTGCCGCACCTGTTTGGCCGCCACGAAGGTGCCTTTGCCTTGCTTGCGTTCCACCACGCCGTCGTCGCTGAGTTTGCCCACCGCCAGGCGAACGGTGACGCGGCTCACCGCAAAGCGTTTACCCAGCTCTGCTTCTGACGGCAGCTTGCCGCTGGGCTCAAAGTCGCCGCGTTGAATCTCTTCCAGCAATTGCTGGGCGATCTGCTCGTAGAGTGAGGTGGTGCTGTCGCGAAGAATGGACGTAGACACTGTCGGTTTCCATGGCCTTGGAGGAGGGCGGTGCGCCTTCACTTCTAAGGTTATAAAAATAGGTTATTGGGACGACTTGTATTAATACGTATTATGTCAGGCATTCCCATTGTAAACGACCTGACGACACTTGCCATGTTCAAAACCCTCCCTTACGCACAGCAGCAAGCCGATGCGCTGACGGTCGATGACATCAGCTTCAGCTACCCCAATGGCCATCGCGTGTTTTCCTCTTTCAGTCTGAACGCCAGACCCGGTGAATTCGTCGCGATCCTGGGGCCATCCGGCTGCGGGAAAACCACCTTGCTGAACTTGTTGTCAGGTTTTCAGCAACCCCAGAGCGGTCAGATCAGTATCAACCAGACGGCGGTGCGTCCAGAGCGTTCGGAGTTGGGTTATGTGTTTCAGGCGCCGCAGTTGTTTCCCTGGTTGAGCGCCTTGGAAAACGTCCGTTTCGGCCTGCGGATGGCGGCCCGGATCAACGAATCGCAACAGCGTTCTCAAGCCTTGCAGTATCTGCGTCTGGTCGGTCTGGAGAATGCCGCGCATCGGTTGCCGCATCAGCTTTCTGGCGGCATGCAGCAGCGGGTTTCCCTGGCCAGGACCCTGGCATTGGAGCCCAGCGTGTTGCTGATGGATGAGCCATTCGCTGCACTGGATGCCATCAGCCGCAACAGCATGAACGAAGAGACCTTGCGCATCTGGGCCGAACTGGGCCAGACGGTGCTGTTCATTACCCACGATATCGACGAAGCGGTGTTTCTAGCGGATCGGGTCATCGTGCTCAACATCGCCCCCGGCGGTATCCACAGCGAATTGAATATTCATCTGCCGCGCCCTCGCTCCAACCTGAAAACCCGCCGCCTGCCGGCCTTTCTCGATTACCGCAATGAGCTGATGGAGCGCATTTCCCAGGTCATGGAAGTGTCTGCAGCCTCCGCGTATCCAACCCGCCAACCTGAGTTGACAGCATGATCAAACATTCGCTGCTTGCCCTTTCCTTGTCTGTTGCCGCCTTGGCCAGCAGCGTATTCGCCGTGGCTGGCGAAGAGAAACCCTTGCGTGTGGGTTACGTATTCGCCATGGCCAACGCCCCGGCGTTGATCGCCGACAAACAGGGTTACTACCGCGAGGAAGGCTTGAATGTCGATCTCCAGGCCTTGGGCGATGGTCCGGTGATCCAGCAGGCACTGGCCGCTGGCGAGCTGGATGTGGCCTATGTCGGTACACCGCCGGTGTATCAATGGTTTTCCCGGGGGCTGCAAAGCCGGATTCTGGCCAAGGTCAATTACGGTCAGGCTGCGGTGATTGTCGACGCCAAGAGTCCGGTTACCACCCTGGATGAACTCAAGGGGAAAAAACTGGCCGGGGTCAAGAAGGGCAGTGGCATGGATGTGCTGTTGCGCGGCTATGTCCTGAAAGAAAAGGCCGGGCTCAATCCTGACAAGGATCTGGACATCATCGACATGCCACCCGGCAACATGAACGCGGCGCTGGAGCGCGGCATTGTCGATGCGGCGTTTTCCTGGGAACCCTTTGTCAGCCAGTCGTTGTTGCGCGGGTCGAGCCGGATCCTGCTCGACGTCAATCAGGCGCTGCCGAATTACCCTTGGTACGTGGTGATCGCCTTACCCAAAACCTTGCAGGAGCGACCGGACGATGTGGTCAAGCTGTTGCGTGCGCACCGCAAGGCCATCGCCTTTCTCAACGAGCACCCCGATGAGTCGAATCGAATCATCGCCGAGGCGTTCAAGCTCGAGCCGGTGCAAGGTGCTGACGGCAAGACCATCGCCCCGCAAACCATCGTCGCTCAGGCACGTACCCGGTTGGGTTGGTCAGCGGACTTGCAGCCTGCGGATATTCAATTCATCCAGCGCCTGATGAATTACTCCCACGACCTGGGCTTTATCGATACCACGCTCAAGACCGAACAGATCGTGGATACCTCCTACCTGCAAAAAGCCTCGCACTGAGTCTGTCATGTCCTTGCCAAAACCGAATTGGGGATGGGCGTCGCTGCCATGCCTGCTGTTGATCTGGGTCGCTCTGGCCAGCCGCTTTCCCACTTACATCCTGCCGCAACCCTGGGATGTTGCCCGCGAGGCTGTGCGCTGGCTGAGCGACAGTTCGCTGTGGCAGCACCTGCAGGCCAGCGTCCTTGAAGAGGTTGGCGGCTTCTGCGCGGCGGTGATCGTTGCAGTTCTGCTCGGTACTGCCGGTGGCCTGTCCTCGCGGTTTCGCGATTTCATCTCGCCGCTCAACAGCCTATTCATGGCCATCCCGCCGATCGCCTGGGCGCCGCTGATCATGATCATTTTCGGCTTGGGCTATGTCTCCATCGTGCTAGTGATTTTCATTGCCGCGATGTTCCCCATGGCGGTGACCATTCAGGAGGGCGTGCAGAGCATTCGCGGTGGTGAAGTCCGCGCGGCACGTACCTTGGGCGCCAACCGCTGGCAACTGCTGGCTCACGTTTACCTGCCGGCCTCGTTGCCCTTCGTGACAGCGGCCTTGCGCATCGGCTTCAGCCAGGGCTGGAGGGCATTGGTCGCGGCGGAAATGATCGGTGCCTCCCAGGGCATCGGCTGGATGGTGTCGACGGGCGGGCAGATCGGCAACAGCAGCCAGGTGTTGCTGGGCATTGTCGTGATCGGCCTGATTGCCTGGCTGATGGAGAGTTTTGTGTTCAGGCGCATCGAGCGTCACTACCAGAAATGGCGAGTGCAATAAGCATCGTCATTTGATTTCAACCCCCTTCAAACCTTCAGTGGACCACTGCACGAGGTGTCATGTGAGTAACGTTTTCGATCCCCGCGAAGCCGGGCATTACATTGCCCCTCAAGGCCTCTACGAACGCAACAAAAGACGCCCGTTTCTGGGCCGCATCCACTGTGATCGTGACACGCTGATTGCCGGTCAATGGGATGAAATCACCCTGGTCTACGAGGTGGGTGGCAGCGGCCTGGCGGACGGCGCCTGGCTGAAACTGGCCTTCAAGTTCTACTCTGACTGGGCCTTGTTCCAGACGTCGAATCCGGCCGGCCCCAACTATGTCAGCGCCGAATATCAGGCAGGCGAGCTGGTCCCTGGCCAGAGCCAGGCCTCTGTGCAGCATCTGAAAGTGCGCTTCGACCAGAAGGGGCATGAACGGCCGTTTCAGAAAGCGATCATCATCGACATCATCGACGGTTACCTGAATCCGGGAGATAAAATCATCATTCGCCTGGGCGATCGTCGTCAGGGCGGCGCGGGTACGCGGGTGCAGAGTTTTGTCGAGAAAGACTTCCGTTTCCGTCTGTTTATCGACCCGTTGGGCAGTTCGAAATTTGCCGAGGTGCCGGGTGATCCGCTGCTGAACATCGTGCCGGGACCGGCGCAGAGCGTGCAGTTGGTCGTGCCTCGTCTGGTCAGCGCGGGTGAGGCGTTCGACGTACTGCTCAGGGTTGATGATGCCTGGGGTAATACCTGCCGCAACTTGCCGCTCAAGGGTGTCCTGACCCTCGTTGACCCTGAAGGGGGCGAGCGACAACAACCGTTCACTTTAGCGACTGAAGGCTGGGCGACTGCCCGGCTTGAGGGTTTTGATCTCGGTGCGGTGGGGGAGTGGCGTTTGTCGGCCGCGGTGGCGGCACCTTTTGTGCGCGCCGCTCAGGCGTTTGTCACGGTCGATCCGGCCGGCACCGCATTGCGCCCGCTGTACGCCGACCTGCATGTGCACTCCGATGACACGGTGGGCACCAACGACACCTTGTACAACCTCAGCTACGGTCGCGATGTCGCCGGGCTCGATGTCCTCGGTTACACCGCCAATGATTTCAATATCACCGAGCAGCGCTGGGATCAGGCGGTCAAGCTGATTCACGAACTCAATGAACCAGGACGATTTGTTTGCTATCCCGGCACCGAATGGTGCGGCAATTCTTGCGCGGGCGGCGACCGTAATGTGGTGTTCCTGCATGACCGCAAACCCGAGTTTCCCTTCGACAATCAAGGGCGATTGGTGCGTTCCTTCGAGTGGAACGAGTTCACCGCCGGCACCATCAAGCCGGGTGCCTGGCCGGTGGACGAGTTGTATGCCGCCTATGCCAAGGACCCCGAAGGTCATCTGATGATGCCTCACGTCGGCGGGCGCCGTTGCAACCTCGACTGGCACCATCCTGAGCTGGAACGCCTGATCGAAGTCGGCTCGGCCTGGGGGCAGTTCCATTGGGTCTACGCCGAAGCGCTTCAGCGTGGCTATCGAGTGGGTGCCGCGGCGAACAGCGATGAGCATCAGGGCCGTTGTGGCGGCGGTGTTCCGGCCACGGCGGTGTTCGGCTCTCGCGGCGGGCTGACCGGCGTGATGGCTGAGGCCTTCGATCGAGCCAGTGTTGGCAAGGCCCTTCGCGCCCGTCGCACGTTTGCCACCACCGGCGAACGTTCATTTGCCAGCCTGCGCCAGGGCCAGCATTTTATGGGTGAAGTGTTCACCGCCGATGCAAATGCCACGCTGGACTATCGACTGCTCGGAGAGGCGGGTTGGGAGCAGGTCGATCTGTTCGATGGCGACAAGCTGATCTGGTCGCGCAACCTGCACCAGGAGCTGGGTTTTTCCAGCCAGCGCATTCGTCTACGCCTGGGCGGCGCACGGATCAAGGATCGCTATCGCGGTGCCTACTGGACCGGCGAGATTCGCGTGACGGGTGCGGTCATCAACGGCTTTCGCGCCTTGGGGCTCGATCACCCCGAGCAAACCGTATGGCGCAAGGATGCAACGGTTCTGGCTTTTCGCACCGACACCAATGGCGACACCGACAGCATCGAAATCGACCTGTCGCAATTGGCCGGCGCCACGCTGCAGGTTCATAGCCGCATCGATAACTACATCAAGGTTGGCGACCCGTCTGAGCCGCAACCTTACGTGCATGCGCCGACGGTGTTGATGGAGTTGTCCGGTGATGAGTTGCTGGTGCAATCGCAAGTGACCGAAGAGCTGCCGGGTGCGGAGTTGAAGGTGTCCCTCGAAAGGACAACCGCTGCGCCGCTGCCTCGAGAACTGCAAGGGCAAATCGAGCTTGCCCGGTTGAATCTGGAGCAGGGGCGTGAACATCCATTATTCATCTGCGCCCGGCAGCGCGATCAATCCCGAGTCTGGACCTCGGCGCTGTTTCTTACGTTATAAACGCTCACACCCCGCGGCGTTTTCCTCAAACGTTCGGCGACTGCTTACTGATCCCATCGGGGGCATGACATAGGGCGTCAGCCCTTCGGTGTGGGTCGATGTTAAGAAAATATTCGGTCAATTGCGGAGTAATCGAGCTGTCGCACTGACAAAAACCAGCAAAACGACCAGGCAGCCCAGGGCGAATGACAAAGTGCTTAGATGGGCGACCGCTCCGATAAATACGGGGCCTATCAGAATGCCCGCGTAGCCCATCGAGATGACAGCGGGGATGGCTACCGCTTGTGGCATACGTTGCTGCCGGCCTACTGCGGTAAAGAGCACAGGGACAATGTTTGAGCATCCAGCACCAACCAGGGCGTAGCCAATCAAGGACGCGGGCCAGCCATCGAACCCAAGCGACACGATCATGCCAGCGGCTGCGCAGAGCCCGCCTAGCGCGACGACGCGCACGCCGCCCAGTTTGCTGACGATGGCATCTCCTGTCAGGCGGCCCACCGTCATTGCTGCGGCGAAGGATGCGTAGCCCAGACCGGCGATACTCGGCTCTAACCCTCGGCTCGACACAAGGAAGACCGCGCTCCAGTCGAGCATTGCCCCTTCAGTGAGGAATACGATGAAACAGAGCGTCCCTAAAAACAGCACGATACCCCTGGGTACCGCGAACATTGGTCCACCCCGTTCAGTGCCATAAGTCAGCAAAGCAGGTGCAGCCTTGTAAAGCACCCCCATAACGGTGGCAACGATGCTGAGCGCAGCAATCAATGGATCCAGGCCGAAGGTCAGCAGCGAGGTCATCGCCCCCGCGCCCAATATGCCTCCGACGCTGTAAAGGCCATGAAAGCCGGACTGAAGTGCCTGTCCGCTGTTTTTCTCGACAATGACGGACTGTATGTTCATGGCGCAATCAAGCATACCCATGCTGGCACCGAAGATAATGACAGCAATGACCAGGCCCGGCAGCCACACCACAGTGCTCAACAGCGGAAGAACGGCACACAGTGCAATAGTTGCCCAGATGACGACCGGTCGGCATCCATAGTGTGCAGTGAGATAGCCAGCGAAGGGCATGGCCACGATTGATCCACCGCCAAGGCCGAGAAGCAACAGCCCCAAGCCACCGTCGTCCAGGCCTGTACGTGCTTTAACCAACGGAACCAGAGGCGCCCAAGCGGACATGAGCAGACCCGCGATGAGAAAGGCGATGCGTGTGGACATCCGCTCGCTGTAGTTATCAGTTGATATCAATAATGACGATGGAGCATTCATAATGATTCGGTAATCCTTATCGACGTGATGCTAGCGATCATCTGTTCGGCTTCGATCTCGCAGGCTTTTATTTTTTTTTGCATCTCGCTATGTTTCGGTGGCTTTAGCGTCTGCGCTCGTATGTTGCTCTGTAACTACTAGGCGCCACGCCAAAGAAATCGCGAAATCGCATATGAAAATTGGCGAAGCTGCAAAAGCCAGTTGCAATAGCGATATCGGTGATCGGTCGATTACTCTGCAGAATCAGCTGGCGTGCTCGAGTCAAGCGCAACTCTAGATAATAACGTGTGGGGGTGGCGCCTACGAAACGGCAGAAGCGGCGCTCTAATTGTCGTCTGGAAATTTTTACACATTCAGCCAGTTCGTCGATCGATAGCGGTTCTTCGATATTCTTTTGCATCAGTTCTAAAGCGAGCTTCAGGGTTTGCGGCAGCGTGGGGTCCGAGTCAACGACGACAGTTGATATCCCAGAGACTTCAGTCGTTTGATCGCAACTGAGTATTTCCTCTACAGCATGGGTCAGTGACAGATCTTTTTTAGCCGTGATGAGTTCTAGCATCATTCGTAACGAGCTACTGGCGCCAGCGCACGTGATACGGTTTCTATCCATTACATGAGTTCGACTGGAGACCAGGACTTTGGGAAAAACATCCTCCATCATCGCTCGCCCATCTGGATGGAAAGCGCACTCGAAACCGTCCATCAACTGAGCTTCAGCCAGGAAAAATGCACCGTTCCACAAACCGCCCATGGTCGCGCCATGAGAGGCGATGTTGCGTAGCTTGCGCCGTAATTGTGGGTCGCTGATCAGCTTTACTCGTAAACCGCCCGCAACGATGAGGACATCTATACGATCCGGTAATTGTGAGAGCTCCAGGTCTGCTGAAATTGCAATCCCCAGATCGCTCATGACCAGACGACTCTTGATACCGACGGTTAGCACTTCGAAAGCCGGTGTCTCGCTAATCAGGTTTGCGGTCACCAGCGCGTCTATAGCGCCGGTGAAGGACATCATCGAGAAATTGTTTAAAAGCACGAAAGCTACACGAGTCACCGTCTGCGGCTTTACTGGTTTCTCCGCCGTATAGGAGTACCCCATATTCTTGTCTTTAAGCACACTCTCGAATACGAATGGCATAAGTCCTCTTTGACACCTGAACAAATAGCTGAGAAGCCGTTGTGGAATCTAGACAGCGGGTTTTGGAGCGGACAGCAACAAATCAAAGAGCGACTGGCAATCGTCACTGTCAGGTAATGTTTCAACACTGTTCTTGATCGCATTGCTGAGCGTGGTTCCGAGACTGTCATCAGCCAGCAAATGGTATTTAGCCGCGAGTTCGTCACTCGACATTGGGTTGCCGGGGTCGCCCTTGGCTGTCGCCGTTGGGCTCGTAAGACGTGTGCCGTCTTTCAGGGTAACGGTCACTCGGGAGAGAATTTCCTCCGGGAACCTGGCGGACAGGTCAGGCGCCTCATGAAGGGTTATTTTTGCGCTGACGCTTAAAATGTCTGGCGAATGAATGGAGTCCCCGGTGACCTCGTCAGGGCCGAGTTTTCCGCGAACGATCAAGGCGGCAAGCGGGAACGCTAATGCATACTGGGCCTCGTCCGCATTCTTCGGAAAGTGCCCCTGCAAGCACACAGACTCGTGGAATGTCTCGACATCGATGGTCTCGATCAACTCTGCAGTAATGACTGGATGTGCTCGCATCAAATCGGTCATGGCTGTGAGTGCCGGTTGTGCCCAGCGACATACCGGCCACGGTTTGAAATATTGCTCGTCGATCTCCCAGCGGGTTCCGATGTCCTGCCAGAAAGTGGAAATCTGCAAAGGTTCAACGGTGGCGGCTGGAGCGCCAGTGACACCTATCTGTGCCATCAGTAGTGCGTTCAGTCCTGCATACGCACCGGCGCCGTGGGCATCACGCAACATCGTGGGAAAGTTCACCAGGCGCATCATCGGGCACCTCGGGCCAAAGTATTCCGCGATACCCAGTGCATGACGGAACGTCGTTTCATCCAGCTTCAGCAGGCGGGCTCCGGCGCAAACGACCCCGATCCCGGAAAAGGCACCTGACGCATGATATTCCGGGGCCGTGGCCATTAATGCCTGGCCCGCACGCAAAGCGGTCTCGTAACCGATGCACAGTGCGCTGAAGAATTCCTCGCCGCTAATGTCTTTGCCTTGACTGCGATACGCATCTACCAATGCAACGATGGCCGGGACAACAGTTGCACCCGCATGCCCCTTGGATGTGAAGTGACCTTCATGCGCATCCAGGCTATCTACGCAAAAACCGCCTGCATACGCGGCGCCCAATGGGTGTACGGCCCTGCCGTCGAACCAAAGGCGGCTGGACAGCTTGTTGGCAGAGTAGTGGGCGTCAGCGTAGGTTTTAAGCATCACACTGGTTTGATTGTTGCGAGCGCCGGCGGCCACGCCAATGATGTCGAGCAGGCATGTTTTAACCAGCTCGCGTGTATGCAGGGGAGCGTCCTTGTAACTGAAATTCTGGACGAATGAATACAGTTGCATTTCAAGATTCCCGAATGATGAACGCCGGAACGGATAAAAAGTTACCCGATGAAGGGCAACTTTTTATTCAGTTTTAAAAGAAGGGGATTATTTTTTTGCGGTGGCGGTATTAGCAGCGGCGCGTGCGTCTGCCAGCCAGCTGTCGTATTTCGCGCGATGAGCCGCGATCCATTCTTTGGCGTGCCGGGTGATGTCAGCTGCACTTTTTTCACCGTTGTGCATTTTCAGATTTTGCGCGCTTTCATCGTCGGTAGTGATCTGCATTTCAGACAGAAACTTCACCGCAGCCGGATTTTTCTCGGCGAACTCTTTATTGATTACCGCTCTGACACTGTCTACCGCGAAGCCAAGGTTTTTACCGTTGAAGGTCGTGTTGGTATCGTTTTTGCCACCTGGAAGATCCGTACGCGGTACGGTCAACCACACAACATCTTTACCTTCGACCAGAACACCGGAGATCCACTGAGGTACCCAGGTGTAATAGAGAATCGGCTTACCTTGTTTATAACGAGCGATGGTGTCCGCCATCAAGGCAAAATAAGAGCCCTGGTTATTGGAAACGGTCTTTTCCAAGTCATAGGCTTTCATGTGGTGCGCAATGATGAGTTCACAGCCCCAACCCGGGTTGCAACCCGTGAGGTCAGCTTTACCGTCGCCATTGGCATCAAACAGTTTGGCAATTTCCGGCTTCTGCAAATCTGCGAGCGAGGTGATGTGGTGTTCATCGGCCGTTTTTTTGTCAATCATGTAGCCTTGCAACACGCCCGGCATGATGGCGCCGGTTTTCACCATCCTTTCATCGCCGCCGGCCTTCTCGTAGAAGGATTTGTGCAGTTCCTCCCACAAATGCACCGAGAAATCCGCGTCACCATTGGCAATCGCAACCATCATGGTGGAGTACTCGGTTTCCTTTGGTGTTTCAACGTCGTAGCCCAATTCCTTGAGACCCGCCATTGCAATTTCTCCGCGAAATCGCTCCTCGGCGATTGACGGGAAAATTGGGGTGATTGATACCCCTTTTCCAGGCTCCTGCGCCGTGGCGGCTGATGCGAAAACAGGGGAGACCGCTAATACTAAAAGTGCCACAGAATGAATGAATTTCTGTTTTATTCCGAAGGTTGTGAAGTTCATTACCGTTTACCTTGGCTGGGTTAAGTTGTTGGCAGTTCTTTTGGTTCCCGACGCCGCTTGGCGGAGTTAGCTTTCTTTGGGACTGACTTCTATTTTCGTAATAGTGTTTTTTCTCTTTAGGCGATAAATGACACCCGCCGGGCCGGTCTGGTACCAGTGCTCACCTTTGGTTGCCCTGTTACTGCGTTCGCCCATTGCCTGGGTCAGGCGGTCGAGGAAAATCGCCAGAAGTACCAGGCCCAAACCACCGACGGTAGCCAAGCCCATATCAAGGCGACCAATTCCGCGAAGTACCATCATCCCCAAGCCGCCAACCGAAATCATTGATGCGATCACCACCATCGACAGTGACAACATTAATGCCTGATTCAAACCCGCCATGATCGTTGGAGCAGCTAAAGGAAGTTGAACTCTCCTCAGCATCTGGCGTGGGGTGCATCCGAAAGCCCGGGCGGCCTCGACCTTATCTTCCGGAACCTGGCGAATTCCCAAGTTGGTGAGCCGCACGAGTGGAGCCACCGAAAAGATGATTGTGACCAGCACTCCCGGTACGTTGCCGATACCGAACAGCATCACCACGGGTACCAGGTAAACGAATGCCGGCAGGGTTTGCATGGCATCGAGTACCGGGCGCAGCAGCATCTCGAGGCGGTCACTACGGGCACACAGGACACCCAGCGGTATGCCAATAACTGCGCAGAAAAACAGTGAAGTGAGCACTAGGGCGAGGGTGATCATGGCGTCATTCCACACGCCGATTACCCCTAATAAAGTGAGGGTAACAAAGCAAAGGATACCTATTTTTTTTCCTCCCACCTGCCAGCCAAGGAGCGTCGCGAGGATAATGAATATTGACGGAGGAATAGACAGCAAACCGTACTGAATGCCATTAAGAACTTGATCGATCGGCCATCTTATCGAGCGAAATACCTCGCGGAAATTATGAACCAGAAAATTCAGGGCAACTTCTACCCATTGGCCCAAGGGGACGTTGATGGATTGAAACGGGTCTAGAAAATTGAATTCGTTCATGCTAATCACCTGAATGTCCGAGCCTGGCAAGCCAGCAAATAGAGCCTATTAGTGTCGGCTCATTGTCTGAAGCAGTAGGCTCTTGGAGATCGTGCCTTTGAACACACCCTGGCGATCCAGCACGGCAACTGGATTAACGGCATCAGCAACGATGTGAAAGACGTCCTGCAGGAGTACATCGTCGCGCAGCGTAGGAGTGGATTGATCCATGGCGTACGGATGCTCTGCGCAGATTTTGGCAACATCACCAGCCTTGAGGATCTTCGAGGCATCAAAGCCCCTGAAGAAAGCTCTGACATAATCGTTCGCCGGGTTGCAAAGCAGCTCTTGCGGGGTACCGATCTGCACTACTCGGCCACCCTCCATGATCGCAATGCGATGGCCGATGCGAATCGCTTCGTCAATGTCATGCGAGATGAAGATGATGGTGCGATGTTGTTCTGCCTGCAGGCGAATCAGTTCGCCCTGCATTTCGTGGCGAATTAATGGGTCGAGTGCCGAGAAAGCTTCGTCCATCAGCAGGATGGCGGGGTCGTTGGCCAGCGCTCGGGCCAGGCCTACTCGCTGTTGCATACCGCCGGACAGCTGGTGCGGATAGCTGTAGGCGTGGCCATCGAGCCCCACCTGTTTGAGTGCCTCAAGTGCACGTTTATGCCGCTCGCTCTCCTCGACACCAGAGATTTCCAGGCCGAAAGCAACGTTGTCGATCACACTCATGTGGGGCATTAGGGCGAACGACTGAAACACCATGCTCATGTCTTTGCGACGAACGCTAAGAAGATCTGCGTCCGACAGACCGGTGATTTCCTGGCCGTTAAGATGGATCGTTCCGGAGGTTGGCTCGATCAGTCGATTGAACAATCGCACCATCGTCGACTTTCCAGAGCCGGAAAGTCCCATGATGACGAAAATCTCTCCACGTTTTACGGAGAAACTGGCATCAAAAACGCCAACGACTTGACCGGTTTTGCTGAAAATTTCATTTTTATCAGCACCGCGAGCCAGCATCTCCATTGCGAGCTTTGGCTGAGCACCAAAGACTTTGTAAATGTTTCTTACCGAGAGTATCTCGTCACCAAGACTCATAACCCCTCCTGCTGCAATTACGACGTAAGATCAAGAAATCAGGTGTACGCGTCTTGATCAGTTCAGACGGTGCTTGTGGGGGCAGTCAAGCTGGGAGAAAGGTTGGGAATTAGTCATTGTGACTATCCTCTTTATTATGTGATGTTTTTTATTTTTGTTTTATCGATGCTGAATTAAGCAGTACCTTGAGAACTAAGTTATTACCTAATAGAGTCAGCGTCTAACAACATTTATTCTGACCAATCAATAACCTCATGTTATCGATCCTGCATTGATATCCATTTTCGATGCCGGCAGTGCCTGTTATTAAGCGAAGTACCGTTCCCCCTGTCGTAGACCTTCTCTTTCAGCTACTCTCAAGCGTAAGCTCCAGGTGGAATCTTCCCGCCGATCTCATCCCTTAAGGCCCTCTCTGGGGCCCTTGAACCGGACATTGAATACTCTAGGTTATGGTTAAGCACATCGATCCAGACATGACGTTGCTGAAAATGCCGTCCCTGAAAGCAGTCAAGTCATTCGTAGCGGCTGCCAAATACCAGAGTTTCACGCGAGCGGCAGAGGCACTATGCGTTACTCAGGCGGCAATCAGTCGCCAGATTCGGGAGCTTGAGACGTACCTTGGGGTTGATCTCTTCAAAAGGGTCGGTCGAGCGGTCGAGCTGACTGAGGCCGGCTCCATTTTTTTCGATGCCGCGCAGCTATCCTTCGTAAACATCTCCCAGGCAGCGGAGCGCATCCGCACCAACAATGCAGGCAAGCGCACGCTGACGCTTTGCTGTTCTCCAGCATTTTCGGCTCTTTGGTTAGCCGCCAAGCTGCCGGGTTTTTTCACTCAGAACGCTGACATCGATCTGAACCTGGTGACCACCCAAAACTTTTTGTCGATGGAGCCCGGTGTAACGCCGGACATCTTCATCACCAAGATGGCCAAGGTTCAGGACGGTTATCGTAGCTATCCGTTGTTTCATGACGTCATCTACCCGGTGTGCACACCTCGATATAAAGAGGAGCATCCTGAACTGTCCAGCCTGGAAGGATTGCGCGACGGGGTTTTGCTAAATCTCAGCCCCTATGGCAGATCCCAGGTAGCGGAGCACGTCGATTGGGGCGTTTGGCTGGCTTATCACGATGTTGATATTGAAAAGCGGCCGCACGATAGCCCTCACGTTTTCAATGCAAACGACTACAACCTGGTGATAAGCATGGTTTTGACCCACCAGGGTGTAGCCCTTGGATGGAATCACCTGGTTGAAAACCTGATCGAAAACGGATCACTGGTTCGTCCGGTCGAAGAGGAAGTGGTTCTTCATGAAAGCCAGCACTATCTTACTTTTCGTGAAGATCGGGTGAATGATGAAGCGTGTTGTCGACTACGAGACTGGATTCTCGCGCAGTTCTCAAAAGTCGTTTGAACGCTAATGACGGCAGTCAGCTGACTTTGATGGTAGGGGGAGGGTGTAAGAAGACACCGCTAACAATTTTTCGAAGAAAAAACAAAGGTAGGCCGGTGGTGATAATTCGTGGTTCTCACCACCGGCAGTGTTGCCCTTACCCAACAGACCTTAACGGGATCGTGTCATTGAGTTGCTCAAGCATCGTTTTGCAGTACCAATCATCAAACTGACACACGCCAATTTCGCTGGCCACCGATAACGGCCCTGGCTCGTAAGCTGGAGAGTTAACCCCTACCTGTGCGCCTTCGACCAATGTGCGGTCTTGATCATTGGTGGCGAGCCAAACCTTGGTGAGTCGATCGAGATCGTAGTCGACACCTTCCTGCGCGTCTTTCTTAACAATCCATTTCGTAGTGACCAACGTCTCATTCGGGCCGAGAGGCAGGACGCGGAAGCTCAGCGCGTGATCGCCCAGAAAGTGGTTCCAGGTCGATGGGTAATTGAAATAAAGCAGGGCACCGATGTTGGCTTCACCCGTGGTGTCCAACCGGCCCGATACCGCAGGCTTGCCATCCATCGTGTAGCTGACGGCCCCTGAAAACAGTGGTATGCGAGTCATTCGGAAGCGACCATCCTCGTCCATGACCAGTCGGCTAGGCAGGCCCGCCGCTTCGCAGCGATCCCAGTGCTCCTTGAGTTCGAGATCCTCATCACCGCCAGCGCCGCCCACTGATGGGTTGTCCACGAATGAGTGCATCAATTCCGGGTGAGTGAAATCACAGTGGTAGCACTCGCGGTTGTTCTCGAAAACCAGTTTCCAGTTGCCTTTCTCGATGATGTTCGACTCAAACGCAACTTTGCAGTCATCCAGATTATGCGGCGCAACGAAAGGGGTTACGGATTTTCTGAATGACGAGAAGTCTGGGGCGACGTCAGCTACGCACACGTAAATGTAGCTCTCTACGATCTCGCAATGGACGGGTTTCAACCCATACTGGGACTTGTCGAAATCGTCCCCCATGTTTCCGGCGAAAAGCAGTTTGCCATCCAGCTCGAATGTCCATTTGTGGTAAGGGCACACCAGCTTGGCGACCTTGCCGCTTGCTTCCGGACAGACTTTGGATCCGCGGTGGCGACAAGCGTTGTGGAATGCACGAATCTGTTTATCTGCGCCACGGACGACGGCGACGGGATAATCGCCGATTTGCAGCGACAGGTACTGGCCCGACTTTTCCAGCTCAAATGTATGCCCTGCGAATATCCAGCTTTTGTGCCAAATCTGTTCCAGATCCTGCCGATAGACGTCTGGGTCGTTATAAAGGGCACCCGGCAGCGCATGGTCAGGTTTGCGCTGCGCAATAAGATTTGAAACTGCCGATTTAGTGCTCACGGTCAACACACTCCAAAAACCAGGGGGCGACACGTTCAGTCGGCTCAGGTAAGTGAGGCTAAACGGTCTTGAGTTCGTTTCTACATCGTTTAAGTCGAGCTTGGGCAAACGAGTCGCCAATGGGGACGGTCGTACCCGGAAGTCTTCAAGCGCTAATTCACCGGTAAAATATCGCTGTTCTAAAGACTACGTCGGCAATCACACCTCAACAAGAAACTTTTACGCTTATCAATGCATAAACAAATGTTATCGATTGATAGCTGGGTCATAATGGATAATTCGTAACAGATTGAATTTAAAGGAAAAATAATTTTTCTTTCTCGGCGGGGTATCGCCTTAAAGATGTATGCGCGAGAAATACACGCTATTGACCACTCTATTGCCCCATGCGAGTCTGAATTCAACAGTTAGCGGTGCCTGGCAGTAAAACAACCTCTAGAGGTCAAAAGTGCGGTAATTGATCTCGTGTTTGAATGCTGGGAACAGTCCCGTGAAAACATGGAAATTTTTATCGCGCCTCAAGGCATCAAGGCTGACGCGCTCGTTGAACTTTCACGCAACTCGCATTCGGAGAATTTATCTTGAAATTTGAAGGTATTTATACGCCAGCAGTAACGCCCCATAAACCTGACGGGGAGATCGACTGGAGTGTTTATTCGGAAGTTTTGGAGTCGCTGATTGAGGCGAAGGTACACGGCATTATTGTCGGCGGGTCGACCGGCGAATATTACGCGCAGACTTCAGAAGAACGTACTGAACTCGCCGCTTATGCGAAAGATGTCATCGGCACGCGGACGCAGCTGATAATCAGCACCGGCGCGATTCGCACTGAGGATTCTGTTCAGTACGCGAAAGATGCCAAGGCTATCAATGCGGACGCCATTCTTGTCACTTCTCCGCCGTATGCGTTGCCGACGTCCGAGGAAAACGCGATCCACGCCCTGACCATTGATCGCGCGGCCAATCTACCGATCATGCTTTACAACTACCCGGGGCGCATGTGCGTTTCCATGGACGCGGATTATTTCACCCGTGTGAGTCAATCGAAAAACGTCGTGGCCATCAAGGAAAGTTCCGGCGACATGGGGCAAGTGCATCTGCTCGCTCGCGAGTTTCCGAATATCGCACTGTCATGCGGATGGGACGATCAAGCGCTGGAGTTTTTTGCCTGGGGGGCCAGAAGTTGGGTCTGTGCGGGATCGAACTTCCTGCCGAGCGAGCACGTAGCGCTTTATGAGGCTTGCGTGATTGAAAAGAACTTCGACAAGGGCCGCCAAATCATGTCAGCAATGATGCCGCTGATGAATGCGCTGGATGGCGGCAAGTTCGTGCAGTCGATCAAGTACGGTTGCGAGCTTAACGGACTGAAAGTAGGGGATGTGCGGTTGCCGCTCCAGCCACTTCATGCCGAAGAAAAGCAAAGCCTTGCATCGGTCATCGCCGAACTAAAACGCAACGTAGCCAACATCACTTCGGGAGCCAGCCATGGGTGATCTTCTGAGCAAGGCCGAATACGCGGCCCTCGCGAAAAACATGTCGTTTCCTTCCAACGCATTCATCAATGGTGCGTTCAGATCAGCCATCTCTGGCAAAACCTTCGCCACGACCAATCCGGCGACAGGTGAGTTTTTGACAAATATCGCTGCCTGCTCATCTGAGGATGTCGACTTTGCGGTCGCTAATGCTAAAGAGGCCTTTGAGGATGGCCGCTGGAGATCGATTTCTCCCAGGGAGCGCAAAGCTGTTCTGCTGAAGTTCGCGAATCTGCTTGAAAGCCATCAACACGAACTGGCCGTCCTCGAGAGTCTCGATAGCGGTAAGCCTGTCAGTGAATGTCAGTTGGTGGACGTGCCGGATACTATTCACACAGTGCGCTGGCACGCGGAACTGATCGACAAGATTTATGACAACACCGCCCCGGTGGGCAGCGACGCGCTGACCATGGTTGTGCGTGAGCCGATTGGCGTCGTGGGTTGCGTATTGCCCTGGAACTTCCCGCTGCTGATGCTGGCCTGGAAAATTGGCCCGGCGCTTGCCGCAGGCTGCTCGGTCATCATCAAACCTGCCGAACAGACCACGCTGACCACGTTGCGGGTCGCGGAGCTGGCGTTTGAAGCGGGTGTTCCCGCTGGCGTGCTCAACATTGTGACCGGCACTGGCAAAGAAGTCGGCGAGCCGATTGGCTTGCATAACGACGTCGACATGGTGAGCTTCACCGGTTCCACCGCGACCGGCCGTCGTTTCCTGCATTACGCTGCTGATTCGAACCTTAAACGCATCGTACTCGAATGCGGTGGGAAAAATCCGGCCGTGGTGATGGACGATGCTCAAGACCTGGATCTCGTCGCTCAACATGTCGTCAATGGCGCGTTCTGGAACATGGGCGAAAACTGCTCCGCGACCTCGCGCCTGATCGTTCATGAGTCGGTCAAGGATGAGTTGCTGCAGCGCATGGGGACCTACATCCGCGAATGGAAAATGGGCGATCCACTGGATCCGGAAAACCGCGTAGGGTCGTTGGTCAGCCCGGAGCATTTCGCAAAAGTGAAGTCGTACCTTGAGCATGCCACTGCCGGGAAGCTCGAAGTCGTGTACGGCGGCGCAACCAAAGACGGTGCCTTCGTAGAGCCGACGGTGATTGACGGTGTCGACAGAGAAAGCCGGTTGTTCCAGGAAGAGATCTTCGGCCCGATTCTTTCGGTCACCACCTTTAACACGATCTGCGAAGCGATCGCCTTGGCCAATGACACGGTGTACGGCCTGGCCGCTTCTGTTTATACCGGCAGCCTGCGTCGGGCGATCAAGTTGTCGCGAGAAATCCGCGCCGGCATTGTCACCGTGAACTGCTTTGGCGAGGGCGATGCGTCGACGCCTTTCGGCGGCTACAAAGAGTCAGGGTTCGGCGGTCGGGACAAATCCATTTTTGCCCATGACCAGTACACCGAAATCAAAACCATCTGGATCGATGTGTCTGATCGGTCGGATGAAGAGACCGGAAAATGAGCACCCATACCATCAAGCGCCTGCCGGTAGACACCGGGGTTTCAGGTTGGGAGGCGATTTCCGCACGCACTGCGCCTGTTCGCATACTTGATGGAAATGTGACGGCGGATTGGCTGATCATCGGTGCCGGTTTTGCCGGCCTTTCCGCCGCACGCAGGCTTTCACAGTTACACCCGGGTGACAGCATTGTTGTGGTCGATGCTCATGAGGTCGCCAAGGGGCCAGCGGGAAGAAATTCCGGGTTCATGATCGATGTGCCGCACAGTCTGTCGTCCGGGGAGTATTCCGTTGCCAGTGAGTCCGCAACCGCTCTGGAAATCACGCAAAATCGTTTCGCGATTGATTTTGCCGCGCAAGCCGCACGCGAGTACGGCATGTCTGCAGACACCTTCGACCCTTCGGGGAAGATCAACGCTGCCGCCACTGAGCGTGGATTGAAGCTGAACGTCAATTACGCCAAATCCCTTGAGCGCATTGGCGAAAAGTTCGAGATGTTTGATGCCGTGCAAATGCGTGAAATCACCGGGTCCACCTATTACCAGGGTGGGATCTATACCCCCGGCGCCGTGCTGATTCAACCCGCACAATACATCAGAGATCTGGCGGCAGGGCTGGAGGGGAAAATCACTCTCTTTGAGCGCTCTCCGATTATTGAAATGTCGAAGCAGGGTAGCGGCTGGACAGCTCGGTCTCATCGCGGGGTTATTAATGCGCCCAAGGTCATTCTGGCGGTCAACGGCCACATTGAAGACTTTGGTCATTATCAAGGGCGCCTGCTGCACGTCTTTACGTACGCCTCCATGACGGCAGCGTACAGTGATGATGCGTTCAAGAAAGACGTGCCGGGTAACACCAGGTGGGCATTGTTGCCGGCTGATCCAATGGGAGCGACTGTTCGCAAGATCTCTTCAGACGGTCTCTCGCGAATCGTCATCCGGACAAAGTTCACCTATGAC
Organism: Pseudomonas sp. Pseusp11; assembly: GCF_047304405.1. NCBI lineage: Bacteria > Pseudomonadati > Pseudomonadota > Gammaproteobacteria > Pseudomonadales > Pseudomonadaceae > Pseudomonas > Pseudomonas sp. Pseusp11. Next base: position 19,952 of record NZ_JBGLZF010000067.1, read on the forward strand.
CCGAGTATTCAGGTCACTCCAGAGCGTGTAGCTGCGGTTGCCAAAGAGCAGCGACATTCCTTGGATGCACGCTTTCCAGAACTGAAATCCACTCCCTTGGAGTTCAGTTGGGCCGGCCGTCTGTGTTTGAGCCGTAACAGCGCCGCTGCATTTGGCGAGATCGAAGAAAACCTCTATTCGGCTTGCTGCGAAAATGGGTTGGGAACGGTCAAGAGCACCCTGGCAGGTGTAATGGCGGCGGAATTGGCTTCGGGTACACGTTCTGATTTTCTGGATAGTTTCAGTCACGCGCCAGGACCCAGCAGGCTACCCCCCAAAATAATAACGAAGCTGGGCGTCAGTTCGGTTATTCGTTGGCATGAATTTTGGGCCGGGCGAGAAGGTTAGTAAGTTTAAGTTGTCGGCTTTTCCTGGAAAGGCCGTTTAATAAGTCACTAATAAGAACGGATTAATCCATGAAGAATATTTGGAAGGCATTCTGCGCGCTCGCGTTTGTGGGCATGATGAGTTTGCAGGCACAGGCAGAAGAAAAAACCATAGTAATGGGTACTATGTCCTGGGAGGACTTGGTGCCCATTACTGGCATAACCAAGAAAGTACTTGAGAATGCAGGGTACACCGTAAAAGTCGTGGAGTTTTCCGAGTGGGGTATCGCCTATGCTGCACTAAGCAAAGGGGATATTCAGGTGTTGGCATCCCAGACTGACTACGCTGCAGCAGATTATTGGAAAAAGAATAAAAACAAAATTGAGAAGCTGTCGCCGGTCTCCTATGGTCTTTATCAGGGTATGGCAGTACCCAGTTACGTAGACATCGACTCCATTGAACAGCTGAATGCAAACTCGGAAAAACTGGGGAACAGAATCATTGGCATCGAGCCGGGTTCGGGTTTAATGAGTGACGCGAACAATGTCGTCAAAGCGTACGACATCAAGCTCAAGCTGGTCGAAGGCAGTACGTCCGCAATGACGGCGGCTTTAAAGTCGGCAGTCGATCGCAAGGAATGGGTGGCGGTAACCGTCTGGGATCCTTCATGGATGACCAAGAAGTTTGATCTCAAATTCCTGAAAGATCCAAAAGGGGTCTTCCCGCCATTGCAGGGTTATTACTGGATCGGACACAAAGGCTTCGCTGAAGCCAATCCCCGTGCGCGCGAACTGATGGCCAGTGTTTATGTGCCCATCACGGACATCACCGCGATGAATGCTGAAGTCAAGGATGGCAAGACTATGGACGAGGCTATCAAGGGCTGGATTGATAGTCATACAGATCTTGTAAATCGTTGGGGAAATATCAAGAACTATTAAGTTTGTTTGCCACTGCCGCCCTTTGATTAATTAAAGAAACCAGCAAACAACTGGTTCGATGGATTGCGAAATGACAATGGCTACAATTAATACTGACGAAGTGCTGGTGGATTGCCAGTCGGTTTGGAAGATCTTCGGTAAAAGTGCACCGGCAGCCATGGACGCTGTTGTCCAGCAGGGGCTTTCAAAGACCCAGATCCTGCAAAACTACGGCTGCGTGGTCGGGGTTTCCGATGTCAGTCTCCAGGTTCGCCGGGGGGAGATCTTTTGCATCATGGGTTTGTCCGGCAGTGGCAAGTCCACCCTTATAAGGCTGCTCAACAAGTTGATCACCCCGAGCTCGGGGAAGGTGCTGGTCAAAGGCAAGGACGTTTCATCCTTGTCGCCCGCGCAGCTGCGAGAGGTGAGGGCGCGTCACATAGGTATGGTCTTTCAGAGCGTTGCCTTGTTGCCTAACCGGACGGTACTGGAGAACACGGCATTCGGTCTGGAAGTGCAAGGCGTGGGTAAGGCCGAGCGTTATAAAGTGGCCGAACAGGCACTGGCGAAGGTCGGGTTGAGCGAGTGGACTTCGCGCTATCCAGGCGAGCTGTCTGGGGGCATGCAGCAACGAGTCGGGCTGGCGCGTGCACTCACTGCCGACCCGGAAATAATATTGATGGACGAGCCGTTCAGCGCGCTTGATCCGCTGATTCGCCGGCAGTTGCAGGATGAGTTCCGCCAGCTCACCAAGGAGCTGGGCAAGTCCGCGGTCTTCATTACCCACGACCTGGACGAGGCCATCCGCATCGGTGACCGCATCGCGATCATGAAGGATGGCGCCATCATTCAGGTCGGCACTGCTGAGGAGATCGTACTCAATCCGGCTGACGACTACGTGGCGGAATTTGTCGCCGGCATTTCTCGATTGCATCTGGTGAAGGCTCACTCGGTCATGACGTCTGTCCAGGCCTACCAGGTAGCACACCCGACTTGCGACATCACCAGGCTCACCCAAACCTCGCTTGACGCCGATATCAATGAGCTTATCGGATTGACGATGAAGTCCAGGCGCGATGCGCTTGCCGTCGTCGATAACGGAACAGTGGCAGGGATCATTACGCCCCGTGATCTGCTGCGTGGCGTTCAAGGTATTCCCAACGAGTTGGCGCCAGTACCAACCGCCAGTGAGATGGGGGCGTCCGCATGAGCACGCCGGATTTTTCTAGTCAGTTTGATACCTCCATTGATACAGGACTGGAATGGCTTTCGGATAACGGTGAGTTCGTGTTCGATGCCGTCAATGCGGTGTTGAAGGGTATTTACGAGGGCGTGCTGTGGTGTATCGCCTATCCACCGCATTACGTCGTAGCGATTGTCATGGCGTTGATTGGCTGGCGTGTTGCGGGCGTTCGCTTTGCGATTCTCACAGGCCTGGCCTTGTTGTTTTGCGACATCATTGGTTTGTGGTCAGAGACAGTCAGCACGCTTGCCCTGGTGCTCACTGCCACCGTGCTGGCACTGTCTGTCGCCATTCCGCTGGGAGTCATCGCTGGTCTGGCGCCTGCCTTTGATCGTGTGGTTGATCCTTGTCTGGATTTGATTCAGACGATGCCGCCTTACATCTACCTGCTACCGGCCATTGCGCTGCTCGGCTATGGGCCTGCCACGGCGCTGTTGGCGACTTTTATCGTCGCGCTTCCCCCGGCTCTACGACTGACCTCCCTGGGGATTCGCATGACGCCCAAGGAGTTCATCGAGTTGGGAGATGCCAGTGGCGTGACTGGAATGCAGATGTTTTTCAAGATCCGCTTACCGTTCGCCATGCCTAGCATTATGGCCGGCGTTAACCAAAGCCTGATGATGGCGTTCGGCATGGTGGTCATCGCCGGCATCGTGGGTTCGGGTGGTTTGGGCGAGGCGATCTACGGTTCCATCCGTACATTGGATATCGCCAAGTCGATCAACGCGGCCATCGCAATTGTGATTCTGACCATGATTCTGGATCGTCTGGCGCAGAGCGCTGCACGGACGCGGGTGGGGGCTTGCCAATGACAACGCACATTCAGTTTTCTCCAGGCGATTACCTGGCTCCAGCCGTTGACTGGCTGAACGCCAATTTGCATGGGTTGTTCAAGGGCATCAGTCAACTAATCGAGACGGTACTGGGTGCGGTGGAGGGCGCGCTGCTTGCTCCCCATCCCTATTTGTTCATCGGTATTGTCGTCGTTGCGGCGTTGTTTTTTGCCAATAAGCGAGTCGCTGTTTTTGCTGCGGTGATGTTGGCTTTTTGTTTGTTCGCGGGCCTTTGGGTCGCGTCCATCCAGACAATCGCGCTCGTCAGCGTGTCGGTCCTGATCTCTGTTGCCATCGCTTTTCCGCTGGGTGTTCTGGCGGCCCGGGTGAAGCGTGTCGATGAAGCATTGCTGCCGATTCTGAACATCATGCAAACGGTACCGCCTTGGGTTTACCTGATCCCTGCTGTGATGCTGTTCAGCTTGGGGCGGGTGCCGGCAATCATCGCGACCATCGTGTATGGCATTCCACCGATGCTCAGGCTGACGACCCTTGCCTTTAAGCAGCTGCCCAAGGATCTACTCGAGTTGGGCCAGGCGTCCGGTGCTTCGCCGAAAGACATTTTGTTCAAGATAGAACTACCGACTGCCGCACCCACACTGTTGGTAGGCCTGAACCAATGCATTCTCATGTCCCTGGCGATGGTGGTGCTGGCAGGTCTGGTGGGGGC
>NZ_JBGLZF010000068.1:0-23064 GCF_047304405.1 Pseudomonas sp. Pseusp11
GGGTCGCGAAGCGGCCCCTCCTTCACCCAAAAAAGAAGGGGCCTGCTGCGCAGTCCAGCGGGAGCAAGCTCCCTCGCCACAGATAGTGGTATGTCTGAAACATTGGTTTAGGGGGTGGGAGTTACTTCCTCATCCCGCCGATGCGCCAACTGATACAACGCCGGCAATATCAGCAGCGTCAGGATGGTCGAAGACAGAATCCCGCCAATCACTACCGTCGCCAACGGACGTTGCACCTCGGCACCCGTGCCGGTCGCCAAAGCCATGGGAATGAAGCCCAGGGACGCGACCAGCGCCGTCATCAACACTGGGCGCAGTCGCGTGAGCGCGCCCTCATTGATCGCATCACTGAGTGAACGCCCCTCCTCCCGCAAATTGCGGATGAACGCGATCATCACCAGGCCGTTGAGCACCGCCACCCCCGACAGCGCAATGAAACCGACGCCCGCCGAGATCGACAGCGGAATATCCCGCAACCACAACGCCATGACGCCACCCGTCAACGCAAACGGAATCCCGGTGAACACCAGCAAGCCGTCCTTGAGGTTGTTGAACATCATGAACAGCAGCCCGAACACCAACAGCAAGGCCACCGGCACCACGATCTGCAGGCGCTTGGCCGCCGATTGCAGTTGCTCGAACTGACCGCCCCACGTGGTCCAGTAACCCGCCGGCACCTGCACATCACGCTCGATGACCTCGCCCGCCTCGGCGACAAAAGATCCAATGTCACGCCCACGCACGTTGGCGCTGACGATCACCAGCCGCTTGCCGTTTTCGCGGCTGACCTGATTCGGCCCGAGCACCAGATCAAGGCTGGCGACGTCCTTGAGGGCGATGAAGCCAATCTGATCAGCCGCGCCATTCAGGGGCGCTGGCACCGGAATCAACAGTGCCGACAAACCTTCGATGTCCTTGCGCATGGCATCGGACAAACGCACCACCATGTCGAACCGCCGATCGCCTTCATACAGTGTCCCGGCCTGACGCCCGCCGACCGCCACCGCAATGGTGTCTTGCACGTCACCGACGTTGAGCCCGTAACGCGCCGCCTTGTCGCGGTCGATGTTGATGGTCAGCACCGGCAGGCCAGTGGTTTGCTCGACCTTGACCTCGGACGCGCCGTTGACCTTCTGCATGGCGGCGGCGATCTTCGCCGCCGTGGCGTTGAGCACGTCCATGTCATCCCCGAAGACCTTGACCGCGACATCGCTGCGCACGCCGGAGATCAGTTCATTGAAGCGCAACTGGATCGGCTGCGACAGTTCATAGTTGCTGCCCGGCAGCGTCGCGGCGGCTTGTTGCAGTTCGGCCATCAGTGTTTCGCGGGACTTGCCCGGATCCGGCCACTGCACCTTCGGCTTGAGCATCACATAGCTGTCGGAGATGTTCGGCGGCATCGGGTCGGAGGCGATTTCGGCGGTGCCGGTACGGGCGAACACACGCTCGACTTCGGGCACCTTGTTGAGGATCAAGGTCTCCAGACGCTGCTGCATATCCACCGATTGCGTGAGGCTGGTGCCCGGCACGCGCAAGGCTTGCAGGGCAAAATCGCCCTCACTGAGGCTCGGCACAAACTCGCTGCCCATGCGGCTGGTGAGCACGCCGCTGAGCACAATCACAGCCAGCGCCGCACCCACCGCCATGGCGCGATGGGACATCACCCACGCCAGCGCCGGCGCATAAACGCGACGCGCGCCGCGCATGACCACGCCCTCTTCTTCCTTGACCTTGCCGGTGACAAACAGCGCGATGGCCGCCGGCACAAAGGTCACCGACAACAGCATGGCGCCCAACAGCGCGATGACCACCGTAAAGGCCATCGGGTGGAACATTTTTCCTTCGACACCGCTCAGGGCGAAGATCGGCAGGTACACGACCATGATAATCAACTGGCCGAAAATCAGCGGCCGCCGCGCTTCTTTGGCGGCCGCGAATACTTCGTGGAAACGCTCGGAACGGCTCAGTAAACGCCCGTGATGCTGCTGCGCATGGGCCAGCCGTCGCAGGGTGTTTTCGACGATCACCACCGCGCCGTCGACGATGATGCCGAAGTCGAGGGCGCCTAGGCTCATCAGGTTGGCGCTGACTTTGTTGGTGAACATGCCGGTGAAGGTGAACAGCATCGACAGCGGAATGACCATCGCGGTGATCAACGCCGCGCGAATGTTGCCCAGGAACAGGAACAGAATCGCGATGACCAGAATCGCCCCTTCCACGAGGTTTTTCTTCACCGTGGCGATGGCCTTGTCCACCAGGTGCGTGCGGTCATACACCGGCACCGCGACCACGCCTTTGGGCAGGGAACGGTTGATCTGCTCAAGCCTGGTCGCCACTGCCTGGGAGACCGTTCGGCTGTTTTCGCCGATCAGCATGAACACCGTGCCCAGTACCACTTCGCGACCGTTTTCGGTGGCGGCACCGGTACGCAGTTCGCGGCCGATGTCTACGGTCGCGACGTTCTTGATCCGGATCGGCGTACCGTCGACATTGGCCATCACGATATTGGCGATGTCGTCGGTGCTCGCCACTTGCCCGGGCGCACGAATCAGCAGTTGCTCGCCGCTGCGCTCGATGTAACCGGCGCCAACGTTGGCGTTGTTGCGCTCCAGCGCCGTGACCAGATCGGTGAGGGTCAGTTTGTACGCCGCCAGCCGTTTCGGGTCGGGGGCGATCTGGTATTCCTTGGCGAATCCGCCGATGGTGTTGATCTCGGCCACACCGGGCACGTTGCGCAATTGCGGCTTGATGATCCAGTCCTGAATCACCCGCAAATCGGTTGGCGTGTAGGCGGTGCCGTCGTCCTTGAGCGCACCTTCCTGCGCCTCCACCGTCCACAGGAAAATCTCGCCAAGCCCGGTGGAAATCGGCCCCATCAGCGCTTCCGCCCCCTCGGGCAATTGCTCCCTGGCGATCTGCAAACGCTCGTTGACCAATTGCCGGGCGAAGAACAGATCGGTGCCGTCCTTGAAGATCACCGTGACCTGCGACAGCCCCGAACGCGACAGCGAACGGGTCTGTTCCAGCGCCGGCAAACCGGCCATGGCGGTTTCAATCGGGAAGGTGATGCGCTGCTCGGTTTCCAGCGGCGAGAACCCGGCCGCGCCGGTGTTGATTTGCACCTGGACGTTGGTGATGTCGGGCACGGCGTCGATCGGCAGCTTTTGATAACTGGCGATGCCGAGGCCGGCCATGAGGAGAACAGCGAGCAGCACGATGATGCGCTGCTCGATGGCAAACTGGATCAGGCGTTCGAACATGAGAACCTTCCGGTCGAGGTTGACGGATCAGTGGGAGCCTTCAATGAGAATGCTCGGCCGAGGCTTTGCCCAATTCCGATTTGAGGACGAAGCTGCCGGCACTGGCGACTTGCACGCCCGGTTCCAGCCCTTGGGTGACTTCCACCAGACCGGCCGCGCGACTGCCCAACTCCACCGCTTGCGCCTTGAAGCCGTCATCGGTGCGCACGAACACCGTGGGCTTGTCCTCGACGGTCTGGATCGCGGTTTCAGGTACGGCGACCCTTGCTTGGCGACTGTCGGTCGCAACCAGCGCGGTGACAAACAGGCCGGGACGCCACGAGCCTTGCGGATTTTCCAGGGTCACGCGGACCGTTGCAGTGCGGGTCTGTTCACCGAGCAAACTGCCGACATAGGCCACGGTGCCGGCGACTTCGGCATTGAGTTCCGGGGCGCTGACGGTGACCGGTTTGCCCACTCGCACCTTGTTCAGATCCTTGGGCGAAACGCCGAACGTCACCCACACTCGCGACAGGTCGGAGAGCGTAAACGCCGCCGTGGTTTCATCGACCACCTCCCCCGGCGTCAGGTGTTTTTCCACCACCACACCGTCGAACGGCGCGCGCAGTTCATAGCGATTGCCGCCGGTGGCGACCACGCTGCCACTGAGCACGCTGATTTTTTGTCGCGCATTGGTCAGGGCAATTTCGGCTTCTTCCAATGCCTGGCGTGCCTGAAGGAAATCCTGCTCGGCGGAGATCTTGTCCTGCCACAGTTTTTTCTCGCGTTCGTAGGTGGTGCGCGCCAAGGTCAGGCGACGCTGCGCGGCAGCCTGTTCGCTGCGCTGATCAGAGATCTGCTGACTGGCGATCACCGCCAGCAACTGGCCCTTCTTCACCGACTGCCCAAGATTGACCGACACCGACTCGACCACGCCGGGCACCCGAGGCACCACGTGCGCAGTGCGGTCTTCGTCAAAGCGCACTTCGCCGGGGAACGGCAAGCCGAGGCTGATGTTCTGCGCCCGCGCTTCGGCCAGTTGAATGCCCGCCGCGGTGATCTGTTCGGCGCTCAGTTCCAGGTGCCCTTCTTCTGCATGTTCGCCGTCGGCTGCTGCGCCTTCTTCAGCGTGATCGGCGTGCGCGTCGATGGACGCATTGCCCGACCACATCGAGCCAATACCAATGCCCAGCGCCAACGTCGCCGCAGCCACCACGATCAGTTTTTTTTCCATGGAAACTCCTCTGCGCCATGCCATCGCGCAGTGATTTGAAAGATGAAATTCAAGGGCTGACGGTGAGGTCGCCGAAGATGCGTTCGATGCGTACTCGCGCGTCCGTCGCCTCGCTGACGGCCTGGATGTATTGGCTGCGGGCGCTGATCAGGGTGCGCTGGGCGTCGAGCACATCGAGGAAGCCGAACTTGCCCATTTCGAAACCGCGTGTGGCGCTGTCGACCGCACTTTGCGCGGCGGGCAGGATGGTCTGGTTGAACGCTTCGACTTCGCCATTGGCGGTCTGCCATTGCTCAAGGCTGGTCTGGATTTCCGTGCGCAGACGCAGCTCGGTGGCGTTGCGCAGATCCCGCACCTGATCGCTGCGCCGGGCTGCCGCCAGCACGTTGCCCTGGTTGCGGCTGAACAGCGGAATCGGCATCGACAGCCCGACCACGTTGACCCGCTCGCGCTCGGTTTCGTTGTATTGACTGCCGATGCTCACAGTCAGATCTGGAATGCGCTGCGACTTTTCCAGACCCAATGAGGCTTCGCGCTGATCGATCTGCAATTTGGCCAGACGCAGTTCGGCGGTCTCGTTCAGGCGCTCCAGCAATCGGCTCGCCGGCGGCACGGTGGGCATGCTTTGCGTGGCCGCTTGCACGGTGGTCGAGGCTGGCAACGGTGCGCCCATGACCTGCGCCAATTGTTGATAGGCGTTGGCCTGATCGCGTTCGGCGCGGCTCAGCTCCAGGCGCACTTCCAAGAGTTGCACTTGCGCCCGAGTGCCTTCGACCGGCGATGATTTACCGGCCTCGATGCGTCCTTGGGCGACGCGCAAACCGTGTTCGGCGAGTTGCAGCGACTGACGCGACAACTGCAAGCGTTGTTGCGCGGTCCGGGCGCTGTTGAACGCCTGAATCACATCGGCGCGCAAGGCATTGCGCTTGCGCTCCCATTCGATCCCGGCGGCGTCCTGCGCGCGGCTGGCGACGTCGATCCGTGCGCTACGTTTGCCGCCCAGTTCGATCGGTTGGCTGAGCATCAGCGTGGTGGTTCGCGAATCGCGCCGGGTGTCTTCAGCCTCCCATGACACTTCGGGGTTGGGGATCAGACCGGCCTGTTTGCGCTCACCCTCGGCGATGCCGATTTCCCACTGCGCAGCCGCCAGATCCGGGTTACCGGCGAATGCTGTTTGCAGGGCTTGATCGAGGGTCAGGGTCGATGCATGCACAAGACCCGTGCCGGCCAGCAACACAACGCTGGCCGTCACTGTCCTCGCTGTTTTTTTCAGGCGTGCTCGCGCCGTCCGTTCTTTTAAACCGGGCAATGGAAGACTTCCTTTATTCAAGAATCTTTGATGCCGCCACGGTAGGGTTTTGAACTTATCGGCAAGGTGACTGGAACATTACAAATCCGTCATCCACGGCTTATGGAAGTTGTTTTGATCTAGGATGCGAAGTGCGAAAGGCGACATAGCAATACATGGAAACAAATACACGGTAGTTATCTGCCAAACAGCACTTGCCTGAATGTGGCGCATGGGCATTCGGGTTTGCTTGCTGCGACAGGCTGTCGCAGATCGCCATATTCAGGGCTCAAGACCCAGCATTTCAGTTGACCCTGTAGCCACTACAGCCTTTACCTTGCACGCCATCACACAGGGAAACCGCTGTAGGAAACCAGCAACTCACAACCCCCAGCCGTTATTCAAATCCGTCCGGAAGCCCCTACAAAAACAACAACTTTCCCGGCCACCTTAATTAAATATCCATTAAATAAAAGTGGTGATAGATCATGCGAATCCTTGTCGTCGAGGACGAGCTTAAAGCTGCCGAATACTTGCATCAGGGACTGACGGAAAGTGGTTATATCGTTGACCATGCGGCCACCGGCGCCGATGGACTGCATCTGGCGCAACAGCAGGCGTATGACCTGGTGATTCTGGATGTGAACCTGCCGGAACTCGATGGCTGGGGCGTGCTGGAGCAATTGCGTCGCACCCATTCCACCCGAGTGATGATGCTCACCGCGCGCGGGCGTCTGGCCGACAAGATTCGTGGTCTGGATCTGGGCGCCGACGATTATCTGGTCAAGCCTTTCGAGTTTCCGGAATTGCTGGCGCGAGTGCGCACGCTGATGCGCCGCAGCGAAAACATCCCGGTGCCGCAGGTGCTCAAAGTCGCCGACCTGGAACTTGATCCAGGGCGCCACCGTGCCTTTCGCGGCGAGCAGCGCATCGACCTGACCACCAAGGAATTCGCCCTGCTGCACCTGCTGATGCGCCAGTCCGGGGAGGTGCTTACCCGCACTCAGATCATTTCGCTGGTGTGGGACATGAATTTCGACTGCGACACCAATGTGGTCGAAGTGTCGATCCGGCGTTTGCGCGCCAAGATCGACGACCCGTTCGACAGCAAACTCATCCACACCCTGCGCGGCGTCGGCTACGTGCTGGAGGCGCGGGAATGAAGCCGGCCAGCCTGTCGATGCGCCTGGGCCTGACGGTGAGTATTCTCGGCGCACTACTGGTGGTGTTCCTGGCGATCCTTGCCTACTTTGCCCTGACCCATGAGTTGAACGCGTTATCCAGAAATAGCCTGGCCCAGAAGGTGGAACAGGTGGAACACAGCCTGTCGCTGTACGCCGATGCCGCAGAAATTCGTTCGGCGCCGCACATTCTGCTCGATCAGGTCATGGGCCATGACAACCTCACCCTGACGATTTATGACCGCAGTAACTTGCGCACGCCTCTGTTGAAATCCGGCTCCGGCATGGCCGACCCGCGCCTTGAACGCAAGGCAGTACTGGCTGCCGACGAACCACTGGCGTTCTCCGACGGTACCGACGATCAAGGCAAGCACTACCTGACGGCCTCTCGGTTGGTCCGCATCAAGGACGGCACCCGCGTCCCGGTGCTGCTGTCGATGGACGATGCCCACAATCAGGCGTTGCTCAGCGCCTATCTGCGCTCGACGCTGATTGCTTTGCCATTGCTGCTGATCTTCATCGGCCTCAGTGCCTGGGCCGCCGTACAGCGGGGGCTGATGCCGTTGCGCGAATTTCGCAAAGTGGCGGCGATGGTCTCGACGCAAGACCTCGGCCATCGGTTGTCGGTGCTCGACATGCCCCAGGAACTCAGTGAACTGGCCCGGGGGATCAACGTCATGCTGGATCGCCTCGACAATGGTGTGCAGCAGTTGTCGCAGTTCTCCGATGACCTGGCCCATGAACTGCGCACGCCGATCAACAATTTGATGGGCAAGGCACAAGTGACGCTGTCCCGGGAACGCACGGCCGAGGCGTACAAAAACGTCTTGGTGTCCTGCACCGAAGAACTGGAGCGCGTCGCGCGGATTGTCTCGGACATGCTGTTTCTGGCGCAGGCCAGCAACCCGGCAGCGCTCACGTCCTTCGAGCCGGTCGCCCTGGAAGAAGAAGCCGAGAAAGTGGCCGACCTGTTTTCCTTGTCGGCGCAAGACAAGCGCATCAGCCTGAGCGTGACCGGCAGCGCACGCGTGCTGGGTGACCGGTTGATGATTCAACGGGCGATCTCGAACCTGCTGTCCAACGCCCTGCGCCACTGCCCGGCCGGGCAAACGGTTTCGCTACACATTGAGCAAGAGCCGACTCAGGTTTCGCTGCGGGTCAGCAACCCCGGTGCGGGCATCGAAGCGCAGCATCTGCCGCATCTGTTCGACCGTTTTTACCGGGTCGACAGCAGCCGCTCCCGCTCGCAAGGCAGCACCGGACTGGGCCTGGCCATCGTGCGTTCGATCATGAGTTTGCATCAGGGAGTGGCCGAGGTTGAAAGCCTGCCCGGTGCGATGACCGTGTTCAGACTGGTTTTCCCCAAAGACGAAAATGCAATGTAGGTCACCGCAATACCTGGCGGAGGAACACGCTCAAAGTAAAACGGCACCTTTCGGTGCCGTTCGCGTTTCACATGACAGACAGTTACTTACGCGCATCCGCCCACGACTTCAGCAGTTCGTTGTAGCTCACGGTTTCACCCTTGGGCTTCTCGTTGGCCAGTTTCGGCTTCGGTGCGCCCGGTTGGTCGAACCAGTATTGCGCGTCGCGTTCCGGGTTCATTTTCGGCGCGCAAGTGGCCTGGGCCTTGGAGCGTTCCAGACGGGTCATGATCGCGTCCTGATCCTTGGCCAGACCATCGAGCGCCTGTTGCGGGGTTTTCTCCCCGCTGGCAGCTTCGGCGATGTGGCTCCACCACAACTGCGCCAGACGCGGATAGTCCGGCACGTTGGTGCCGGTCGGCGTCCATTGCACCCGCGCCGGGCTGCGATAGAACTCGACCAGGCCACCGAGCTTCGGCGCCAGGTCGGTCATGGCTTGAGAGTTGATGTCCGACTCGCGGATCGGCGTCAGGCCGACGATGGTTTTCTTCAGCGACACGGTTTTCGAGGTCACGAACTGCGCGTACAGCCAGGCCGCGAGCTTCTGTTTCTCAGGCGTGGACTTCATGAATGTCCAGGAGCCCACGTCCTGATACCCAAGCTTCATCCCCTCTTCCCAATACGGCCCTCGCGGCGACGGCGCCATGCGCCACTTCGGCGTACCGTCGGCGTTCACCACCGGCAGGCCCGGTTTGGTCATGTCTGCGGTGAACGCGGTGTACCAGAAAATTTGCTGGGCGATGTTGCCCTGGGACGGCACCGGGCCGGATTCGGAGAAGGTCATGCCCGCCGCTTCCGGTGGCGCGTACTTCTTCAGCCAGTCGACGTATTTGGTGGTGGCAAACACCGCTGCCGGGCCGTTGGTATCGCCTCCGCGGGTCACGCTGGAGCCGACCGGATGGCAGTCTTCGACACGAATGCCCCACTCATCCACCGGCAAACCGTTGGGCAAGCCCTTGTCACCGCCGCCGGCCATGGAGAACCAGGCATCGGTAAAGCGCCAGCCCAGGGACGGGTCTTTCTTGCCGTAGTCCATGTGCCCGTAGACCCGCTTGCCGTCGATTTCCTTGACGTCTTCGCTGAAGAATTTGGCGATGTCTTCATAGGCAGACCAGTTCACCGGCACGCCCAGTTCATAGCCATACTTTTCCTTGAACTTGGCTTTCAGGTCCGCCCGCTCGAACCAGTCGGCGCGGAACCAGTAGAGGTTGGCGAACTGTTGATCGGGCAATTGATAGAGCTTGCCATCGGGCGCGGTGGTGAAGGAGGTGCCGATGAAGTCCTTGATATCGAGGGTTGGCGAGGTGAAGTTTTTACCTTCATTGGCCATCAGGTCGGTAATAGCTTCAGTCTTGCCGTAACGGAAATGGGTGCCGATCAGGTCCGAGTCGTTGACCCAGCCGTCATAGATGCTCTTGTCCGACTGCATCACGGTCTGCAGCTTTTCCACCACATCGCCTTCTTGCAGCAGGTCGTGGGTGACTTTGATCCCGGTGATCTCGGTGAAGGCCTTGGCCAGCACCTTGGACTCGTATTCATGGGTGGTCAGGGTTTCCGAGACAACCTTGATGTCCATCCCGCGAAACGGCTCGGCCACCTTGATGAACCACTTCAATTCCGCGAGTTGCTGATCGGCCGTCAGGGTGGACGGTTTGAATTCGCCGCCGATCCACTTCTTCGCGGCGTCTTCGTAGGCATCAGCCCAGGCCGATGCGCTCAATCCGCTGAGTGCCAGCATGGCTGCCAGTGAAATGCTATGTCGCAGCTTATTGTTTTTATCGAACATAAGACCTCCTTTATGGGTTTCGGAGCAACATTGCCGAGCGATTCGACTAGCCCCAACGCATCACAGCCAACAGCCACACCAGGGACAACGCGAACGCTATCCAGATGCTCCAGTCGGTGACGCCGATTACCAGCAAATGCAGGTAGGCGCTGCCGAGAAGACCGATAAACAGCCGATCGCCACGGGTGGTGGTAATCGGCAGAAAACCTTTTCGAAGAGTGCTTGGCGAACGCAACTCCCAAGTCGTCATGCCCACCAGGATCAAGGCTATGACGCCGAAGAACGCCGCCGTCGGGCTGGTCCAACTCATCCATTCCATCATCAGTTCCTCATACCCGGCCCAGGGCAAAGCCCTTGGCCACGTGGTTGCGAACAAACCAGATCACCAGCATGCCCGGCAGGATGGTCAACACCCCCGCCGCTGCCAGCACGCCCCAGTCGATGCCGGAGGCCGAGACCGTGCGGGTCATCACCGCGGCGATGGGTTTGGCGTTCACCGATGTCAGGGTTCGCGCCAGCAACAGTTCGACCCAGGAAAACATGAAGCAGAAGAACGCCGTGACACCGATCCCGGAGCCGATCAGCGGAACGAAAATCTTCACGAAGAACTTGGGAAAGCTGTAGCCATCGATGTAGGCGGTTTCGTCGATTTCCTTGGGAACGCCAGACATGAAGCCCTCAAGAATCCACACCGCCAGCGGCACGTTAAACAGACAGTGAGCCAACGCCACCGCGATGTGCGTGTCGAACAAGCCGATCGAGGAATACAGCTGGAAGAACGGCAGCAGGAACACCGCCGGCGGTGCCATGCGGTTGGTCAGCAGCCAGAAGAACAGGTGCTTGTCGCCGAGGAAGCGATAGCGCGAAAACGCATACGCCGCCGGCAACGCCACGATCAGGGAAATGATCGTGTTCATGCTGACGTAGTACGCCGAGTTGAGGTAGCCGGTGTACCAGCTCGGGTCGGTGAAGATCACCTTGTAGTTGGCGAAAGTGAAATCCTGGGGAAACAGGGTCAGGCCACCAAGGATTTCGGTGTTGCTCTTGAAGGACATGTTCAGCAGCCAGTAGATCGGCACCAGCAGGAACAGGATGTAGACCAGCAGTGGAATCAGCTTTCTCTTGCTCATGGCAGGCCTCACCGATTGGCGTCAGAGTGAGTCATGGCGGTGTAGAACAGCCACGACACCAACAGGATGATCAGGAAGTACACCAGCGAGAAAGCCGCTGCCGGGCCGAGGTCGAATTGCCCTACGGCCATTTGGGTCAAGGTCTGACTCAAGAAGGTCGTGGCATTGCCCGGACCACCACCGGTCAGCACGAACGGCTCGGTGTAGATCATGAAACTGTCCATGAACCGCAGCATCACCGCGATCAGCAGTACGCTCTTGAGCTTGGGCAACTGGATGTGCCGGAACACCGCCCAGGCCGACGCCCGATCGATCCGTGCCGCCTGGTAATACACGTCTGGAATCGCCCGCAGCCCGGAGAAACACAACAACGCCACCAGCGACGTCCAGTGCCAGACATCCATCACCAACACCGTGACCCAGGCGTCCATGGTGTTGGCCGCATAGTTGTAGCTGATGCCCATGCCGTTGAGGCTGGAGCCGAGCAAGCCGATGTCGGCCCGGCCGAAAATCTGCCAGATGGTACCGACCACGTTCCACGGGATCAGCAGCGGAATCGCCAGGATAATCAGCACCAGCGACGACCAGCGGCCCTTGATCGGCATGGTCAGGGCGATGGCGATGCCCAACGGAATTTCGATCAACAACACGCAGGCGGAATAGATGAACTGGCGCAGCAGCGAGTCATGCAGCCGTGGATCGAGTAACACCTGCTTGTACCAGTCGGCGCCGACGAAATAGCGGCTGGACTGGTCGAAGATGTCCTGCACCGAGTAGTTGACCACGGTCATCATCGGGATCACCGCACTGAACGCCACCAGCAGGAACACCGGCAATACCAGCCACCAGGCCTTGTTGTTCTGCACCTTGTTCATGGCTGCACCTCGTTAATGGCTTTCGCTTCCAGCAAATAATCATCGGCGTAGACCATCAGCCATTGCCCCGGGAAACTGATGTACGCCGTGCCGTCGGGCACCGGTTTGTCCTCGGCCAGGCGTACTTTCAGCAGAACGCCGTCGAGGTTCAGGGTCATGATTTTGTAGGTGCCCAGGTCCTCGACGTGTACGACCTTTGCCCGCAACGCGTCATCAAAGGCCTCCTCCCACACATGGACGAACTCCGGACGGATGCCGACCTTCAGGCTTTTCCATTCGCCGTCGGCGATCCGCTGCTGCATCGCAGTGGACAATGGCAAGTGAGTCCCGGCAAAACCGACACCACCGGCCTGCGGCTGGACGTCGATCAGGTTCATCCCCGGGCTGCCGATGAAATAGCCGACAAAGGTGTGGCTCGGCCGTTCGAACAACTCCCGTGGCGTACCGAACTGCACGATCTGCCCGCCGTACATCACCGCGATCTTGTCGGCGAAGGTCGAGGCTTCGAGCTGATCGTGGGTGACGTAGACCATGGTGATGTTGAACTGCTCGTGGATCTGCTTGAGCTTGCGCCGCAGCTTCCACTTCAGGTGCGGGTCGATCACCGTCAGCGGTTCATCGAAGAGGATCGCCGACACGTCATCGCGCACCAGCCCACGGCCCATGGAGACTTTCTGTTTTTCATCGGCGGTGAGGTTGCGGGCCTTCTTGTGCAGCAACGCCTGAAGGTCGAGGACTTCGGCGATTTCATGCACCTTGCTGAAAATCTTCGCTTCGACCATGCCCTGATTGCGCAGCGGGAAAGCCAGGTTGTCGAACACCGTCATGGTGTCGTAGACCACCGGAAACTGGAAAACCTGGGCGATGTTGCGCTTTTCCGGGGTCAGTTCGTTGACCACTTTACTGTCGAACAACACCTGGCCCTGGGACGGGCTGAGCAACCCGGAAATGATGTTGAGCAAGGTCGACTTGCCGCACCCCGAAGGCCCGAGCAGCGCATAGGCGCCGCCCTGCTCCCAGACGTGGTCCATCTCGCGAATCGCGTAATCCTCTGGGCCGGTCGGTGTATGGGTATAGCTGTGGGCAAGGCTCTGCAAACGGATTTCGGCCATCAGGCAACCCTCGCAATGCGGCGACCGGGCGCCTGGACCAGCCGCCCCTGCATGTCGAACACAAACAGTTTATGGGTCGGGATATAGATGCGAATCGGCGCATCAACGTCGTATTCGTGCACCCCCGGCAAGTGCAGCACCAGCAGGAAATACTCGTTGCGCACATGGAGGAATGTTTCCGAACCGCTGATCTCGGCCACCTCGACGGTCACCGCCAGTTCCAGATCGTCGTCGTTGCTCGGCACCAGCGAGATATGGCTGGGACGCACGCCGAAACGGAACTCGCCCTCGCCCACCGGACGCAGATCGACGTTCAACGGGAAGTGCACGAAATTGGCGAAACTCACTTCGTTGCCGGCAATGCGCCCCGGCATCAGGTTGATCGGTGGCTCGGAGAACAACTCCGCCGCCAGCACGGTTTGCGGCTGGTGATACACCTCGGAGGACTTGCCGCTCTGAATCACCCGACCCTCGTGAAGAATCGTCGTGGTGCCGCCCAGCGCCAGGGCTTCGTTGGGTTCGGTGGTGGCGTAAATCGCAATGGTATTGCGCGCCTTGAACAGCTCGCGCATTTCCTGGCGCAGCTCTTCGCGCAGCTTGTAGTCAAGGTTGACCAGCGGCTCGTCGAACAGAATCAGCTCGGCGTCCTTGACCAGCGCCCGGGCCATGGCCGTGCGCTGCTGCTGGCCGCCGGAGAGCTCCAGTGGATGGCGCTGGAGAAACTTCTCGATGCGCAGCATCTTCGCGGTTTCCAGCACTTTGCTCTGGATCAACTCATTGGCAACGCCGCCCTGACGCAGCGGCGAGGCGATGTTCTCGAACACCGTCATGGTCGGGTAATTGATGAATTGCTGATAGACCATCGACACGTTGCGCAAACGCACCGGGCGCTGGGTGACGTCGACGCCATTCATCAGGATGCGGCCGCTGTCGGGCTTGTCCAGACCGGCCATCAGGCGCATGAGGCTGGTTTTGCCGGACAGCGTGCGACCGAGCAAAACGTTGAACGATCCGGGTTCGAAATTAAGGCACGCATCGTCGATCCAGGTCTGGCCTTCGATGGTGCGGCTGACGTGTTCCAGGATTAGTGACATGGCTCGGCCTTTTTTTATTTTTTGAGTCAAGCGACCGGAGCTACATAGCGACATCCGTGCCAAAAATCTCAAGCGTTTGATTTGGCTGGAAATTCCTTCAAACAAGCTAAAAATCGCATTCGTTGCTGAACAGAAATGAACAACCACGAATGAACAATTGAACAGTTCAACGATTGACAATGAACAAATGTGAACAACACTCTACGGATGTTTTTTGCGTGGCCCTCACGTGATGCAAAACCCATAAAAACAATAAAAGCTTGCCCAGAGATCGACCGCCATGGCCGTACCTGTCTCAAAGCGCTCCCACGATGCCATCATCCAGGACTCCTGGTCCCGCTGCCGCGCGTTCGGGCTCGATCATCAGAGCGCTCCGGCGTTCGATCAGCTGCCGGCAGACGGCATCGCCCACTTGCTGGAGAGCCAGCATTCCCTGGTGCAAACCACCCATCAGGAAGTCCTGCCGTATTACGAAAACATCCTCAGCAACTCCAATTGCCTGATCATGCTCGCCGACAATCACGGCCAGGTGCTGACGTCGTGGGGCACCCAGCGTTTCATCGAGCCGAGCCTGACCCGCGGTTTCAGCGTCGGCGCCAGCTGGATGGAGCATTGCAGCGGGACCAATGCGATCGGCACCGCGTTGGCCTGCGAGCAGGCCGTGCACATCGAGCACGATGAACATTTCCTCAAGGCCAACCGCTTCATGACCGGTTCCGCCGCGCCGATTTTCGATGCCGAGCGCAAGGTGATCGCGGTGCTGGATGTGTCCAGCGACAGCTACCTGCCGCCCTCCCACACCCTGGGCATGGTCAAGATGATGAGCCAGACCGTGGAGAACCGGCTGATCCTCAACCTGTTCCACGGCCAGCATTTCCAACTGACCTTCAACACCGGGCTGAACAACCTCGACAGCCAATGGGCCGGGATGCTGATCTTCGATGAAACCGGTCAGGTACTGTCGGCCAACCGCCGGGCCGACAATCTGCTGGGCATCAGCCTGTCGCGGGTCAGCGTCGAAAGCTTGTTCAAAGTCTCGTTGATGGAGCTGCTGAATCAGCCGGACGGCCTGCCCTTTTCCCTGCAAGCCTCAGGAAGCAACCGTTTCCAGTGCGTGCTGAAACGACCGAAACAGGCGTCGATTCAGGCGCGGCTATTCTCGGAAACGAAGAGCTCGGAAATAAAGAGCACTGAAATAAGGAATGCTGAAACTAAAAGTGCTGACCCCACCCAGGCGACACCCGCCGCGATCAGCCTCAACACCCTGCACTTTGGCGACAGCCGCGTGGAAAAAGCCGTGCGCCAGGCCGAACGTTTGCTGGAAAAGGACATTCCATTGTTGATCCACGGGGAAACCGGGGTCGGCAAGGAAGTCTTCGTCAAAGCCCTGCACCACGCCAGCTCACGCAGCAAACAACCGTTCATTGCCGTCAACTGTGCAGCGATCCCCGCCGAACTGGTGGAGTCCGAGCTGTTTGGCTACGAGAAAGGCGCGTTCACCGGCGCCAACCAGAAAGGCAGCATCGGGCTGATCCGCAAGGCCGACAAAGGCACCCTGTTCCTCGATGAAATCGGCGACATGCCGCTACCGACCCAGGCACGGCTGCTGAGGGTGTTGCAGGAACGTTGCGTACAACCGGTGGGCAGCAGCGAGTTGTTCCCGGTGGACATCCGGATCATCTCGGCGACCAACCGCTCATTGCGCGAGCAGGTGCAGTTGGGGCGGTTTCGTGAGGATTTGTATTACCGCATCGGTGGTTTGACCCTGGAACTGCCACCGCTCAGGGAACGCAGCGACAAGCAGGCACTGTTCAAGCGCTTGTGGGAACAACACCGTGAGCCGTCGCAATGGGCCGGGTTGAGCCCCGAGGTGTTGGAACTGTTCAGCCGCCATCCGTGGCCGGGGAATTTGCGCCAGGTCAGCAGCGTGATGCAGGTGGCGTTGGCCATGGCCGAAGAGCAACCCGTGCGACCGGAGCATTTACCGGATGATTTTTTTGTCGATCTGGAAATGGAGCCGGTGGATACGCCGGAGCCGATAGCCGTTGATTTGAATGATGCCGAGGCATTGAATCGGCAGTTACAGGCGGCCGGGGGGAATATTTCGCACCTGGCGCGGCGGTTGGGGGTTAGTCGCAATACCCTTTACAAGCGATTGCGCCAATTGGGGGATTGAAAGCCAAGATCAAAAGATCGTCCGAAGGCTCGGGCCGCGTTCGGACGATCTTTTGATCTTCAACCAAACAAACAAAAACCCGCACAAGGCGGGTTTTGTTTGTAGCCATCACAGCAATCAGTCAGCCAGACGCCAGGTCGTGCCGCCCTTGCCGTCTTCCAGCACCACGCCCATGGCGGTGAGCTGGTCGCGGATGCGGTCGGATTCGGCCCAGTCCTTGTTCGCGCGAGCCGTCAAACGAGCCTGGATCAGTGCGTCAACCTCAGCCGCATCGACCCGCCCTTCGGCGCCGGCCTGCAGGAAATCATCGGCCTCGAGCTGCAACACGCCCAGCACGCTGGCCAGTTCCTTCAAGCGCGCCGCCAGACCGGCCGCCGCATCCAGATCGCTCTCGCGCAGACGGTTGATCTCGCGGACCATCTCGAACAGGACGGCGCAGGCTTCCGGCGTGCCGAAGTCGTCGTTCATCACCTGGGTGAAACGCTCGACGAAGGCTTCGCCACCCGCCGGTGCCACTTTCGGCAAGCCTTTCAACGCATGGTAGAAACGCTCGAGGGCGCCCTTGGCGTCCTTGAGGTTGTCTTCCGAATAGTTGATCGCGCTGCGGTAGTGGCTCGACACCAGCAGGTAACGCACGACTTCCGGGTGGTACTTGTCGAGCACGTCGCGAATGGTGAAGAAGTTGTTCAAGGACTTGGACATCTTCTCGCCATTGATGCGAATCATGCCGCAATGCATCCACGCGTTGGCGTAGGTCTTGCCGGTGGCCGCTTCGCTCTGGGCGATTTCGTTTTCATGGTGCGGAAACTCGAGGTCGCTGCCGCCGCCATGAATGTCGAAGGTCTCGCCCAGGCAGCAGGTGGACATCACCGAGCATTCGATGTGCCAGCCCGGACGACCGTCGCCCCACGGCGATGGCCAGCTCGGTTCGCCCGGCTTGGCGCCTTTCCACAGCACGAAGTCCAGCGGGTCCTGTTTCGACTCGTCGACTTCGATTCGTGCACCGATGCGCAGGTCTTCGATCTTCTTGCGCGACAGCTTGCCGTAGCCCATGAACTTGGCGACGCGGTAGTACACGTCGCCATTGCCCGGTGCGTAGGCGTAGCCCTTGTCGATCAGGGTCTGGATCATCGCGTGCATGCCGGCAATGTGACCGGTGGCGCGCGGTTCCATGTCCGGTTTGAGAATGTTGAGGCGAGCCTCATCCTCGTGCATCGCTGCGATCATGCGCTCGGTCAGCGCTTCGAACGACTCGCCGTTTTCACGGGCGCGATTGATGATCTTGTCGTCGATATCGGTGATGTTGCGCACGTAGGTCAGGTCGTAACCGCTGAACCGCAACCAGCGGGTCACCAGGTCGAACGCGACCATGCTGCGGCCGTGACCCAGGTGGCAGTAGTCATATACGGTCATCCCGCAGACGTACATGCGCACCTTGTTGCCATCCAGCGGCTTGAAGACTTCTTTGCTCTTGGTGAGCGTGTTGTAGATCGTAAGCACTTTAATTTCCTTGAATCACTGGCCCCACGAATCACGCAGGGTCACGGTACGGTTGAATACCGGAGCGCCCGGTTTCGAGTCCTTGATATCCGCGACGAAGTAACCTTCGCGCTCGAACTGGAAACGGTCTTCCGGCTGTGCGTTGCCCAACGAGGGTTCAGCACGACAACCGGTGAGGACTTGCAGTGAGTCAGGGTTGATGTTGTCCAGGAAACTAGCGCTGTCTTCGGCCTTCTCCGGGTTCGGAGAACGGAACAGACGATCGTACAGACGCACTTCGCACTCGACGCTGGCCGCGGCCGGCACCCAGTGGATCACGCCTTTGACCTTGCGGCCTTCGGGGTTCTTGCCCAGGGTATCCGGGTCGTACGAGCAACGCAGTTCGACGATGTTGCCATCGGCGTCCTTGATCGCTTCGTCGGCACGGATCACGTAGCTGCCGCGTAGACGCACTTCGCCGTTCGGCTCCAGGCGCTTGTAGCCTTTTGGCGGCTCTTCCATGAAGTCATCGCGGTCGATGTAGATTTCACGGGCGAACGGCAGCTTGCGCACGCCGAGTTCTTCTTTCTGCGGATGACGTGGCAGTTCGAGATTCTCGACTTGGTCTTCCGGGTAGTTGGTGATCACGACTTTCAACGGACGCAGCACGCACATGGCACGCGGGGCATTCGCGTCCAGGTCCTGACGGATGCTGAACTCGAGCATGCCGAAGTCGACCACGCCATCGGAACGGTTGGTGCCGATCATGTCGCAGAAGTTGCGGATCGACGCCGGGGTGTAGCCGCGGCGGCGGAAGCCCGACAGCGTGGACATGCGCGGATCGTCCCAGCCGTTGACGTGTTTCTCGTCCACAAGCTGCTTGAGCTTGCGCTTGCTGGTGATGGTGTAGTTCAGATTCAGACGGCTGAACTCGTACTGACGCGGGTGCGCCGGTACTGGCAGGCTGTCGAGGAACCAGTCGTACAGCGGACGATGGCTTTCGAACTCCAGGGTGCAGATCGAGTGGGTGATGCCTTCGATGGCGTCCGACTGACCGTGGGTGAAGTCGTAGTTCGGGTAGATGCACCACTTGTCACCAGTCTGGTGGTGATGGGCATGACGGATGCGATACATGATCGGGTCGCGCAGGTTCATGTTCGGCGAGGCCATGTCGATCTTGGCCCGCAGCACACGTGCGCCGTCCTTGAATTCGCCGGCCTTCATGCGGGCGAACAGGTCGAGGTTTTCTTCAACCGAGCGGTCGCGGAACGGGCTGTTCTTGCCCGGCTCGGTCAGAGTGCCGCGATATTCCTTGGCCTGTTCAGGGGTCAGGTCGTCGACGTAGGCCTTGCCGGCCTTGATCAGCTCTACCGCCCAGTCGTGCAACTGGTCGAAATACTGCGAGGCATAGCGCACTTCACCGGACCATTCGAAGCCCAGCCATTTGACGTCGCTTTCGATCGCGTCGATGTATTCCTGGTCTTCCTTGGCCGGGTTGGTGTCGTCGAAACGCAGGTGCGTGACGCCGCCGAATTCCTGGGCCAGGCCGAAGTTCACACAGATCGACTTGGCGTGACCGATGTGCAGGTAACCGTTGGGCTCAGGCGGAAAACGGGTAACGATCTGCGTGTGCTTACCCGAGTCCAGGTCCGCCTGGATGATCGGGCGCAGGAAATTGACCGGCACGGCAGGGCCGGTCTTGGAATTCGAGGTAGGGTCGACAGTGGGCTTGCTCATAGGATCCTTGAACGTACAAGTGCGCGGCCAGTTGGCCAAATCAAAGCGGCTGTTATAAATCAAAGGGGCTTATCATAGCCGATGCTGTCAAGTGGCTGACAGAGCAGGCCGGCAATCGGTTGCATTTAATCGGCCGGCGATGAAAAACAGCCTCGAAATTCACGCCCGGCACGCTAAACTGCGCACCTTGGCCGACACTGGCCGGACCGGTTGAGGGCCAAAGCGCCCTGAAACCCACGAATTTCTATAAAGAGTACTGATCATGACTCAAGTCAAACTGTCTACCAACTTCGGCGACATCGTCCTGGAA
The DNA here is from genome assembly GCF_047304405.1 of Pseudomonas sp. Pseusp11. Taxonomy (NCBI): domain Bacteria; kingdom Pseudomonadati; phylum Pseudomonadota; class Gammaproteobacteria; order Pseudomonadales; family Pseudomonadaceae; genus Pseudomonas; species Pseudomonas sp. Pseusp11. Next base: position 20,066 of record NZ_JBGLZF010000068.1, read on the forward strand.
CTGAACGCTGAAAAGGCACCGCTGACCGTTGCCAACTTCATCGAATACGTCAAGGCCGGTCACTACGAAAACACCGTTTTCCACCGCGTCATCGGTAACTTCATGATCCAGGGCGGCGGTTTCGAGCCAGGCATGAAAGAAAAGAAAGACAAGCGCCCAAGCATCCAGAACGAAGCCGACAACGGCCTGCCGAACGTGAAGTACAGCGTGGCCATGGCCCGCACCATGGAGCCGCATTCGGCTTCCGCCCAGTTCTTCATCAACGTGGCTGACAACAGCTTCCTGAACCACAGCGCCAAGACCGTTCAGGGTTGGGGCTACGCCGTATTCGCCAAAGTAGTTGAAGGCACCGACGTCGTCGACAAGATCAAAGGCGTGGCCACCACCTCCAAGGCCGGTCACCAGGACGTACCTGCAGACGACGTGATCATCGAGAAAGCCGAGATCATTGAGTGATACTGCTGATTTCAGACTTGCATCTGGAAGAGGAGCGCCCGGACATTACCCGGGCGTTTCTGGATTTGCTCGCTGGACGCGCCCGCTCGGCGAGTGCGCTGTACATTCTGGGCGACTTTTTCGAGGCGTGGATTGGCGACGATGCCATGACAGCCTTCCAGCGTTCCATCTGCCAAGCCCTGCGGAACTTAAGCGACAGCGGCACGGCCATTTTCCTGATGCACGGCAATCGCGACTTCATGCTCGGCAAGGCCTTCTGCAAAGCAGCCGGCTGTACCTTGCTCAAAGATCCGAGTGTCGTGCAGTTTTACGGCGAGCCGGTGCTGTTAATGCACGGCGACAGCCTCTGCACCCGCGACGTCGGTTATATGAAGCTGCGACGCTATCTGCGCAACCCGATCACCCTGTTCATCCTGCGCCATCTGCCTTTGGGCACCCGGCATAAACTGGCGCGCAAGCTGCGCAGCGAAAGCCGTGCGCAGACGCGGATGAAGGCCAATGACATTGTCGATGTCACGCCGGAAGAAGTGCCGCGGGTCATGCAGGCCTATGGCGTGAAAACCCTGATCCACGGCCATACCCATCGCCCCGCCATCCACAAATTGCAGATTGGCGAGCAGGCGGCCAAGCGCATTGTGCTGGGGGATTGGGACCGTCAAGGCTGGGCGTTGCAGGTGGATGAGCAAGGGTTTGCGTTGGCGCCGTTTGATTTCGTTACGCCATAAAAACCTAAGATCAAAAGATCGCAGCCTCGTTTCACTCGACAGCTCCTACATTGACCACGTTAGGCAATGCACCTGTAGGAGCTGTCGAGCGGAGCGAGGCTGCGATCTTTTAACAGGCGCCACCAAATCAATGCCCTGCCGAAGCCGGCCCCGCCTTCGCCGCAAACGGCGGTTTCGCCAGCCATACCAGCAGAATCAAGCCCATGAACGCCCACCCCAGCAACGTGAAGTAATCCACGGTGGAGAGCATGTACGCCTGGCTGGTCAGCACATGATCCAGTTGCGCGTAGGCCGGGTTGCCCGCCCCGCCCAGCGTGTTCAACGCCTCCCGGGTCGCCGGCTCATAGGTGGTGATGCTTTCACTCAGATACGCATGGTGCTGATCGGCCCGGCGAATCCAGATCCAGGTGGTCAACGACGCCGCAAAACTACCGCCCAGGGTCCGCAGGAAGGTCGCCAGCCCCGCGCCGTCGGCAATCTGGCTCGGCGGCAGGTCCGACATCAAAATGCTCAAGGTCGGCATGAAGAACAGCGCCACGCCGATGCCCATGAACAGCTGCACCAGGGCGATGTGCTGGAAGTCCACTTCGTTGGTAAACCCGGCGCGCATGAAGCAACTCAAACCGATGCAGAGGAACGCGCCACCGGCCAGCAGTCGCAGGTCGAACCGGTGCGCATACTTGCCGACAAACGGCGACAACACCACCGGCAGAATACCGATCGGCGCCACCGCCAATCCGGCCCAGGTGGCGGTGTAGCCCATCTGGGTTTGCAGCCATTGCGGCAGGATCAGGTTGATGCCGAAGAACCCGGCGTAACCGCCCACCAGCACAATAGTGCCGATGCGGAAGTTGCGGTAGGCGAACAGCCGCAGGTTGACTACCGGGTGTTTGTCGGTCATTTCCCAGATCACGAACACCGCCAGCGCAATCACCGAAATAGCCGCGCCGATGATGATGAAATTCGACTCGAACCAGTCCAGGTCATTGCCCTTGTCGAGGATCACCTGCAACGCGCCGACGCCAATGATCAAGGTGATCAGCCCCACGTAATCCATCGGCTGGTAACTGGTCACCACCGGACGCGCCTTCAATTGCTGGCGCACTACCATCACCGCGAAGATCCCGATCGGCACGTTGATAAAGAAGATCCACGGCCAGCTGTAGCTGTCGGTGATCCAGCCGCCGAGGATGGGACCGGCAATCGGCGCCACCACCGTGACCATCGCCAGCAACGCCAGGGCCATGCCGCGCCTGGCGGGCGGATAGACCGCGATCAACAGCGTCTGGGTCATGGGGTACAACGGCCCGGCCACCAGGCCTTGCAGTACCCGAAAGCCGATCAGCTCCGGCATCGAAGTCGAGATACCGCACAGAAACGACGCCAGCACGAACAGCATCGTCGCCCAGAGAAACAGTTTCACCTCACCAAAGCGCCGGCTGAGCCAACCGGTCAGCGGCAGCGCGATGGCGTTGCTCACGGCAAACGAGGTGATCACCCAGGTGCCCTGCTCCGAACTCACGCCTAGGTTGCCGGAAATCGTCGGCAAGGCCACGTTGGCGATGGTGGTGTCGAGCACTTGCATGAACGTCGCCAGCGACAGGCCGATGGTGCTGAGCACCAGGCTGGGCGGCGAGAAAGAGGCGTTATGGCTCATCGCGAATCCTTTGGAGCTGAATTTTTTGGAGCGGGATTGGCACAGCGCCTGTTACTGACGCAGCTGACCTTGTGGGAGCAAGCTTTTGTGGCGAGGGAGCTTGCTCCCGCTCGGCTGCGAAGCAGTCGCAGAGCTTTTGGGGTCTCTTCGCGACCCAGCGG
>NZ_JBGLZF010000069.1:0-22815 GCF_047304405.1 Pseudomonas sp. Pseusp11
GGCCTTAGTCGAACAGAGAATATTCATTCACTAGCCATCATGCTAAAGAGCCGATGTGTGCCTAGCAGCTTCATTTTCGTATTTTTAGCTCCTTCACTGATCGGGCTCGTTGTTCGGGAAAAAGCACTTTAAGGAAGCTATAACGCGTTCGTCGCATTCCTAGATGGCGGTGCGCTATCATCAATAACATTTTAATAAGTACGTATCGCGTAGACTGCAGGTTTTAAGTAATGACCATTTTTGGCGGTTCTCCCGGACAGCCTTTCAGCGGCATAGGAGACAGGGATGTTCCGTCGTTTAGCTCAATTTTATTTTTCGAAATGTGATCACGTCAGCTCCCTCCTGAATCACGCGATGGGACAGTACAAGCGCTACAGAAAAGCTGGCGACAAAGCCGTGGCCGCCGCACGTGAATACCTGGCTGTGCCCAGCGGAAAAAATGTCTTCGAGCCGCTGACGCCTGTTCTTTTGGAGGTGGATCGGTCACACCGTTACGAGAGTGAGCTGCTGAGCGCACTGAGTAACGACCAGATTCGCAATATCGCGATTACTGGTGAGTATGGCGCCGGCAAGAGCAGCGTTATCCGTACGTTTGTCGATCGTCACCCTGAACTCACCTATGCATTTGTATCGCTGGCCGCCTTCGGCAAAGATCTGAACAAGGGTGGGGCAGGGAAGGTGACCTCGTCTGATGCTCCAGTCACTCCCGCTGATTCCAGTTCAAACACCCCAGATCCAAAAGGCGCAGAGAAAAAAACCGATTTGGATATTTTGACGCGTATCGAGGAAACCATCGTTCAGCAACTGCTGTACGCGGTACCGTCAGATGAACTGCCGAAAAGTCGATTGAAGCGAATCATCCAGGCGTCTTCGTCCATCATCTGGGTGCGTACAATTTTCTACGTTCTCATGATCGTAGGCGTACTGAGACTTTACGTTCCAACAGTCGAGAAGCTACCGAAAATCGAGCCGGCTTGGTTGGTCGAATGGCTTCTATGGATCCCGGGGTGGATGGCCGTTCTGGTGCTGGGAGGTGGTGGCATCTACATGTTGTTCTCGGCGTTGAAGCTGCTGTCCCTGTTCAGCATTGACGGCTTCACGATCAAGGGCGGAAAACTGGAAACGACTCATCACGGCTCCGTGTTGCACAAAAATGTTGATGAAATCGTCTACTGCTTTGAACGCAGCAAAATCGACATCGTGGTGATCGAGGATCTGGACAGATTCGGAATTCATGACGTTTTCATGCGCCTGCGGGAAATCAATTTCATCATCAAGCAATCCCCGCAAATCAAACGACCGGTTTACTTCATCTATGCGCTTCGGGATGAGCTGTTCGCCGTCGGTGAGAAAACGAAATTTTTCGACCTGATCATTCCGATAATCCCCGTGGTCAACTCCGAGAACTCTCGCGAGCAAATGTTCAAGATGCTTCGTGAGCGACAATTCAATGGCGCAGCGCTGGACATTGGGCTTAATGAGTCGTTGGTCGAAACCGTTTGTTACCTCATCGATGACATGCGGTTGATCAAGAATATCGTCAACGAATTCGACATGTTCTCCAGCATTCTCAGCGGTGGCTCCGGCCTGAAGCTTGATCCGAACAAGCTGTTCTCGATCATCGCGATTCGCAATTTGCATCCTGATGAATACGCTGACCTGGTCAAGCGACGTGGGGCCATTTACGAAACCATCCAAGATTTCAGTGAGTGGCGATTCCAGCAGTCCAGGAGCGCTGAAGATGCTTACCAGGCGTTGCGTGAGGTACGGGAGAAGCGGGTACAAGAAATCGCTGAGAGTGTGGCAGAGCTGCGGGCGTACGTTTGGTTTGAGCTTGTGAAAAAATCCGGCATTGCGGCAACCCATGTTTGGATGCCAAGTGGCAGTCAATTTACGTTGACCGACTTTGTTAACGATGACGTTTTTGAGTCGATTTTTTCTCAAACCACTCATTTAACAATGGCCATCAACGACAGGTACGGAAACGCCAACCAGTCGCCAACGCCTATAGGTTCAAAGGAGCTACTGGCGTCGACGTCGTACCAAAAAAGGTATGAGCTGCTCCAGCGAACCCTTATTGATATCGATGAGGAGATAGCCGAGCAGCGATTAGAGTCAAGCCGAATCAATCACCAAACCTTCCGGGCAGCGGCCAAAAAAAACTACGGCGATCTCATCTCTCAAAAGCTGAACGGCTTGGACATCGTCGTTTACCTGATGCGTCACGGATACTTCGATACCGATTACACGGACTACTTCGGCTACTTCTACGCAGGATCCCTCACATCCGAAGACAAAAACCTGATCCTTGAGCTGAGACGTGGTGTATCCGTGGACGTCGCGACTGTGATCAGTGCCCCGAAAAAAGCCGTGGAAAAGCTGGATACTGATGATCTGAGCGATGGCAGGGGCATCATCGTCGCGCTGATCGAGCACCTTTCTAGCTGTCCGTACAACGATCCTGGCATGAGTCATGAGCGCAGTAAGCTCGTGACTATTCTTAGGAGCGGGCTTGATGGACACCTAGACAGGATGGCGCAGGCGGCCGAAATTTTGATATCAGCTGCGACGTCGCCTAAGTTCATTTACGCTGTTTATGCTTTGGAGCCTGGGTTGTTCCAAGCATTGTTGAACGCTGAGCGATTCGAATCAGCGGTATTGAGGCAAGCACTGATCACTGCAGTCATGGATGGGTTGGAAGCTGCCCAGCTCCGCAAGCTTGATTCTGCGCCGGACATGAAAATCTATGATGCCATTGCGAGTCTCCAAGACGTCTCGCGCTTGATGCCTGGACTTGAAGCTGGAGCTAAAGGCTGGTCTTGGATGAAAGAGCTACCGATGCGCTTCTCAGCGTTAAATGACGGCATCGTCCTGGACGACCTCAAGAAGCTGATCAAGTGGGGTTGCGTTGAGGTAAACCTGAACGTGCTCACGCTGATTTGCCAAAAAGCCGAACCCATTCATGCAAGTAAAGCTGGTCACAGTGAAAGCATCATTTCCTATCGTCGACTGCAGGCGCTGGAGATTGAGGGCCTGAATGACCTCCTGCTTGGGTCTCCAGAGGAATTTACGACCACGCTTCTAGCGCAAGTTGGCACGCTGGACGAGTCCGCGGCCTCTTTTACAGAACTGCAATGGGCCATGCTGGAAGAGTCGGACGATTCAGATACCGTGGATCAACTGTTTGATCGAACGACATGCACCTTCGACCGGCTTGAAGACACAACCCCATCGTTGTGGGCGAAAGTGCTGCTGTCTGATCGGGTGAAGTTGAAGGCCGTTGCGGTGTGGACATTCTTCAAGGACATACTCGTACCTGCTTTGGAGCATAAAGGTTGCGAAACCTTGGATATGGAGGCTTTCGCAAGCTATATCCAGCGTCATGTAATGGAGCTACAAGGTTACCTCTGGGGTCTCAACACCTCTATGCATCAAGAGTTGCAGAGGTACCTAATCGCCCCAACAGGGCAATCTAACGAAACACTTGAAGTGCTCTTCGCAAATATAGTCTTGAGCGATCCCGCTATTCTTAAGGGACTGCAATCCAGGGAGCGCTGGGAGATGCTCGTAAGTGCGCCGTTTCTGGCGTACAGCCCTGAGATCCGCGAATGCATCAGGACGTTCAATGCAGATCTGGAAGCTCCTTATCTCTCAGCACATTGGGTGCAGGCACGCGACCACATTGATCTATCCCAACTGTCGATCGACATGGCGTTGCCACTCAGTCAAAGCGGTGCGCTTGAGCTGAATGAAAAAATCCAAATGTGGACGGCGTTACCGATTGAAGCCTTCGACACCAACAACGAGGCCATCAAAGAGGTCGCTGAAACCTGCCGCCTCGCTAATCGACACTCGACAAGCTTTCCGCAGGCGTTTATCCCCGCACTTAAGAAATTCGCGGGTGGGGAGGGGCTGACTTCAGCTCAGCGTTCTGAGTTGTTGATCCAATGCCTACCGTTGAGTAGCTGGGAAGAAACTGGTTCCCTACTTGGCTTGCTGAGCGATGACGGCTTCACAAAGCTTTCACCAAATGTCAAAAAAATTGAGGTGCCATACACCGATCTCAACATGAGGCTGGTCAACGCTCTTCAAACGAGAGGTTTCGTCCAGACCGTAACGGAGAAGGGCGATGTCATCAGCGCCACTGCCAAGCCTAAAGGCATGATCTGATCTAGCGACACGCGTTTAAAAAGCTGTTCGCGCGATCTGTACTTCGCGCTGCGCCTACAAAATTGATCGGCATGTTCGGTGCCCGTCAAAATTTGCGTTCAAAAGCATCGAGAGAGGTGCCAATGCCCTACGAATTAGAAAACCGCTTGGTGATCGGCGTGGCTTCCAGCGCTGTGTTTGATCTGGTGGCATCGGACGCCGTGTTTCAGAGCCAGGGAGAGGAGGAGTACCGTAAGTTTCAGCAAGAAAACCTCCACGTCCCTTTACCAAAGGGGATAGCGTTTCCCTTTATCAAGCGTCTCTTGTCGGTGAATGACCTTAGCGCCGACCCTACGGATCCGCTGGTAGAGGTGATCCTTCTCTCGCGAAATGATCCTGACACCGGGCTACGCGTACTGAAGACAATCGAGCACTACGGACTTGGGATGACCAGGGCGATTTTCATGCAAGGGAAATCCCCGTACGAGTACATCCCTGCCCTGAATATCGCGCTGTTTTTGTCTGGTGAAAAGAAAGACGTAGAGGGTGCGATTAAGGCGGGGTATCCGGCAGGGCAGGTGCTCGATTCAAAATTCGAAGACGACGAAGCTGACAAAACCCTGCGCATCGCATTCGACTTTGACGGCGTACTCGCCGGCGATGAATCTGAATCGATCATGCAGTCCTCTGGACTGACAGAGTTTCATGCCCATGAAGTGAAGAACGTCATGCAGCCCCATAACCCTGGGCCGCTGAAGGAATTCATGGTACGGATATCCAAAATCCAAACCGTCGAGGAGAAGCACAAGAAGCTCAATCCTAAATACGAAAACCGCATACGCGTCTCGATCGTCACGGCCCGCAATGCTCCGTCTCATGAGCGTGCGATGAATACGCTCAAGAGTTGGGGCGTCATGGCCAATGACGCTTTCTTCCTGGGTGGCATCGATAAAGGCAAAATTTTGGGCGTATTGAAGCCGCATATCTTCTTTGATGACCAATCCGGGCATCTTAAATCGACCAGCGCGGTAGCTCCGTCCGTCCACATTCCTTTCGGCATCACCAACAATCTGGCAACGGAGGTCGAGCTTGCGCCTGAGGCTGGTCAGGTTAAGGAAGTGGTGTAAGACGGTGATCGCGACTCGAGTTTACAGATGAGGTAGGGAGACATTCTGAATGTTCTGGTTGGGGCCATTTGAGTACAAATCAAAAAAAGAGCTGCTGGATCGGCTCAAAAGCTATCTCCAAAAAACACCAGCAGGCGTGATCACCAATAGACACGCAAACAACAAATTGCGCCTGCTGGTGGCAATGCATCCGGATCGGGCAGGCCGCGCGGGTGAGATAGTGACGGTGCCTAAGCCCAACGCAATGCCGGCCTGACGGATACCAATAAATGGCCAAACATTCGGTACCGGTGACAGCATAAGAAGTTCCGCCCAGACACCTCGTTTAACATAATATACATTACACGTAATATCATGTTTCGGGATTGGCCCGGTTGCACACAGCTTTTGAATCAATTTCACAGCTCTACTGTCGTTGTCACTTTAAAATCAGAAAAATCACCTTAAAAAATATTCTTGAAAATTCATAGGCCTAGGAAGTCACGAAAATGATTCTTCGTGGTTTAGGCATATGAAGTAATCGGCGCTTTCCCTCTCAGTACAAAAATCGATACCACGATCCTCATTGGACTTAACCCATGGACTACATCCATGAGTCCCATCCAACATTTTAGCTCTTCGCGCCTCACGTGATCATGCCTGTCGTCGGAGCCCGCAGTTCTCGGAAGAAATCGCGTGAAATTACCCTAGATTCGCGTCATCGTGCACCGTATGCGAGTTCGTCTTTTCGTTTGTCTTTTTAGTAACAGCTTGTTCGTTTGTGGAGCTTTCCTCCCACCAAATACCCTGGAAGCTCGCCACTGCCTGGGCAGATGAAAAGCTCAGTAAAATGCTAGTCCGGTACCGTTGTTAACTACAACTTTGACTTGTTAACTGCGGTGGTTAACAAGTCAAAAAACAAGTTTTATGAAAAACTAGGTTTTAGCATTAAATGCGCCCAAGGTGCGCAAGTAGCTATGCGCATCGGAAATGATTACGAAATGAACATCGTGGATATTTCCTACCTTCACAACCATCCGCAAGTGGAGATCGAGGTTAATAAGCTGATAAAGATGTATGGTGAAGGTGTCGTAAAAATCGAAGCTGCTTTCGAGGCTGCAACTAAAATGTTGCACCAAGACGTTTCTAATTACGTTGTCCTCCGTCAACAAGCCTGAGTGACTATCGACCCTCGTTGGAATCAAGTCTGTGCAAGAAGCGCCGGCTAGCCGACTGATATGAAACCCTGCCTACCCTCCTCCGTGATCAGTAGGCTTAAGCATTTGTCTTCCTCGGGTTGAAAGCTTCCCCACCTGTCGCCGCTATCGAAAGACCGCTACGATTGCTGCGGGTTTTAATCAACAGTCGCGCTGCGTCACGAGCGCACAAATAACCCCCGAGCAGGTTAACGTCGAACATTCGCTGGTGCTGGCAGCGCCTTCTTCATTGAACAGCCCCATTCCACCTTTACCGAGGCTGGACGGGAATTTGTTCACCCGCAGCGGTAGTGTTAGCGACGCTGAATATGTTTTGTAAGCTCTTAGTGGGTACCGGCAAAGTCAAGAAGCTGGCGAAGCCGGCACTTCTTGGTATCGCCTGTCCAGCCTGAGCGAAAGCCGCCCTGCTTCGTACCAGCACACTTGTTTGCCATCAGCGACTGAAACGTTCCAAGGTTTGCTCTCGCAATCTGCAGGGTAACCGTATTCCTTCTGAGTCTGACAAGCGCCGGCGAATGGACAAGCCGATTCTTTCAAGTTGACTGTACTACCGAGTCCCCCATCCTTGGTGAAGTGTTGTTGAAGAAAGTGAATGCTTGTTTGCAAAACACTCAATTTCTGTATTTCTTCATCCGGGAGCTCTGCAATAATGCTATTCAACGGGACTACCCATTCGATAGTGCTCTCGCCGTCGACTGTCTCCTGGCACACTAATCGTTCCAGAAGTTTTAATGTGACATTTCGAAATTCATCCGGAGAAAGCCTGGCCTGAGTGAATAGCTGCTCCATCATGGGAGTTTCGACTCGCAGGCGCAGCCCTTTCTCTATCAGCTTGCAATAAATTTCAAGCCCCTGTATATGGTCGCTGGAGCCAGCAAGAACTTCTTTTAGTTGACCAACGTACGAGAACTTGCTGTTCGTCACATGCTTTACGAAGGCTTCATATATATCGCTACCAATCTTGTCCAAATCTTTGGTAGCTCCATCCCCACGGTCTCTGTCACGCTTAATAGCAGCGCATATCTCAAAAAAAGCGTAGGACGGGGCGGTCGTTAGCAGAGCCAAATTTCCTATGAGAATTCTCTCTTGTACAGTTGTCTTGTACTCAATGAGATGCTCAATGAGCGGACGATATGCCAGGTAAGGATAGCTAGGTGTTTGAGAATCAAGAAGTTGATCGGATACAGCCGGTACCCGGCGCTGTTCTCTCTCGACCTCGTATGCGATTCCTTCACTGATAAAGTCAAGACCGGGGATCAGAACGAGCTCCAACGGCTCGCCGCGGTTATGTTTTGCCGTTATGCTTATAGATTTTACTCCGATCTTTCCGATATCCCCTTCGGTCGAATGGGAAAGCGATACTGAACTGCTTAGCACCGTACCGAAGCACCATTCGTTGATCTCTGGCCATTTAAACAGGCCGTCGTTTGGAATGCCTTCAACAGAGCCACGGGCACTCTTCATGATGCTGAAGGCTATCGATAGGTTCTCATCCTTCTCAATTCCCACAGGTGCAGTAAACCAACCGCGGTCGTCAGTGCCTCGCACAAATGGCGTCACCAGCCAGAAGCAGGCCAGTAAGGCGTCAAGGCCTGCTAAGGTCGATAGATTGTGGAGGTAATGGGTGTATTCATGGGCGTGCAAAGCCACTGCACCTGGAAACGGCTCGCCAATCTCTGGCTGCATATTTCCTTCACTAGTAATTCGAGTGAATAGAGAGTGCACGCGGTAAGTTCCGAGTTTGCCGGCATTCAAAACTTCTCTTTCATGATATTCAGACATCTCAAGCTCCGTCACGCTGCAGAAGTCTCAGCTTCCTTCTGGGATGATTACAACTAATAAACATAATGAATTGCTTTGTTGCGGTGTGCCACCTGAAACTTGTTTCACAAGTATGTGCTAATTATCTAATTTTTTTCGTAGCGCGTGTCGAGCGATGATACAAAGTTTCAAATAACATGCGCGAAAAATTAATGGAGCAAAATGCCTGCACTGCCGAACAAAGGAACAAACCATTTGAAAAACCAAAAGTACTGGCACTGCTACCAAGCAAAACAAAAGCATTAATGGAATAGTGATAATTTGAGAACAGTCCTTTATGAACTGAAGAAGCGAAAAGCTCTTCTGGTAAGTGTGATGCTTCAGCAGTGCATCAGAGATAACATTTGTACCTATAGCTGCAGAAACAGCAGGAAAGAGATAAACAAAGATCGCCTGATATTTCAGGAAGTCGTCAAAAATACTTTGCGACAAAAATTTTTCTGCGACAAGCTTTGCACCTCTACCCTGCATATCCAAGAACTGAACATGACCAACTGCCCCTAAAACAATCATGCCAACTCCCAAAATCATTACTATTGGCCGAGTAAGCTCTCCATTCAACAACGCTCCGCATAAAATCAATGCAAGAATTAGCAAGCTGGCACTGATCACCGACAGCATCGTAGGAGAGTAAATTATATCGAGCGGCATAGAGGCCTCAAAAACCTATAAAGTTCGCAGATTTAAAAAAGAAAAACTGTACACAAGCTTCTTGGGAGGCAATGCACTTTGCGCTGCAAAGTGTTCAATTCTTACGTGAGCATGATGCTCTCCGGTGAACTTAAGTAACAAATCTCTATGTGAGGTTTGGATGAACGCTTAGCTGTTAGTTCAAACGTTCATAACTACAGAGAGTCTGTTACGAGCATGCAGTCAGCCTGCATGATCAATGTTCAGAGCGAAATTTGACTTGTTTCGACGGATCCGCCGCGTAGGCGGATAACCGTCCCTGCCCCCCGCTGAAGCGCGACCTGGCCATGGCGGTAGGTATCCTGGGTTCATCAGGCAAGTCACCTTGCAGCTCAATGCCCGCCTCCTGCGCTTTCAATGCAACGAAGCCTCGGAGCAGATTCTCGCGGTATGAATACATATGCTCTCGACCCTCAACCAGCTCGAGTACTTCGCCGCAGTCTTTGCCAAGAAATTTCTTCAGAATCTTCCTGAATTGAGCTGGCTCAAGTGGTTTTTTATCGGCCTCTACCGGGTCAAGGCCGAAAAGCTGCTGATTGATTCTCACATAAGACTTGAAGATATTATCTCCGTAACGGACCGTATCCTCTGAGTCGGCGGTAGCCCATAACGCCAGTAAGTAATCGTGGCCTTTGTGCAGCACCGCACTGTCGTATGGCCTTTGCAAACGGCCACTGATCCCAATGATCGAGCGCGCAATGGCTGCATCGAAATGCACCCTTTCAATACGGCTCACTTCTTGTTCATCTTTGAAGACTGACCACAAGAGATTCTGGGTCAGAAGATGGACGAAGTACGGAAATCCATTGCTGATGCGTGCGATCGAGTGGACGATTTCTTCATCCACTTCCAGATCGAAAGCCTTGATAGCACTGTAGGCGATATCTTCTCTATAGGACCAATACAGGCGCTCAAGCTTCAGAGTGAAGAGCTGGCGAAAGCTGGATTCGTGGTCACCCAACAACTGATACAGCGACGAGGCGATGCCGGTGAAGATGAACTTGACGTTTACTCCCCGATCTCCCAGGTCTTTGAGAAAGTGAGCGAACTTGGCGCGCTCGGAGACTGACTCAATCTGGTCAAACTCATCGATCACCACAACCGGTCGCTCCGAATGCACACCGACCATCTCTTCCATGACATCCACCGCTGAAAACATCGAATCGATGGGGGAGATCGTGATGCTTCTTTCCTTATCCTTGATCTGCAATTTGTACAGCTTCAAGTTGAGGGTATGGGTGTACTCAAGGTCTCTCCGGCCACCTGCGCGTCGTAGAATTCGTTCGGCAATCTCTTCGATCGTTTTATAAAAACACGTGTCTTTGCCACAAGGTATCTGAATGGGCTCGTTATCGCTGCTCTGGTACTGAGCAGCCACTGACGCCGCCAGTGACGATTTGCCCACGCCACGATCACCATAGATGAAGACGTGCCCGCCTTGATCAAAAAGAGCTTCCTCCACCAGTTCCAACTCTCGGTCTCGCCCAAACAAACGTTCAATGCTCTTGACCGGTGAGCGGACCGACAGCTTCGACTGGAGAATTTCAACAAACCTGTCCTGGTCCAAATTCCGAATAGTCACACTCTTATCCTTGATCGACTTCGACCCCGCGCTCCAGGTGTGAACCATTTCTTGTTCAATGGTTTGGTGCAAGGCCTACACTGATTTTTCTGTAGGTTATTGGCCAAGTATGTTGAACAAAAGCCGTAATGGCAATCCAGTGGCAATGTAGTCGCACTCGAGGCGTCACTCATCAGCCAAAGTCATAGGGGTTATTACCAACGGGATCCTAAGGTGGTGATGTCAACAAAGCGCCCTGCCCCCTGTCGTGCAAGCAAACGGATCATTATCAGCGCCGTCGACGAGGCCATTGACGCAACTGCGTCCAGACGCGGGGTCCCTGTAAGTGCACCACATCTAGGGCTAGTAGCAGGCCGGTTGCCACACCGAGTAAGCCCCATCCGAGGGGAGCCAAAGGCCCCCAACCCGCCACAGATTGGTGTGAGCACCGATATCGGGTAGCGGGAGGCCGAGATTGTGGCCGGGCTGCAGCAGATTGGCCATGATCAGTCCCAGCACCAACGACACCAGCGAAGCTGTCACGAACCAGCCCAGGGACTTGGCGAATACACGTCCGACCGAAGCGGCATCGCCCATATGCGCAATGCCGACCACCAGGGTCGAGAACACCAGCGGCCCGATCAACATTTTGATCAAGCGTAAAAAGACATCCGAGACAATGGAAATGTAGCCCGCCACTTTCGTCGCCGACTCTTTGTCCGGAAAATTGATGAACACCATGTAGCCAATCACGACTCCCAGCGTCATGGCGATCAGAATCCATGCGGCTGCCGGTAGTTTGCTTTTCATAAAACACCTCTCGTTCAATCCAGTGCTGATTGCCTCAATGGCAGTCGCTCATTCGCAATGAGTTTCATCCGTGCAGACTTGACCAACCCAAGGTCATTCAAGAAAGCCGACTCAGCAGCAGACAAACCGCCCAGGAATCCGGGCGGCGCCTGTAAAAGAGGTGACGAGCTAGTTTTTGTTGTTGGCCGACGACATGTAGGCGTCAGGCGGCTCCGGCAGTGCGGCAAGCATGTCCTGCAGTCCGGCGGCCCATTGCATACGGATACGCATGAAATACGGGTCGTCGGCCGTGATGCGATAACTTTTTGCACCGCCAAAACTGTCTTTTCTGAACACCAGCAGGTCCAACGGCATACCCACCGACAGGTTGCTGCGCATGGTCGAGTCGAACGAGATCAGCCCGCAGCGCAGGCCCTCTTCGAGTGATGTGCGGTACGTGAGGTTGCGATCAAGTATCGGCCGGCCGTACTTGCTTTCACCCAATTGCAGGAATGGCGTGTCCTCCGTCGCCTGAATGAAGTTGCCTTGCGGGTAAATGCTGTACACATCCATTGGCCCCTCTGCGATCTGCCCGCCCACCAGAAAAGAGCAGCTCAAGTCGGTCTTGCCGGCCAACTTGGTACGGTCCCGGGCGACGACTTCGCGAACGGTTTCCGCCACCAGCACGGTGGCGTCATAGAGTGTGCGGACATTCAACAGATGCGGGCCAGGCCCGCTGCAACGCTGCTTGAGCAGGTTCACCACCGATTGCGAGGTGGCCAGATTGCCCGCGGTCTGCAACACAATCAGCCGCTCGCCCGGCGTGCTGAAAATAAACAACTTACGAAACGTTGAAATCTGGTCGATACCGGCATTGGTACGTGAGTCGGAGATGAACACCATCCCGTCGGCCAGGTGCATAGCGACGCAATAAGTCATTTGCGCTTACTCGTGAATTCTGGATGAAAGGCCATACCGTCTCCCCGACGGTATGGCCAATTACGGTGAACGTTTCAGGCTTATTGGTGCTGAACCTGAAACAGCGACGTTACTTGTACCCGCGCCAGCATTGACTCGGCCCCGCCGCCACGACGCATGCCACGTACCGGGCAGGCGTCGAGGTAGTCCAGGCCTACCGCCAGTTTCAGATGGCGTTCGGGCCGGGCCAGCCGGTTGGTGACATCGAAGCTGTACCAACCATTGTCGAGCCAGGCTTCGGCCCAGGCATGGCTGGCCAAGTGGTTTTCATCTTCGGTGCACAAGTAACCGGAGACATAACGCGCAGGAATCCCCAGGCTACGGGCGCAGGCCAGGAAGGCGTGAGTGTGGTCCTGACAGACCCCGCCTCCGACCGCAAACGCCTCGGCGGCCGTGGTGTCCACGGTGGTTGCGCCCGGGTTGTAGACCATATGGTCGGCCAGGCCGTGCATCAGGTCGGTCAACGCCGTTCGATCACGCCGTATGCCGCAGTGCTGCACGGCGAAGGCATTCAGGGCATCGTCCGCAATCGTCAGCTTACTGGTGCGCAAAAACGGCAGAGGCGATTGGCTGTCGCGTTCCAGTTCACGGTCCGAGTCGATATCCACCTGACCATAAGCTGTCAGTACCAAGGCCCCATGGGGTTCGTCCATCGTCAACACATGCAGGATGTTGCCGTACGGATCGAACTGGCTGCGCACCAGGCGCGGCAGTTCCAGGTGCCATTCCAGGATGCGCTGGCGTTCACTGTTCTGCGGCGTCAGACGCAGGAACTGAATGCTGGTGCAGACTTCATCGGCGTAGCTGTAGGTGGTGTCGTGACGTATGGACAGTTTCATACGGCCTCCAGATAGGACTCGTGAACGGTCTGGCCGAGATGGCGAACCTGGGAGATGAAGTCAGTCAGCCAGAGGTGCAGACCGAAGCCGAGAATCTCGTCGATACCGGTGTAGCGCAGTCGAGCATTCAGTTCGGCGGCCAACCGCTGGGCGGCCCGCCCGTTGCTGCCCGGCAGGCTGGCGAGGATATGGTCCAGTTCCTCGATGCAAGCGTGCAGCGAACGCGGGACGTCGCTGCGCAACAACAGCATCTCGGAGACCTGCTCGGCGCCCGGCGCATTGCGGTAGATCTCGTTGAACGCCTCGAAGGACGACAAGGCCCGCAGCAAGGCACTCCACTGGTAGTAGCCGCGCGCGGAGTTGTCACTCACCTCCTCCGACTCTTCGCCGAACATTTCGTAGCGTGCATCCAGCAGGCGCAGCGTGTTGTCTGCCCGCTCAAGGAAAGTCCCCAGCCGAATGAAGCAGTAGGCATCGTTGCGCATGATGGTGCCCGAGGTCGCACCGCGGAACAGGTGCGAACGCTCCTTGACCCACTCGCAGAAATGGCTGATGCCATAACGCGCCAGACCATTGCTGGCGATGTTGCGCATCTCCAGCCACGTGGCGTTGATGTTCTCCCACATGTCGGCGGTGATGCGTCCGCGCACGGCATGAGCATTGGCCCGCGCGGCTTGCAAACAGCAATAGATACTCCCGGGGTTGGTTTCATCCAGCGCGAAGAAGTGCAACATGCGTTCGGTGTTGAGCTCTCCATAACGCTCGTTGTAATCGTCCAGCGTACCGGCGGCGAGCAGCGACATTGCCAGCTCGGCGCGGCCATCGGTACGCCCCGCCTGAGGCATCAACGACAACGAGTAACTGACTTCGAGCATGCGCGCCAGGTTTTCGGCGCGCTCCAGGTAACGGGACATCCAGTAGAGGTCCGAAGCGGTTCTTGAAAGCATGTCTTAGTCCTCCACTACCCAAGTGTCTTTGGTGCCGCCGCCCTGAGACGAGTTCACCACCAGCGAGCCTTCGCGCAATGCCACGCGGGTCAGGCCACCGGGCACCAGACGGGTTTCTCTGCCCGACAGCACAAACGGGCGCAGGTCAATGTGGCGTGGGGCGATGCCGTTTTCGACAAAGGTCGGGCACGTTGACAGGCACAGGGTTGGTTGGGCGATATAAGCTTCGGGGCGTGCCTTGAGGCGCGCGCGGAAGTCTTCGATTTCCGCCGCCGTGGCCGCCGGGCCGACCAGCATGCCGTAGCCACCGGAGCCCTGGGTTTCCTTGACCACCAGCTCAGGCAGATTCGCCAACACATGGGACAGTTCTTCCGGTTTGCGGCATTGCCAGGTAGGCACGTTCTTGAGGATCGGTTCCTCGGCGAGGTAGAAGCGGATCATGTCGCCGACGTAGGGATAGATCGACTTGTCGTCCGCCACACCGGTGCCGACGGCGTTCGCCAGCACCACGTTGCCTGAGCGGTAAGCGGCGATAAGGCCGGGCACGCCAAGCATGGAGTCCGGGTTGAACGACAGTGGATCGAGATACGCATCGTCGAGACGGCGGTAAATGACGTCCACCTGTCTGGGGCCAGCGGTGGTGCGCATATAAACGTGATCGTCGCGGACAAACAGATCTGCGCCTTCAACCAGTTCCACGCCCATTTCACGGGCCAGGAACGCATGCTCGAAGTAAGCGCTGTTGAAGCGGCCCGGGGTCAGCACCACGGTCGTGGGATTGTCCAGCGGACTGGAGCTCCTCAAGGTGTCCAGCAGCAGGTTCGGGTAGTGATCGATGGGCGCCACACGCTGGGCGGCGAAGAGCTCGGGGAACAAACGCATCATCATCTTGCGGTCTTCAAGCATGTAGCTGACGCCGCTGGGAGTGCGCAGATTGTCTTCCAGTACGTAGTAGCTGCCATCGCCGTCGCGGACCAGATCGACCCCGGCGATGTGGGCGTAGATGCCCCGGTGCAGATTCAGGCCCTGCATGGCGACCTGATAACCCTCGTTGGCCAACACCTGTTCGGCCGGGATGATGCCCTCCTTGAGAATACGTTGCCCGTGGTAGATGTCGTCCAGGAACATGTTCAACGCCTGGACCCGCTGAATGCAGCCCCGCTCAACCATTTGCCATTCGCTGGCCTTGATGCTGCGCGGAATGATGTCGAACGGAATCAACCGCTCGGTGCCCTGCTCGTCCCCGTATAAGGTGAAGGTGATGCCGGCTCGGTGGAACAACAGGTCGGCTTCGCGACGACGTTGATCCAGCAACTCCAGAGGTGTGTCCGCCAACCAACGCGCGAACTCCTGGTAATGTGGGCGGCAGCCACCACTCGCATCATACATTTCGTTAAAAAAAGCTCGGGACATACCCTACTCCTTGCCGCGATACAGACGGCATTTTCTTATAACTTCGCTATTTCAATAAAATCAGGCCTTACGTTGTTTTAGTGAGTACTGTTTCTGTAGAGCACCTCAGTGTGCGTCGTTAACTTCCTGTCTCATTTGGAAACAAATTCCTCGTGAATTCGGCAATCTCTTGACGCGTCCCGACGCCAGAGACTTGGCCTTTGCGGTTTGATTTCTGGCGCCCCATTTATAACGTTCCCCCATTATTTTTTTCGATGAAAAACCACACTAGCGGTGGTTTGAAAGTACTTTTGCAAGGGCTGTGCCCAAGTATTGTCATGGCCCATAAAAACCGAAAAAACCTTCCAGCAAGACTAAATTGCGACACATTATTTCACTTCTGAGACGAAAATCGATAAAGCTACTGAAACGGTTTTTCCACTTGTAACTTGCACAACTCTGGATCGGACGAAAATGGTGCATTTGGCAACTGATTTGAGTTTTATGCCCTACAAGCGGGAAATTCCTACTCACTGTTTTTATTCTGCGTGTAATACAAGGCGTCCAGCGCGGCGTGTCGATTAATACCGATGCACTATTAATTCTCATGAAAATGCACCAAGCGGTGACGCCGGCAGCGAAAGTGCCAAGTAGTGATGCAAAAATTTAATGCTGGAGAGGACGGCCTGACAGCGAGCCTTACCATCCGTACTACGCCAAAATCATGTTCCACGCCCACTGAAGGTCATTGAGCAACGACAGCGGCTACGGGCGCGTAGCCGCTTCCATCAGGCACTTATGACACTTCGAATGCCTGCCGATTGTTTAGCACGCGCTGAGCCTGTTCGTGATCCAGATCACCGACCTTGGCCGCGACCACGACAGTGGCAACACAATTACCAATCAGGTTACCCGCCGCGCGTGCCATGCCGATGAACCAGTCGATGGACAGCACCAGCACCAGGCCGATCACCGGAATGCTTGGCACCGCACTCAGGGTCGCAGCCAGAATCACGATGGCCGAGCCGGGTACGCCGTGGGCGCCCTTGGAGGTCACCAGCGACACCCCTAACACCAGCAGCAAGTCACCGATCGACAGCGGCGTGTTGGTAGCTTGTGCGATAAACACGACCGCTAGGGTCAGGTAGATCGAGAAGGCATCGAGGTTGAACGAATAGCCGGTCGGCACCACCAGCCCCACCACTGACTTTTTCACGCCCAGCACTTCCAGCTTGCGCATGATCTGCGGCAGCACCGAATCCGAGGACGCTGTAGCCAACACGATGGTCAGCTCCTCGCGCAGGTAGGCAATGAACTTGAACACGTTGATCCCGGCATAGCGCAACACAGCGCTAAGGATCACGAACACGAAGATCAGGATCGATACGTAGAACAGTGCGACCAAGGAGATCAGTTGCTTCATCGAACCTACACCGTACTTGCCAACGGTGTAGGCCACTGCCCCCAGCACACCCAAGGGTGCCAGGCGCACGATCAGGCCCATGGCCTTGAACAGCACCTTGGAGATGTCATCGATGAACGAGGTCACTCGCTCCGCACTTTTGCCGCCCACCAAGGCCAGGCTGGAGCCGAACAACAAGGCAAAGAACAGCACCTGCAACACATCGTTACGCGCCAATGCATCAATTGAGGTGGTTGGAATGATGTTCAGGATGAACGAGCCGATACCACTGCCCTGAAGCTTGTGGGCATTCTCCGAATAGCTGCTTATCGCACCGGCATCCAGTGTCGTAGTGTCGATGTTCATGCCGTGCCCCGGCCCAAAGATGAAAGCCAGCACAAGTCCGAGCGCCAGGGCGATGGTGGTCATGATCTCAAAGTAGATCAGTGCCACGCCCCCTACCCGCCCTACGCTTTTCAAGTCCCCCGTACCGGCGATGCCATGCACCACGACACAGAAAACGATAGGGCCAACGATCATGGCAATCAGCTTGAGAAAGCCGTCGCTCAGCACCTTTAGCTTTACTGCGAAATCCGGTACCAGAACACCGAGCACGATGCCCAGCACCAAGGTACACAGCACCTGTGCAAAGAGAGATTTGTACCAGGCCTTGGCTGGTTTGGCTGCGCTCACGGCAACTGAATCGTGGTTCATGATGCTTCTCCGTCAAGAATCAAACGAGTCCCTGACTGCTCGACAGCACTGTCGATCAGCGGACTGCCCCTCTCTTCAACGACTTCGATCGGCTTCTATCCAGGCGAATGCCAGGTTGGCCGAACACAGCGCAATCATTGAAGAATGCATCTGGGTAGAGCACTCCCCATGCCACTTCCCTTGAAAAATCATGAATTTATTATTTACCGATAGCAAAACAAGGTCTTACAGGTCTGACCAGAAAGAAAGCTGTTCAGACCGTCAGTTTTCTGCAGACTCGCAACCGTGCACAGGTGAACGCTCAAGCTTCAAGACAGCGCAATCTCGTCTCGCCGCCGAGGGAAGGTGCATGAACACTCTGAAAAGGGAGAATGGAAATCATGGCCAGGGCTCTGGCAAAGAAAGATGGCAGATGGGGGAGCTCCCCATCCATCATCGAGATTCAATCAGGATAAAGCTCGCAGCCAGGTATCCCGGCGGCTGGCAGCCTGTCAGCAACAGCCCTTGCTGATCGTCGGCCGACGTACCTGACCGTACACAGCCAGACAATGTACCTGGCTGACCCAATGGCTGGGCACAAGTGTCCAGACTTGAGGGTCGTCACCGGCTACATCCGTTGGCTGAATCACTTCGCCCTCTGTCAGCGAGCGATAATGTGACGATGGTGTGGGCTGCGCGCCTGTCGACGGGCCGTGGGCGACATTCGAAGGTTGTTGCGTAGAGCGTTTCAAATCCATGCCGTTGAACTCCTGAGGGGGTGACGTTCAAGCGCAAAGCAAAACGCACGCCAGAGCCTCCCGGAAGCGCGGGAGTGTCAACGCGTTCAGGCCAAGGTGTTGTCCAGAATGAACTCAATCAACGCCCTGGATGCCGCTGATAATTGTCGGTGAGGCGGGTAAATAATCGAGAAGGGTCGACTGCGGCCACTCAGCTCCGGAAGTATTTCCACCAGTTGCCCCCGCTGCACTCTGTCCCGGACGATGAAGTCATAAGTCTGGCAGATGCCCAGGCCGCTTTCGGCCAGCGAAACGATGCCGAGGACATCATCCAGAACCTGCACATTGGCTTGCGGTAGCCATTCGATATTTTTCCCGTCAAGGCAGAACAACCACGGCCCGATCTTGCCGCTGCTGGGCATGATGAACGGCAAGCAGACGTGCTCGCCTAACCTCTCAAGCGTCGTAGGAATGCCGGCGCGAGCCAGGTACTGGGGAGACGCGACCATGCATAGTCGAGCATCTTCCAGTTTGCGGCCCACCAGACCACTGTCCGGCAACTGCCCCAGGCGAATCGCCAGATCGTAACCTTCGGCGACCAGGTCGACATTGCGGTTGGTAATGCTCAACTCCACTCGCACAGCCGGGTATTGCCGGGCAAACGCACTGAGCAGCGGCGGCAAACGATGATGCCCGTAAGTCGTCGGCACGCTCATCCGAACGCGCCCGCTCAACTCGCCTTCCTGGCCGCGAATGTTGCGCTCCACCTCTTCAATCTGGGCAAACGCCAAACGAGTCTGTTCCAGGTACAGCTTACCGGCGTCGGTCAGGCTGAGCCTGCGGGTGGTGCGTCGCAACAATTGCACGCCAAGACGCGACTCAAGTCTGGTCAACGCACGGCTGAGCACCGAAGGCGTGGTCGCCAGGGCGACGGCAGCAGCACTGACAGTGCCCTGCTCCACCACACGAATGAAAGCTTCCACATCGCCGAGATGGTCGAATTTACGGGGCATTATTGCCTCTCAGGTCCAAATGAATTCCATTGGCGGTAGTTTATCGCCATATAACACATCAATAGAGTACCCAGGCAGGGGCGGCAACCGTTCGCCCGATTATTTCTGGACGCGACATGAAAACACTGACCCGTATTGCATTGGCCACAGCCCTCGCCAGCACCAGCCTGGCGGCCAGCGCTGACAACGTACTTGTGGTGCTTTCCGATTCGGCGAAACTTGATTTGAAGGACGGCAAGGTCTTTGCGACTGGCTTCTACCTGAACGAGCTTTTGCAACCGGTGAAGATGCTGCTCGACGCTGGCCATCACGTGACCTTTGCGACCCCGAACGGCAACGCGCCGTCGGTGGACAAGACGTCCATCGACAAAATGTACTTCAACAACGATGAGGCAGCGCTTCAGACCTATAAGGACTTGCTCGATCAACTGAAACTGACCCTGCCGGAACAATCACCGGTCATCAGCCTTTCCCGGGTAGAACAGATCGGTTACGCGCATTTCGACGCGGTCTACATTCCCGGTGGACATGCACCGATGCAGGATCTGCTTCATAGCCGTCCGCTGGGTCGCTTGCTGGCGAATTTCCATGGACAAGGCAAGACCACCGCACTCGTCTGCCATGGCCCGATCGCCCTGCTGTCGACCTTGCCTGACGCCGAAAACTTCACCCGCCAACTCCAGACCGCGAAGCCGGTGAAGGGTCGCGCCGACTGGATCTATGCGGGCTACAAGATGACCGTTATCAGCAACAAGGAAGAGGAAGAAGCCAAAGCGCTGCTTAATGGTGGCGCCATGAAGTTCTACCCGCAAACCGCGCTGGAAAAAGCCGGTGGGGTGTACCGCAGCAATGCTTCGAACTGGACGCCTAATGTGGTCATCGATCGCGAGTTGATCACGGGCCAGAACCCAGCCTCGGCCATCGAGGTCGGCAAGGCATTGCTCGCTCGACTGAAATAACACAGGCCCTGTGGGAGTTCGCTCCCACAGGGCCTGGGTCAACCTGGCTGTCAGGTCAGCAACACTTCGGCCCTGCCTTACCGCCGTAACGAGCCTCCTGACGTTCGCGGAAGAACATCTCGTAGCTCATCACCGGCTTGTCCGGGTGTTCGGTTTGCATATGCTCGACGTAGTTGTCGTAGTCGGGCATCCCGACCATCAGGCGCGCGGCCTGACCGAGGTATTTACCGAGGCGACTCAGGTCATTGAACATGCTGCCCTCCTCGATCAAGCATCTGGCAACGCATGGAATGGCGCTTCTTTATCCGTACGCTCTTTGGTGCCCCAGGCGGCAATGCCGACTTTGAGCGCAAAGAACAGGATGCTGAACACCACGAGCAGGAACAACACCGTCAGCGTTGCGTTGGTGTAGGCGTTGTAAATCACGTGCTGCATCTGCTCGATGCTTTTGGCCGGCGCCAGCACCTGACCGTTGGCCAAGGCATCGCTGTATTTCTTCGCCAGCGCGAGGAAGCCGATCGCCGGGTTGGCATCGAACAGCTTGATGAAGCCTGCAGTGGTGGTGCAGATCAGCAGCCATACCGCTGGCAGCATGGTCACCCACACATAGCGTTGGCGTTTCATTTTGATCAGCACAACGGTTGCCAACATCAGCGCGATACCAGCCAGCATCTGGTTGGAGATACCGAACAGCGGCCACAAGGTGTTGATGCCGCCCAATGGGTCGATCACGCCTTGGTACAACAGGTAACCCCACATCGCCACGCAACCGGCGGTGGCGATCAGGTTGGCGGTCCAGGATTCGGTGCGTTTCAGCGCCGGCACGAAGGAGCCGAGCAAGTCCTGCAGCATGAAACGTCCGGCACGGGTACCGGCGTCGACCGCAGTCAGGATGAACAGCGCTTCAAACAGAATCGCGAAGTGGTACCAGAACGCCATGGTGTTTTCACCCGGCAGCACGTGGTGCAGGATCTGCGCGATACCGACCGCCAGGGTTGGCGCACCGCCGGCACGGGCCAGGATGGTGGTTTCACCGATGTCCTTGGCCACCGCTTGCAGGGCTTCCGGGGTAATCGCGAAACCCCAGCTGCTGACTGTCTGCGCAACCGAAACAGCATCCGCGCCGACCAGAGCTGCCGGGCTGTTCATGGCGAAATACACGCCCGGCTCGATCACCGAAGCGGCAACCATCGCCATGATCGCCACGAAGGATTCCATCAACATGCCGCCGTAACCGATGTAACGGGCATGGCCTTCGCTGGCAAGCAGCTTCGGCGTGGTGCCGGAAGCGATCAGTGCGTGGAAACCGGACACCGCACCACAGGCGATGGTGATGAACAGGAACGGGAACAATCCACCCTTCCATACCGGCCCGGTGCCGTCGATGAACTGGGTCAATGCCGGCATTTTCAGCTCGGGCATGGTGATCAGAATGCCGATCGCCAGCGCAACGATGGTGCCGATCTTCAGGAAGGTAGACAGGTAGTCACGCGGCGCGAGGATCAGCCAAACCGGCAACACGGCTGCCACGAAACCGTAGCCGATCAGCATCCAGGTAATCTGCAGTCCGGTGAAGGTAAAGGCCTTGGCCCACACCGGGTCAGCGGCAATCTGCCCGCCCAGCCAGATCGAACCCAGCAGCAACAGCACGCCGATCACCGAGATTTCACCGATACGGCCCGGACGGATGTAGCGCATGTAGACGCCCATGAACATCGCGATCGGGATGGTCGCCATCACCGTGAAAATGCCCCACGGGCTTTCGGCCAGGGCCTTGACCACGATCAGCGCCAGCACCGCGAGGATGATGATCATGATCAGGAAGCAGCCGAACAGCGCGATGGTCCCGGGGATGCGGCCCATTTCTTCACGGACCATGTCGCCCAGGGAACGGCCGTTGCGGCGGGTGGACATGAACAGGACCATGAAGTCCTGAACCGCACCGGCCAGCACCACGCCGGCAATCAGCCACAGCGTACCGGGCAGATAGCCCATCTGCGCCGCCAACACCGGACCGACCAGCGGCCCCGCGCCGGCGATGGCTGCGAAGTGGTGACCGAAAAGGACATGTTTATTGGTCGGGACATAGTCCAGACCATCGTTGTTGAGTACGGCGGGAGTGGCTCGATTGGGGTCGAGTTGCATCACCTTGGTGGCGATGAACAGGCTGTAATAGCGGTATGCGACGAGATAAATAGCGACGGCTGCGACTACGATCCAGAGGGCGTTGATCGCTTCGCCGCGGCGCAGGGCCACGACACTTAGCGCAAACGCTCCCAAGACAGCCACGGCAAACCAGGCGAGGTGTTTAGCCAGACGGGGCATAGCGTGTCTCCTGCCGACAGTCAGTGACTGCGGCGGTAATTATTATAATTGTGTCCGCTTTGCGGAGCGGGCCCAATATCCCCCCATGCTGTCGACAAATAAATCCGCGTTACTACGTACGTGGCGTCTACGTAGTTCTACGTAGATGGCGCTGATGCAACACCTGTGAGCTGTGGCGAGGGGGCAAGCCCCCTCGC
>NZ_JBGLZF010000006.1:0-238114 GCF_047304405.1 Pseudomonas sp. Pseusp11
GGTTCGGGCACACTTCCCGGCACCGATGGCCGCAGCCTTTGCTTGATTTCAAGTGGCAGATCACCCGGCTGGATCATCTCGGTCATCGCCAGATTGGTTGCGCGCTCGATGGTGTTTTCAAGCTCCCGAACATTACCCGGCCAGCTGTAGGCCGAAAGAATATCCAGCGCCTCTGGCGAGATGCCCTGCACCGATTTGCGCAATGACCGCGCGCAACGACCGAGAAAATGTCGCGCCAGCAAGGGCACATCTTCCCGGCGCATCCGCAGCGGCGGAACCGTCAGGTTCAGGACGTTGAGCCGGTAGTAAAGATCCTCACGGAAAGCGCCATCGGCCACCGCCTGGCTCAGGTTGCGGTGGGTGGCGGCGATGATGCGCACATCCACCTGCTGCGATTTTTTCGCCCCCACGCGCGTCACCTCGCCTTCCTGCAAGACCCGTAGCAGACTGACCTGGGCATCGAAAGACATGTCGCCGATTTCGTCGAGGAAGATCGTGCCGCCATCGGCCAATTCGAACTTCCCGGCAGATCCGCCGCGAGCCGATCCGGTGAAGGCGCCCTCGACATGACCAAACAGTTCGCTTTGCACCAGATCGCGCGGAATGGCTCCGCAATTGACCGCCACGAAAGGACCGTCGCAACGCTCGCTGGCGTTATGGATCGCCTGGGCGAACAGCTCCTTGCCGGTACCGCTCTCACCCAGAATCAGCGTGGTCGATTCACTGCGACTGGCGATCCGTCCCAGGTGCAAGGCGTCTTGTATCGCTCGCGAATTACCTTGAATGGTCTCGAAGGTGTAGCTGGCTTGAGTGCCGATGACCCGGCGCGTAATTTCGCGGATGCGCCGGTTCTCACGCAACGAAACAATCCGTCCACCCTGCTCCAGCGGGCACACCGATACCAGACACACCAAGTGACTGCGATCATGCAGTTCAAACGTGCAATCCAAATCTCGTAGCCCTTCCCCGCCATGCAGCAGAATCTTATCGGTCAGTTCGCTTTGCCCCAGACGCTGGAACGGGCTGCCGAGCAGATCCTGGCCCACGCGGAACAATTGCCGGGCATAACGGTTGAGCGCCTTGATGCAGCCCTGCTCATCCAGCACCACAAGCCCTTCGTTGAGCACTTCAAGCACGGTTTGTTGCTCTTCCAGCAGGGCTTGCAGCGCCATCTGCCGCGAGACCGCTTCGGCCGCGGCCTGGACGGTGCCCAGCGTATGAAAATGAAACCAGCCCGGCTCAGCGGTCAGGGTCAGCATGGCGAGCGTCCTGCCCTGCGCATCCCTGATCGGCGCGGCGGCGCAGTGCATGCGCCGTCGACGCAAGCCACTGGCGAAGTTTTCCTCGGCCAGCACATACACCAAGCGATCTTCGGCAAGCGCCAGCCCCGTGCAGTTGGTGCCCTGCACCGACTCCAGCAACCGGCTGCCCACCGGTGTGAGGTCCAGGCCGCAGAAGTACAGGGTCGTGCCTTGAGCATCGGTCAGGTTGATATGGCCCCTGGGGTTGTAGGCCAGCAATCCCCCCATGACCTGCGCCGCCGCTGCAATCAACGTGCGATTGGCCGCCAGCGTCGCGGCCAGAACCGCAGGAGCAACAAATCGATATTCGCCATCCTCAGGATCGAGGCCCATGCCGACGCTGCGCCGCCAGGAATCCCAAATCACCGGCCTGACCCCGGCAGGTCGATCGGTACGCCCGTTCAGACACGCCAGCCAGGCCTGTTCCAGCGCGGCGATCGAGCCTTCGTTCAACGACGCAGGGCCGAGAGCGGTGATGTAATCGAGGTCTTGCGCGCTGAAGGCTGTTACCTGTGGGTTGACCATCATCGACATCCGCTTCCATGTTCATGTTTTTGACATGTCAGTGTAGACATGTCCTGAGAATGAACACTTCTTTCAGAAAATATTGATTAAACCCTTAAATATCAATGATTTAAATATTGGCACAGCGCTTGCTCCGAGGGTTATGCCAGCGAGGACATTCCTGCGGCCAAGTCATTGAACAACAATAAAAGGGAGTCAATTCATGAGTACGTCCAAGATCATCCGCCTGGGCCTCATCGGCGCCGGCCGCATGGGCAGTTTTCACGGTCAGACGGCCGCCCGGCACATTCCCGGCGCCTGCCTGGCCGCCATCGCCGACCCGACACCCGGCCAGGCCGCTCGGTTGGCGGCAGAGTTGGGTGTGCAGAAGGTCTATACCGATCCACAGCAACTGCTCGATGACCCGGAAATTGACGGCGTCCTGATCGCCGCCCCGGCCCGCAGCCATGCCGAACTGGTAATCAGCGCGGCACGGGCCGGCAAAGGGGTGTTCTGTGAAAAACCCATGGCCATCACCCTGGACGAGGCCGACCGCGCCATCGCCGCAGCCACCGATGCCCGCGTGCCATTGCAGGTCGGCTTCAATCGTCGTTTTGCCAAAAGCTTCCGCGCCGCCCATCTGGACGTGGTCGCCGGCCGTATCGGTACGCCGCAACTGCTGCGCTCGCTGACTCGCGATCCGGCACTGAACAATCCCGCCGCTTCGCCGCAGTGGGTGATTTTTCTCGAAACCCTGATCCATGACTTCGATACCCTGCGCTACCTCAATCCCGGCGCCGAAGCGGTCGAGGTTTATGTCATGGCCGATGCGCTGATTGCACCGGACTACAAGAGCAAAGGGTTTCTGGACACCGCCGTGGTCACGATCCGTTTCGACAACGGCGCCATCGCCACGGCCGAGGCCAATTTCCAGGCCGTTTATGGCTACGATGTTCGAGGGGAAGTGTTCGGCAGCGCCGGCATGCTGACCATGGGCAGCGTCAATGACTCAGACCTGGTGCGCTACTTGGCTAATGGCATCCAGGCCGACACCCAACGCATGGACACCGACCTGTTGCGGGATGCCTATGTGGCCGAGCTCAATCACTTTGTCGACTGCCTGCGCACCGGTGAAAAACCACTGGCCAGCGGTGAAGATGCCCGAGCGGCACTGGCCATTGCCCGCGCGTGTATCGAGTCCGTCCAACAGGGCAAAGCAGTGCGCGTGCAAGGAGCCCGTTCATGAGTTTTATCCCGTTCAAACTGGCGATCAGCGCCGAGATGGTATTCCTCGACCTGCCGTTCACCGAACGCGTCAAACGGATTCACGCGCTGGGTTTCAGCGCCGAAATTTGGGACTGGACCCAGAAAGACATCCCGGCTCTGGTCGCCACCGGCGCTGACTTCACCTCGATGACCGGCTACATCTCAGGCAACCTGACCGACGCCGAAGGCATCCAGCACCTGCTCGACAGCGCACGGGAATCGCTGGCCGTCGCCGCACAACTGAATTGCCCGAGCCTCAACCTGCATGGCACTGGCTTGGGCGATAAAGGCTTGCCGGTCAAACCCGTGGCCCACACCACCGGACGCATGTGGTTGAGTGCCTGCAAGACCCTGGAAAAAATCGCTCGCCTGGGCGAAGACGCGGGCCGAGTGTTCTTGCTGGAAAACCTCAATACCGAAGTGGACCACCCCGGCACGCCCTTCGCTCGCGCCGACGATACCCTGGCGCTGATCGAGGCCGTGGGCAGCCCGCATTTGAAGATGAACCTGGACCTTTACCATGCCCAGATCGGCGAAGGAAACCTGATCGAACTGATCCAGCGCGCCGGCAGCGCCATCGGCGAAATCCAGGTGGCCGATGTCCCCGGCCGCATGGAGCCCGGCACCGGTGAAATCCATTATCCGACCATTGCCAAGGCCTTGTTCGGCATGGGATACACCGGGGTCGTCGGGCTCGAGGGCTGGGCCAGCGGCGACAGCGAAACGGCACTTGAGCGTTTTCGGCAAGCCTTCACGCTGGATTGAAATACCGCTCTCTTTGTAGCAGCTGCCGAGCTTGCGAGGCTGCGTTCGGCGGCGAAGCCGTCGTCAAACCAGAAGTCGCGGCGCTTCAGGCAGACCGCATCAGCCGGATTCACGACGGCTTCGCCGCCGAACGCAGCCTCGCTGGGGCTCGACAGCTGCTACGGGTCGCATTACGGCTTAACTGACTGGCTCATCTCATAACAACAAAAGGAAAACCATCATGCGTCGCTGCACACTTCTATTTGCCACGCTGTTATTACTCGCCAGCCAATGGGCCGCCGCCAGCTATCGCATCGGCGTCAGCATTGCCAGGGTTGACGACAACTTCATGACCTATGTGCGCAGCGGCCTGGAAAATGCCGCCAGGAAGGAGAACGTCCAGATCCAGTTCGAGGATGCCCAGGGTGATGTGGTTCGCCAGCTCAATCAGATTCAGGGCTTTCTCGGTCAAAAGGTGGATGCCGTCATCGTCCTGCCCGTGGACACCGCCGCCACCGCCAACATGACCCGCGCCGCCGTCGAGGCGAAGATTCCGCTGGTCTATGTCAACCGCCACCCGGACGAGCGCGTGCTGCCCAAAGGCGTGGTCACGGTGGCGTCCAATGACATCGAGGCCGGGCAACTGCAAATGCGCTACCTGGCCGACAAGCTGGGGGGCAAAGGCAACATCGCGATCATCATGGGCGACCTGGCACAGAACTCCACGCACGACCGCACCGAAGGGGTCAAACAGGTGCTCAAGGACTACCCCGGGATCAAGATCATCGAACAGCAAAGTGCCGAGTGGCAGCGCAACAAAGGCATGGACCTGACCAGCAACTGGCTGTTGGCTGGCACTGGCTTCGATGCCATCGTCGCCAACAACGACGAGATGGCCATCGGCGCGGCCATGGCACTGCAGCAAGCCGGCAAAGCCAAGGGCGAAATTGCGATTGTCGGCATCGATGGCCTGCCCGACGGCCTGGCGGCAATCAAGCGCGGGATGCTGGTCGCCTCCGTCTTTCAAGACCCCAAGGCCCAGGCGACCAGCGCGGTACAAGCGGCCATCAAGATGATCAAGGGCGAGCCGGTCGAAGCGGATGTCTGGGTACCCTTTCAGCTGATCACGCCGGATCAAGTGGCGATGTTTGAGCAGCATTACAAATAGCGTCAAAAGCCGTTCGATGGCTGCCCTGCGGGACGGGGCAGCAATCGGGCCGGAAGTCAGGTGTGCAGACTCGAAGGAAAGCCTTTATTTAACGAGCCGCTTTTCCTTGGAAGGTCTGTAACCGAAGTACGAGCTATAGCACTTGCTGAAATGGCTCGGCGACACGAAGCCACAAGCCACCAACACGTCGACCTGGGACAGTTCGGTGTGCTGGAGCAGTCGCCGTGCTTCGGTGATCCGCAGCTCCATGTAATACCGCTGCGGCGTTGTACCGAGTTGCTCCTTGAACAAGCGTTCCAGTTGCCGCCGGGAACGACCGGCATAGGCCGCCAGTTGCTCCAGCTCCAGAGGCTCTTCGAGGTTGGCGTCCATCAGCTTGACCACCTCGCGCAAGGGCGCGCTCACACAGATATTTTCGGCCGGTTTGATGCGCCGATAGCGAGACTCCTCGAACGCCAGAATGTCCTCGATCCCCTCGACGAGGGCTTTATCGTGCAAGCCCTTGATCCAGTCCAGCGCCATATGAAATGCCCCCGAGGGGCTGGACGCGGTGAGGCGGTCGCGATCAATGACATAGGGTTCACTGGTGACTTGCGTCGCCTTGGAGATTTCCGCGAGTGCGGGGCGATGTTCGGGGTGAATGGCGCAACGATACCCATCGAGCAAACCTGCGCTGCCCAGAAACCATGCGCCATTCCACAACCCAGCCAGGCAGATACCCTGGTTCGCCGCCATTCGCAACAGGCTGATGAACTCATCATCAGCCTTGAGCTCTGTCCTGTAGCCGCCACAAATCACCAGCAGATCCAAGTCGTGAATGGCTGAAGCATCCAGACGTGCATCCGGCCGGATGACCAGGCCCAGATCGCTGATGACCTCGCCGTCGTTCAAGCCGAACGTTCGCGAAGAGAACAGCCTGGGTCGTAGAAGATTCGCGGTGACAATGGTGTCCAGTGCCTGGGTGAACGCAGGCAGCGAGAAATGCTCGAGCAGCACAAAGCCTGCCCGGGTCATTCGAGCAAGCTCATCAGGGTTTTCATTCAGATAGCGGAGATTTTTTCCCTTCATGCCTCCGCTGAATTGGCGTCGTTCGATCAATGTTCGACCCACTCGGTTACTGCGTAGATAAAGCCTAATGCTAACTGTAGAAGCGCAAAAAGCCCTAGCAACATTATGCGACCGATCAAGCCAGTTGAAAGCCGATCCGGCACCACCCAACAGACAGGTTCAATCACAGAGGAAGGGAACGGTCCTGAATGACCCGTTTCATCACCAGGGTGGATGTCAGGCGCTGGACGTTGGGCAGTGTGGAGAGGCGTTCATCATAAAGCTGCTGGAAAGCCGGCAGATCCCGGGTGACGACGTGGAGCAGGTAATCGGGCTCTCCAAAAAGCCTTTGCGCCTCCACGATCTGGGGTATCTCCTGAAGCGCGACCTCGAATGCTTCAACCGCCCGGTGATCGCCCTCGCGAAGCGTCGCAAACACCATTGCCGAAAAGTTAAGGCCAAGTGCACTGGGGGCGAGTTGTGCGCGATAGCCCAGGATCACGCCTGATTCTTCCAGAGCACGCACTCGACGATGGCAGGGGGACAGGCTGAGACCGACCCGCTCTGCCAGTTCAGTCACCGACAGGCGCCCGTCTGCCTGAAGCTCGGCAAGAATTTTCAGATCAATTCTGTCCATATAGAAGAATCTCCCTCAAACCAGTATCTGCATTGGAATAATAGGGAAAATATTCTAGCCGGTTTCAATTATTCTTTTTCTCGAACTTTAACGCTGTTGGTCGTCCGCACTTGGAAACGAGTCGGTCGCCCCTTCCTGTCTGCGAGATAGAAAAATGCAAAAACCCGTTGTAATTAGAAGGTGGCGATCATGACCCTTAGTGTTTTCGCCGCCTTCTGGGCCGTGTCGTTTTTATTCGTGATTACACCGGGGGCCGATTGGGCCTATGCCATATCGGCAGGATTATTCGGGCGTGTGGTGATGCCCGCCGTGGCCGGGCTACTGATCGGGCATTTAGTCGCCACGCTGGTCGTGGCGGCCGGTGTCGGCGGACTTGTTGCAAGCAACCCCGTTGCCCTTTCGGTGCTTACCGTCGGCGGGGCTGCGTATCTGTTTTGGCTGGGCGTCAGCATGCTCCTGCATCCTTCGGTTCCTCGCGCGGGACAAGCCCAGCAATCCGGCTCCTGGGCGCGCTGGACCTTTAAAGGGGTTTGCGTGAGCGGCCTCAACCCCAAGGTCTTTCTGCTGTTCCTGGCGTTACTGCCTCAATTCACTGACCCGACGGCCTCCTGGCCGGTGCCGATGCAGATCATCGCGTTAGGCCTGCTCCATGCGTTCAGTTGTGGCGTGGTTTATTTGCTGGTGGGGTTCGGCTCTCGAGTCGTGTTGCAGGCACGTCCCGTTGCGGCTCAAGTGGTCAGTCGGCTCTCGGGAGCGATCATGATCATCATCGCGGTGCTGTTGTTGATCGAGCAGATCTTGCGCTGACCGTTATTTCATCTCGGAGGAAAAGATAATGAGTGAAACGTTCTCGCCTTATGGCAACAACGAAGTGTCGAATATGCAAGCACGCATCCGGATTCCTCATCTGCAACAGATGAAAGTACGTGGCCGGAAGTGGGCGATGCTGACCGCTTACGACATGTACACAGCCACGATTTTCGAAGAAGCCGGCATTCCTGTTCTGCTGGTGGGCGACTCGGCATCCAACAACGTCTACGGCCATGAATCCACGCTCCCAGTCACGGTTGACGAGCTGATTCCACTGGTACGCGCCGTCACCCGATCAACCCGCAGGCCGTTGGTGATTGCCGATCTGCCCTTCGGCTCCTACCAGGCTTCGGCCGAGCAGTGTTTCCACACCGCCGTGCGTTTCATGAAGGAAGGCGGCGCCCATGCGGTGAAAATCGAGGGAGACATCGAGATGCTGCCGCAGGTCGAGAAACTCACGCGCTCGGGAATTCCAGTGATGGCTCACATCGGCTTTACCCCGCAAGCCGAACATCAACTGGGCGGCTACCGTGTTCAAGGGCGAGGTGACGATGCGCAGCGACTGATCGACAGTGCCCGAGCCTTCGAGGCTGCCGGCGCCTTCGCGCTGCTCATTGAAATGGTGCCCGCAGAGGTCGCTGCACAGATCACCGCCGCCGTCGCCATTCCTACCGTCGGCATCGGTGCCGGCAACGGTTGTGACGCTCAAGTATTGGTGTGGCAGGACATGGCGGGATTGCGCACCGGACCTCTGCCCAGGTTCGTCAAACAATACGCCGACCTGCGAGGCGTGCTGCTCGGTGCCGCCCGCGACTTCGCCGGCGATGTGCAAGCAGGCGACTTTCCAGGGACCGAGCATTCTTTTTAGTCGAAGGAGAAAGCGCTTCAATGAAAAGCTTCAGACAGCGTGCAGCCGAAGGGCTCCAGACAGGCGATAACTTCACCCTCTCCCGCTGCTTCTCGCAGGAAGACATCCAGCGCTTTGCGCAGATCTCCCGCGACTACAATCCGGTGCATTTCGATGCGCATTTCGCGCAAGCGCGACACTTCAAGGCACCGGTCTCCCATGGCTTGCTGACGGCCAGCCTGATGACTGAAATCGGCGGCCAGATTGGCTGGCTGGCCTCGGCGATGACGTTCCACTTCAAGCGCCCCGTTTATCCTGGGGACACCGTCACCTGCCATTGGCTCATCAAGGACGTGGATGAAAAAGGTCGTGCGACGGCGGTTATCACGATGATCAACGAGGATGGCATTACTGTGCTGGAGGGAGAAACCAGTGGCGTATTACCTGGCCCAAGGGAGAGAGGAATCATGAGGCAGATGCTGGCCGAGGGTGATCCCACAAACGGGGAGTGTTCTGATGGATGATCACCATGGGTTGAGAGCAGTCCTTACTAAACCGGCGTTTTTCCGCCCAGACTGAATAAAAAAAAGACGGATTTATTTTCTTAAAAATAATTCCGCGCCCTATTCCGAAATAGGACTTCCCACATCACCCTGTGAACACCGTCGCAAGAGTAGCCACCAGGAGAGAGCCGAGACGGTACAATTCCGTCCTATCTGATTTTCGTTTGCAATGTTTTTGTCAAACTGGAAAAGTTTCTCAGCATCCCTGAAAAAGAAAACACCCCCCCATTCGTAAGCTTTACCACCACGCGTGGGCTACCTTTATCTCGGCGTAACTGAACGTCTAAAACATCCCTCAACAGGAAGGTTTTTTTCGTGAATCCGTAAATCTCCACACGTGTCTCATCAACGCGAACTGAAAACTTGAAAAGATAGGCGGCGTATATGATTACAATCGTGGCAAAACCAAAGCACATCAGGTACCCGACCGACGAAATCGGTTTCGCAGGATTATCTGAAATGGCTGGAACGATTATGAAAATCACAGAAACGGCAACTGCCAGAAATACAACATGGAAGGGATATCGGTAAACAGCCTTCCCTTCATTTGGGGCGCGAACCGGCATATCACCGACAGATGCTAGTCGCTCTTGTTGCCCCATCGATTCAGCCCGCAGTTCATTAAGCAGCTTTGCTGTCGCTATCCACACTACGAAGGCTACGAATAGATAAGCCATGCAAAAGTAAAGCCCCGGCGAAATTCGTATACCCCACCATTCAAAAAGCCAATCTCCGCCTTTCACTGCCACGAAACAGCCAATGACGACCAAAACTAATGCTCTGACAATATCCGGAAAGTACTTTGGTTTTTTCCTCATTTGCCACGCTCCTTCTGCTTACACAGAATTTAGTCGTGTTGCATCGACCGGTTGAATCCACAGTCGAAACCAGCCCTTTGCACCACACAACAATCGACCAATTGCACCCCGCATCGCTATCTCGCGCCCTGCTGGTATTCACGGGGTGTACATCCAAACTCGCGACGAAACACCGTGTGTAGATATTGTGCGGATTTGAAACCGCAATTACGGGCAACGTCCGCAATCGCTGTGTCGGTATTTTCCAGCCCGCTGGTGGCGGCCGCCAGTTTGAAGCGCAGAATCTCGTCGTGCACGCTGCAGCCTCGCACAGTGCGAAAGTGCGACTCCAGCGATGAGCGCGACACGCCGACATAAGCCGCCACTTGCGCCGTCTTGATGCCCTGGCAGGCATATTGGCGGATAAACAGCAGCGCTTGCATGACGTAGGGGTTGCCCAAGGGTTGGTGCAAACTCGACACCTGCACGTTGATCGCATCAGGCGGGATCAGGATGTGCGTGCCCGTGGAAGGCTTGCCGTGCAGCATCTGGTGCAGCAGTTGCGCGGCGGTGCGGCCCATGGTTTCGGTGCCCTGGATGACCGAGCTCAGGGGGACCCGGGTCAGGCTGCGTGTCAGGGGGTCGTTGTCGATGCCGATCAACGCCACCTGCTCCGGTACGGCGATTCCGGCGGTCAGGCAGGCTTGCAGCAACTGCCGGGCGCGGGCATCACTGACGGCGATGATGCCAATGGGCTTGGGCAGGCTTTGGAGCCAGGCGATCAGTTGTTCGACGGCACTGTCCCAGAGCGGTGCGCTGGTTCCCATGCCGCGATAGACCTCGGCGTGCAAGCCGTCACGTTGCATCAGTCGTCGAAAGGATTTTTCCCGCTCCTGAGCCCAACGATTTGCCTGCGCTTCAGGCAGGCTGAAGCAGGCAAAACGCTGCAGTCCTGCCTCGATCAAGTGCGCGTAAGCCAGTGTGATCAGTGCGTTATTGTCGGTAGCGACGTACGGAATGCCTTTTGGATAGGCCCGCTCATCCTGATAGGAACCACCCACCGCCACCACGGGCAACTTGATGCCGGCCAGCGCCTCGCCAATCAGCGGATCGTCGAAGTCGGCAATGATTCCGTCACCTTGCCAGCGCTCGATCCCTTTCAGCCGGCAGAGAAAATCCTCTTCCAGGAACAGGTCCCAGGACGCGCGAGTACTGCTCAGGTAGTTGCCGATGCCGCTGATGATGCCGCGGTCATAAATCTTGCTCCCATTGAACAACAGTGCGATGCGGTGAACAGGCGGTACGGTTTTCATTGTTTTCAGGCTTGTTCCGGGCCCCTTGTCACGGAGGCGGTTTGCACAGACTAGGCGCGCAGACGGCGAATCTCAATACGCAAAATCGCACCCGCTGTTGGTGATTTTCATAATCAGCAGGCATGGGGCCGTTGTTAGTATCGAGACACGCCCAAGAACAACAAGGACATTGCCAATGCCGTACTTCCCCGATGTCGACCGGATCCGCTACGAAGGCCCTGCCAGTGATTCTCCCCTCGCCTTCCGTCACTACGACGCCGACAAAATCATCCTCGGCAAACCCATGCGCGAACACCTGCGCATGGCCGCCTGTTATTGGCACACCTTCGTCTGGCCGGGTTCGGATGTGTTCGGTGCAGGTACTTTCAAACGCCCGTGGCAACACGCCGGCGACCCGATGGAGCTGGCCATTGGCAAGGCGGCAGCCGCGTTCGAGTTCTTCTCCAAATTGGGTATCGACTATTACTGCTTCCACGACACGGATGTCGCCCCGGAAGGCAATTCGCTGAAGGAGTACCGCAACCACTTTGCGCAAATGATTGATCACCTGGAACGACACCAGGAAGAAAGCGGGATCAAGCTGCTGTGGGGAACCGCCAACTGCTTCAGCAATCCACGCTTTGCCGCAGGCGCCGCCAGCAACCCGGACCCCGAAGTGTTCGCCTGCGCCGCTGCCCAGGTATTCAGCGCCATGAACGCGACCCAACGCCTGAAAGGGTCCAACTACGTGTTGTGGGGCGGTCGCGAAGGCTACGAAACCCTGCTCAACACCGACTTGAAACGTGAACGCGAACAACTGGGCCGCTTCATGCGCATGGTGGTCGAGCACAAGCACAAGATCGGTTTCAAAGGCGACCTGCTGATCGAACCCAAGCCGCAGGAGCCGACCAAGCACCAATACGATTACGACAGCGCCACCGTGTTTGGCTTTCTCCAGCAGTTCGGCCTGGAAAAGGAAATCAAGGTCAACATCGAGGCCAACCACGCGACCCTGGCCGGTCATAGCTTTCATCACGAGATTGCGACGGCCGTCTCGCTGGGGATTTTCGGCAGCATCGACGCCAACCGCGGTGATCCGCAAAACGGCTGGGACACCGATCAATTCCCCAACAGCGTCGAAGAAATGACCCTGGTCACCTATGAAATTCTCAAGGCCGGCGGGTTCAAGAATGGCGGGTTCAACTTCGACTCCAAGGTTCGCCGCCAGAGCCTCGATGAGATCGATCTGTTCCATGGTCACGTCGGCGCAATGGACGTCCTCGCCCAGTCCCTGGAGCGGGCAGCCGCCATGGTGCAGAACGACCAGCTTCAGCTGTTCAAGGATCAACGCTACGCCGGCTGGCAGCAGCCGTTCGGGCAGGCGGTGCTGGCGGGTGAGTTCAACCTCCAGTCATTGGCCGAACATGCATTCGCCAACGAGCTGAATCCGCAGGCCGTCAGCGGCAGGCAGGAGATGCTCGAAAACCTCGTCAACCGGTTTATCTATCGCTGATCGCCAACGGTGACTGCGGGCGCTGTGACATTTGCGCGACAAATCTGTAGTCCGTTGCG
The DNA here is from genome assembly GCF_047304405.1 of Pseudomonas sp. Pseusp11. Classification (NCBI taxonomy): domain Bacteria; kingdom Pseudomonadati; phylum Pseudomonadota; class Gammaproteobacteria; order Pseudomonadales; family Pseudomonadaceae; genus Pseudomonas; species Pseudomonas sp. Pseusp11. The sequence continues at coordinate 12,549 of NZ_JBGLZF010000006.1, forward strand.
TCTGCCGATTCTCTACAGTTCTCCCAGCCCGATACTCATCGTCAGGCCGTGTCTTTCAAACAAAAATAAAAGGACGCACCACCATGAAGAACGTAAAACGCGCGCTATTTGCCAGCGCCCTGGCCCTGCTGTCGCTGCCGGTGATGGCCGATGCTGCCCATCCGAAAATCGGTTTCTCCATTGATGATCTGCGGTTGGAACGCTGGTCACGTGACCGCGACTACTTCGTTGCGGCGGCGGAGAAAATGGACGCCAAGGTCTTCGTACAGTCGGCCGATGCCAACGAGCAAAAGCAGATTTCGCAAATCGAAAACCTCATTTCCCGTGGCGTCGATGTCATCGTCATCGTGCCGTTCAACGCCACGGTCCTGACCAATGCAGTGGCCGAAGCGAAGAAAGCCGGAATCAAGGTCGTGTCCTATGACCGTCTGATACTCAACGCGGATATCGACGCCTACATTTCCTTCGATAACGAAAAGGTCGGCGAGATGCAGGCCAGCGGCGTGCTGCACGCAGCGCCCAAGGGCAATTACTTCCTGCTCGGTGGTGCGCCCACCGACAACAACGCAAAAGTCCTGCGCGAAGGTCAGATGAAAGTGCTGCAACCGGCCATCGACAAGGGTGATATCAAGATCGTCGGCCAACAATGGGTGAAGGAATGGAACCCTACCGAAGCGCTGAGCATTGTTGAAAACGCCTTGACCCGCAACGCCAACAAAATCGACGGCATCGTCGCCTCCAACGACGCCACGGCAGGCGGCGCCATCCAGGCCCTTGCCGCTCAGCAACTGGCCGGCAAGGTGCCGATTTCGGGGCAGGACGCGGACCTCGCAGCGGTCAAGCGAGTGATCGCCGGCACTCAAACCATGACCGTGTACAAGCCGCTGAAACTCATCGCCTCCGAAGCCGCCAAGCTCTCGGTGCAACTGGCGCGTAACGAGAAACCCGCCTACAGCTCGCAGTACGACAACGGCAGCAAAAAAGTCGACACCATCCTGCTCACTCCGACTCCGTTGACCAAGGACAACATCGACCTGCTGGAACAGGACGGGTTCTACACCAAGGCGCAGATTGCCGGAAAGTGATCATCACTCCGTAATGCCCCCGCAGGAGCTCGCTCCTGCGGGACCAGCCTCGTACGTGCCGCTTATGAGTCTCTGCCATGTCCGACTATCTGCTGCAAATGAACGGTATCGTCAAAACCTTCGACGGTGTCAAAGCGCTCAATGGCATCGACATCAAGGTCAAGCCGGGTGAGTGCGTCGGGCTGTGCGGCGAGAATGGCGCCGGCAAGTCCACGCTGATGAAGATCCTTTCCGCGGTGTACCCCCATGGCACCTGGGACGGTGAAATCCTCTGGGACGGTCAACCGCTCAAGGCGCAATCGATCAGCGAAACGGAAGCCGCCGGTATCGTCATCATTCACCAGGAGCTGACGCTGGTTCCCGACCTGTCGGTGGCCGAGAACATTTTCATGGGCCATGAACTGACGCTGCCTGGTGGGCGGATGAATTACCCGGCGATGATCCACCGCGCCGAAGCCCTGATGCGTGAACTGAAAGTGCCGGACATGAACGTATCGCTGCCGGTTTCGCAGTACGGCGGCGGCTATCAGCAACTGGTGGAAATCGCCAAGGCACTGAACAAGCAGGCGCGCCTGTTGATCCTCGACGAGCCTTCATCGGCCCTGACCCGTTCGGAAATCGAGGTGTTGCTGGACATCATCCGCGACCTCAAGGCCAAGGGTGTTGCCTGTGTGTACATCTCCCACAAGCTCGATGAAGTGGCCGCCGTGTGTGACACCATTTCGGTGATCCGGGACGGCAAACACATCGCCACGACCGCCATGGCGGACATGGATATTCCACAGATCATCACTCAGATGGTCGGACGGGAAATGAGCAACCTCTACCCCACCGAGCCACACGACATTGGCGAGGTGATTTTCGAGGCCCGCCACATCACCTGCTACGACGTCGACAACCCCAGGCGCAAACGGGTCGACGATATTTCGTTCGTCCTCAAACGCGGGGAAATTCTCGGCATCGCCGGGCTGGTCGGTGCAGGCCGCACCGAACTGGTGACCGCGCTGTTCGGCGCCTACCCCGGTCGCCACGAAGGCGAAGTCTGGCTGGACGGCCAACTCATCGACACCCGCACGCCGCTCAAGTCAATCCGTGCCGGCCTGTGCCTGGTGCCCGAGGACCGCAAGCGCCAGGGCATCATTCCAGACCTGGGAGTCGGCCAGAACATCACCCTGGCCGTGCTGGACAGTTACTCGAAACTGACCCGCATCGATACCGAAGCCGAACTGGCCAGCATCGATCGGGAAATTTCGCGCCTGCACCTGAAGACCGCGAGCCCGTTCCTGCCGATCACCAGTCTGTCCGGCGGCAATCAACAAAAAGCCGTATTGGCGAAGATGCTGCTGACCAAACCCCGGGTGCTGATTCTCGATGAGCCCACCCGGGGGGTGGATGTCGGCGCCAAGTACGAGATCTACAAGTTGATGGGGGCGCTGGCGGCCGAAGGCGTGGCGATCATCATGGTGTCTTCGGAGCTGGCCGAAGTGCTCGGCGTTTCCGACCGCGTACTGGTGATCGGCGAAGGCCGGTTGCAGGGCGACTTCATCAACCATGAACTCACTCAGGAACAGGTGCTCGCCGCCGCACTCAGCCAGCCTGACAGCCATAACAATAAAGATCGGAAATCCGCGTAAATGAATCAGGTCAAACAACTCTTCACCCGCTACAAGATGCTCGCGCTGGTGTTTGCCGTGGCGTTTATCTGGCTGTTCTTCAGCTGGCAGACCGAGGGCGGATTCCTGACACCGCGCAACCTCTCCAATCTGCTGCGCCAGATGTCCATTACCGGGATTCTCGCCTGCGGTATGGTGCTGGTCATCATCAGCGGCGAGATCGATTTGTCGGTCGGCTCATTGCTGGGCCTGCTCGGTGGCGTCGCGGCGATTCTCGACGTTATCTACCACATACCGCTGCTGGCGAACCTGAGCCTTGTCGTCCTGTGCGGACTGCTGATCGGCCTCGCCAACGGCTACATGGCCGCCTACCTGCGCATTCCGTCTTTCATCGTGGGGCTGGGGGGTATGCTGGCTTTCCGAGGCATTTTGCTGGGGATTACCGGCGGCACGACCATCGCCCCGGTGTCGCCGGAGTTCGTCTACATTGGCCAGGGTTATTTGCCACACACGATCGGCACGGGCCTGGGCGTTCTGCTGTTCGCACTGACGTTGTTCCTGACCTGGAAACAACGGCGCAATCGCGCCCTTCACGGCCTGGCGGCACATTCACTGGTGCGTGACGTCGTACGCGTGCTGCTGATCGGCGCGGTGCTGGCCGGCTTCGTCCAGACCCTCAACAGCTATGACGGCATTCCCGTGCCGGTCCTGCTTCTGCTGATCCTGCTGGGCGGGTTCAGCTACGTGACCAGTCAGACCGTCTTCGGCCGACGCGTCTATTCCGTGGGCAGCAACATGGAAGCGACGCGCCTGTCCGGTATCAATGTGCAGGCCGTGAAGCTCTGGATTTTCGGGATCATGGGCGTGATGTGCGCCCTCGCCGGCGTGGTCAACACCGCGCGCCTGGCCGCCGGTTCGCCCTCGGCCGGCAGCATGGGCGAACTCGACGCCATCGCCGCCTGCTTCATCGGCGGCACCTCCATGCGCGGCGGCTCCGGCACTGTCTACGGCGCCCTCCTCGGCGCGCTGGTCATTACCAGCCTGGACAACGGCATGTCCATGCTCGACGTCGACAGTTATTGGCAGATGATCGTCAAGGGCAGCATTCTGGTGTTGGCCGTGTGGGTAGATGTGAGCACCCGGACCGGACGACGGTGATCCGCTGCGGATGAAGTCATTCACGACCGTCTGCTTCTGGCGAGATGCCAGTCGTTGTGACGGTCGTAATGCAGCCACCGATAGTCAGTGGCTGGCAGCTTTGGGTTGAAGGTTCTCTGTTGCGACGGGCGACTATCGGCCAAATGCGGTCATTGGGTTACTCCAGCTAAATTAATTCATCGGGATGCTATGGTGTGTGCACCTGATTTTGTTTTTACTATGGCCAAGGAAGTGCGGGATGTTCGTATACCTCGATGAGACTGAATTCGGAGAAGGCGCATTTAGTGGATATGCCAGCCTAATAACTGAGGAGCGCATCGGCCAGGAGGTTATCGATGATGCATTAGAAAATCTTCGAATCGATACCGACCGTTTCCTGGCGCCTCAAAAAGCTATGGATGATAGAACCCTTGAAAGAGGATACTTTCACGCCGCCGATGACAGCAAAAATGCTCATTCCCATCTTTGCAACGCTATAAACAAGCACATTACCGGAAACTTTAAATCACATATTTTTCATGCAAGAAAAACCAGTTTTTCTGGCATTGAAGAGATTTACGATCTCGCATCAAAGCTTGCTGTAGTGGGGTTATTTTCAAAAGCGCGAGAGCTCACATTTATTTTTGAGGGTAGGCATGGAATAAGTGTGCAGACACTATTTGAAAAGTGGTGGCCAGACCTGTGGAAAGGATTGAGCCAAAACTGTTTTTCAGCTCCATTTATCGTCAAATATTACCCAGATGTAAACTTCGAAATTTCCGACAAAAGCAATCCTGGATCACAAGTTGTAGACTTTATGCTTTGGTCTTCGCAGCGAGCAGCCTATGCGAACGACCCTAAATGGTTCGAACGGTTAAATGGATGGGCCAAGAGCAGCACAACCACCATCGATGGCGGCTGGGAAGGCCATAGTATTACTAGGCTTATTCCAGAAAATTTGAATCTGAAGCGATACGACGTAGAAGATTGCCTAAGAGAGACTCCACTTTTGGGTCTAGATCATGACCTCTATACAATTTTAATAAACGTACAAAAAGTAATTAACAATAGTCATTCATCCCCCAACAAAGCCCATATTAATCACTTCTATTCAGATGTAGATTTCCTTGTTAGGAATCGACTAGCCAAGCAAGGTGTTGACTTTGTCATAAAAATGGCTGATTGCTTTATAAAATTATTTGACAACATTGCATTGATTTCATGTGAAACCCCTCCCAACGAAAAGACTTTTTGGCTTATGGCACGCAAGTGCATGGCCTTAACACTACGCGATGAGTTAGAAGCTAAAATTCACGCAATTAGACTTTTCGATGTTCGGAGTGATTTGATTGAAAATCATCCCGCGCTATTCGAGGAAGGTCTTTCCTAGGGGCATGAATTCCTGCTATGGGTACGATTCCGTTGAAAAAAGTCGGCAATCGTTTGCGCATCAGAAAAGTACGCGTCCGAAACTGAAACCTTTACTTTTTGCAAAGGCTTCCGGACTCGGATTTCACGTAGCAGCGTGCAAAACAGGCATTTTCACCAGTCAATGATCTGGCAGTTTGGGCAGACCGATTTTTTCAAAAGAATCAGTACGATTGCAGCCCGTCAGGACAGGCTCCTATCGGCCAATAGCGGTCAGCCCGACGCATCGGGAGTGACGAGCAATTTACCTTGTTACAAAATGCCCTCCAGCCATCTCAATCGTGCGACTACGCTAAGGGATCCTAAACCGCTGAGGTTTCATTATGACAAATGGAATTTTTCACGTTGACTTTCGCTCAAGCACCGGTGACTACGGTGATGGATTGGTGGTTGTGAAGGATGGATCAGTAAATGGAGGTGATCCTCACTATCTGTATCAAGGACAAGTGCCTACTGAGTCGGGCTCGTTTGAGTGTCAATTCAATGTAAGAAAGTGGCGCGATGGTAATACAAACGTAGTGGGCGTTGATAATTACACCCTTTCCGCAAAGGGACACGTGAACTACGAAGCTGGAACCCTTGAACTACAGGGTAGCGTGGTCGGTGCCCCTCACTTGACCATCCAACTGAAAGGAAAAAAAATTCAGAGCGCTGTCTAAGTCAGAAGGATAGACCAATGGAGACTGCCGCTACTGAAAGCGGCAGTTTCTATATCGCTTTAATCGGCGAACGCTAAACTGTGATAATCGCAGAGGCCGGCTAGGAGCAGATATGGCCTGTTCCTGATTGACTATATACAGTGAACCGATTGTACGGCCTACTGCGTTCATCTTTGTAGCTGGAACTAGTTTTAGTTCCCCATTTTTTTCGGCATTTTGTGGATGACAAGCCAACACTCAGCGAGTGATCCTAGTGACTTGCTTGTTTAGCCAACACGAGCATCCCAAGCAATTCAGATTGCTTGCTAGCGTGCTGTTCCAACGCATCGTCCAGCAATGTCTCCATATCTCGCTTGGCAAGACGAAGTGAGCCCACGGCAATGGCAGCGGCAAATTCCAGGGCTGCGTCGCCAAAGTCCTTGTCACAGCGTACAAAAACCTTCACCAACAACTCTTTCATTATCTTGCTGAGTTCTGGGCTGGATGAGTAGTCCAACTCCGCAGGCTGGCACGCCCTCAGCATGCACGCTTGCAAGATTGCGTCGTTGAACCTCAGGAAGCACTCTGGTGCCAGCACAACTGACTCGTAGCCATTGGGGCGGAGGCGCCTTTCGTGCTCTTTATATTCGCGAGCGCTTTGGAGTACAGCAGAGATAGTGAGGTACACCATGCTTGGCTCAACTTCAGCATATCGCTTAGCAATATCAGTACTGTCTCCGAAAAAGAGAAAGCCTTCCGATAGAGAGAGCTTGTTGCCTCGCGGCGACGCCAAAAAACCATTAAACGCGTTTAATGCTGCCTTACCAGCCAATTCAAGCGAGGGGAATATATTGGATGTGTCATTAAGGGATCCCAGTTCTAGGTCATGGATGTTTTTGTCTGAATGTGCCTCATATGCCGTAATCAGGCGATACCATGAGTTGTCGTCTGAGTCTTCTCCGAGAGGTAGTTGGATCCAGTTGGCGAAACCGTACTCTCTGGGCGTAGAGTTGCGTACCAAAAACATCCGCAATTGATTCCATGACTCGTTCGTCTGGGGGATTCCGATTGGGGAGAGGAAATGCCTCGGAATGTCAGCGTTGATATACGAGCGCAGATCGCGACTGATTTCCCGAAGAACGCCTCCATCCCTCGCGACAGTGGAAACGATCACTACACCAGTGGCGTCCTTGCAGTTGTCCTTCTCCAGCTCATGATACGGAGTCACTGTGATCGACAAACCTGCAGCCAAGCGAGCGCTCAGGCGATCTACGACGATCCCCGCCAGAACCTTGGATGCTTCATCATCAGCATGGATAACGTGACTGACGGTCAGCGGGAATGACCAGTCAATTTCTGCGTTGAGCCATTTCTGAAATTCTTTGTGCTCCAGCACCTTCGTGACATCAAGTTGCAGCAGCTTACTCTTCGTCGCGATGCGGGTGTTGAAGGGGTATATCGAGAAACCAAAGTATTCGTGGAAATCAGCTAAGGCCTTCGGGGTATGTGGCTGTCCGATAACGACTGGTCGAGGAGGCTTGGCTTTGGACGAGAAATTTTCGCCGATGATCTCGATCAGGGTACCGTCGCTGACTTTCAAATCAGGAAAGGCGACGCCCATACTGTCAAGCGCGACCATCACGTCACCGGCTCGCCCCTGTGACGTCACATCGACGATAGTGGCGATTCGCTCGGGATCCCACACGCTGCTTGCCATATTGCCTGCCATGCTGCCGGAGGTGGAGGCGGAAATGATGCAGAAGTAGGGTTCCGGCGGCGGGTTGATTTTCTCCAACTCATCATACGAGTGGAAGCTTACGATTTCTGCCTCGGATCGGCACAGGGCCAGAGCGCACTTAACGTAGGCATAGATGCCCATCGTATCGATGAAGACCTTGCAGCTGCCTTGCAGGGCCTCCCCGTGGCATAGAGCGATCAAGTACGCGACGACATACAGTTCTGCCTCGCCGGAGGCGATCTCCCTTGCTTGGATGAAGACCTTGTTCCTTCTCTGGGAAGGATGCTTGAACACATGCCCGGAGGGAGCCTGGTGGACGGCATTGTTTTTTTCGATGAGGCTGTATACGGCCCGGCTCATCAAACGCTTCAGATCCATCTTGTAAGGGCCTGGCTCTTGTCCAAGGCTATGTTGTTGGAAATTTGCACCATTCCATTCGGCGAAGGTGTACTGCTTCACGAAGTCGAAGCCAGCCTTCATGCCACGTTTGATCATGGTTTGCAGGTGAATATTGGTGGGGTCCCAGGCTGCCTTGAAGATGTTGTATTGCTGGGTAGTGCCCACGATGTATACACAATCTGGAAGATTGGCATCACTTTTGAGGGCTGTCTCCACATCTGCATATACATTCCCTTCGGTCAGTTGGCAGCGTTTGTAGCAGAGCACCAAAGTTTCAATGCTGCCGTGCGAGGGACGGTGTTCTAGGTTTCGCCAAGAAAAAAACCGTTCCATCAGTGAGCCCTCAGCGGTACAAGGATGGAAATAACTGCACCTTGAACGGGCGAAAGGTTGGTTTGAGCCCAGTGACGGAAGTCAAAGATGTCACGAGTGTCGGCAGGCTCAAATGCGTTGAACACCGACAGTCTTCCCGTGCGGATTCTCATCATCCCGCCTATTTGTCTCAGTTGTTGCAATACGGACGGTAATCCTTCGCCTGCCGCGGTTTGGGGTTTCGAGGTCGATTTGTGTCGCAGGCATGTGAGGAGTGCCTGCAGCTCATCGTCGAGAGACATCTCCTGCACTGGCTTTCCGGTGTATCGGCTAACTAAACCAGGTCCAGAGTCAAAATAGCTCACCTCGAATACCCTTAGACTTGTGAGCCCTGTATCTGTCTTGGTGGACTCGCCATCCCAGTAACTTTTGAGGAGGGGGTGACCAGAGAAGTCTTCGGAATGGAGCCAGTCATACAGCCGTGTCCATCCCATCATCATTCCCTCGACATGCGAGAGATACGGTCTACCGGTATGATCCTTGAGTGCATGGTCTTGAGTATTCTGGATGAGTTCAGCAGAGAACAATGCGAGCGCGTTGGTCAAAGGCTCATCCACCTTATCCTTGGTTTGTTTCATGGCACAATCAATCAGCTTGCGCATCACTGGGGCCATGTCATCCCTCTCTTTGGCCTTACCTCGTGAAGCGAACAGAGGCTTCAAAAATTGGACTCTTGAGCCGCTGACGCACAGGAGATCAATGCACCGCCCCTTAATGACTTGGTCAAAGTCTTGGGCGTCCATAGCTTTCATTCTTTCGGCGGCGAAGACTAGGACATCTCGGCGATCGACTTCTTTTTTCCCAACGCGTATTCCCTTTGACAGTCGGACACCCGCAATGCCGGGTGAGTAATCACAAACCGCCTGAAGAGCATTCAAGTCTGGAGTGTTCGGATGAATGTCCAGATAATCATCTTCAAGCTTTTGGCGTGCGAGCGTAACGATCATCTGCAGTCGAGACGCATCGAGCATCGGGCTATGACGAGCTTCGAGCGGATCTGTAGGAAAGCGGAAGATCGTATCGCTGTCGGATGACTCGATTTGGGAGATGATCTTTTCAATATCAACCAAACTCCGGCACTTCCCAACACTTTTAACAGTTGACAAGTAATCACCTCAGAATTTTGTGATTATTTGGGGCCGAAAGGCTTGCTAGGAGTTGTTTGATTTGGGGCTCAGGCTTCCAATAATTTGGCCCCTTGAGAAACTTCCCATTTTCATCGTAAATCGGCTTGCCATCTGTTCCAAGCTTACTCTCATTACTATCCATGATTAGATCCAAGACGGCCTCTAAAGGGATACCGTATTTCATGGCCTCAGAACGGCAGTAGACGATGACATCACCTAGGAGATCTGCAATCGCGACTTGAACATCTATGGAATCATCACCTCGACGAACCTGTTCCGCAATATCATCGATTTCGGCGACCTCATCGAGCAGGGTTCGCTTGAATTTCAAGAGACGATCCTCGGCATCCGGAAAAAGGTGCGGGGTTTCGTGGATTGGAAGCTTATACATCTCATTCATTGCCTGGATGCGGTCACGAAAGCTTTTACTCATACCCAACTCCATAGGTGAGAATTTAGCAGCAAACACTACGCTTCTTGTCTAGAGCTTATCAATTCAGAAGCTAGAAATAGAGTGTGCCTTCATCATTAATCCACTCCGTTCATCACCCCGATACAGAGTAGCCACGGTTCTCGAAGCGACGAGATGTCCGCTTCTGGCCGATTACTGCCCGTCACGAAGGGCTACAACCGACCACTAACTGCCAGTCATCTGTGTCCAAAGAATCAGGGACAATTCATAATGCTGTCCATCTCCACTAACGCCTCCAAGATCGACACCCATGCCTGAAGAGTTCGAAGTCCCCAGCCCACACGAGCAACATATTGAGCACACCACCCATCATGCGCATGCACAAGGCGACAGCTTTGCCAGCAAGATTGCGGTGATGACAGCCATCATGGCGACCGTCGGCGCCCTGATGAGCTATCAGGCCGGCTCAACGGAGAATGAGGCGGCCATGGACAAAAACAACGCCGCCATCCAGAAAACCGAAGCCGCCAACGAGTGGAATTACTACCAGGCCAAGTCCAGCCGGCAGAACCTGTCGGATCTGGCAAGCCATCTCCCAGGGCTGGATTCCGCCCATTATGTTGCTGAGGCGCGGCGGTACGGGGAACAGAAGGAGGAGGCGCGCAAGAAGGCTGAAGCATTCGAACAAGGGGCAAGAGAGTGGGACGAGAAGTCAGAGCAGGCGCTGCATCAGCATCACCGCTGGGCCCAGGCAATGACAGCGATTCAAATAGCAATTTCACTGGCGGCCATTACCTTGCTGACGCGTAAGGAATGGCTCAAGCGGCTCTCGTTTGGGGCAGCGGGTGTTGGCGTCATGTTGGGTTCGCTGGCTTGGCTGCATATCTAAGCGAGGCGCTCACCAGCAGGCCAGATGTCTCTCGATCAACCTCGCCACTTCGGCTGCGTGAGTAAAGCCCAGACTGTGATCGGCGCCAGGGAAAACGTGTAGTTCAGCACGGGGTAACAGTTGAGCAAGGCGCTGGCCGACGCGAACGGGGCTGATCGGATCAGAATCTCCCCAGAGCAGCAGGACTGGCATGCGCAACTCGACCAACCGAAGCGTGAGGTCGGTGCGGTCGTCGAGAAACCAACTCGGCAGTGTCGGGTTGGCGGCAGCAAAATCCGGGCGCCAGTCATGCGCGCCCAGAGCAGACATATCCACCCCGCCAGAGGTGACGGTCAGCGTCAGGTGCGTGATCAGCTCAGGGCGTTCAAGCGCTGCAAGCACAGCGACTATGCCGCCCATGGACTGCGCCACCAGCGCTGTGGGCCGGTCGATCTCGGCCAGCACGCGAGCCACCAGATCATCCATGCCAGTCATGCCAGGCAAGGGCGGAGTGTCTCCAAAGCCGGGCCAGCCGATATGGACCTGCTGCGCCGGGTGGGCCAGGCGCTCAGCAACCGGATGCCAAAACCGGGTGTTACCTGAGGCTCCGGGCAGGAAGAGGAATTTGTCGGGGGATGCGATCACGGGTTCGGTCCTTGAAGGTGGGATTGAAAGAGTCAGCAGGAGGGAAAAGTGGATGCCACGAGGCTCGACGACCAGAAGCATCCACTATTGGCTCTGTTAAAGTACCTCTCTGAACACCACTCACGGAAGACTTCATGGAACGATTCCATCCTCGTGGCATTGATGCAGACGGTTATATCCTCACCGTGCCCAACGTCGAGGTGCAGCCACAGTTTCAGGGTTTACTGGTGGACGTTTGCATGATGCTCGCTCGATCGGAACCTCTGCTGGACGGGATGTATCTTTATGGCAGCGTCGCTAGAGGTGACGCTGTGCCGGGGGTTTCTGACCTGGACCTGACCCTTGTTCTGCACAGCCCTCCGACGTCGCAGGATCTGGAAATGCTGGAGTCGAAAAGGCGCACGCTGGAAAGTCGGCATGCCGAAGTCATCAAGATCGATTTCGACATCGGTAGTCGCTCTGAAGTATTGGCGGCTGACAATCGATTGAGCTGGGGGTATTGGCTCAAGCATCACTGTCGTTGCTTATGGGGGAATGATCTGACCAAGCGCTTCGACCGGTTCAAGCCGTCGCGTGATATTGCCATTGCCGTGAATGGTGACTTTGAATCCGTACTGACCCGATATGCCGATCTTATCGATCAGGCGACCACACCGACGCAATCGCTACGTTTGCAACGCGAAGCCTCGCGCAAGCTCATCCGGTCAACTCAAGTACTTCGCTCTGAACGGGACCTGATGTGGCCGCAAACACTGGAAGAGCATGCCGAGCTGTTTGTTCAGCATTACCCGTGCATGAGAATGCATATCTCTTTTTTCTTGTCCCAGGCCAGGAACCCGTACGCTAAGCCAAAAGAGTTTACGACTCAGCTCCATAATTTTTTGACCTGGATGGCTTCAGAAACCGGTTAGGTCCGCTTTGGATTGTGGATTCAACCGGTGGACAGACTAGTGGCAAACAGGGGGTGCCCTGCTACCCTCTTTACCATAGTCGGGCTTGCCGTCGCCCCAGTCGCGTTTCCCCTCGATAGGTCTCGCGCTTACCGCGACAAGAGACGCGACATGGCATGTCACCTAATGAGAGAGTGTCAGGATAGCGCCATGAAAGTTCGATGCCCTGGCTGTGGTTATATCGCAGACAAACCTCCTCCAACCCATAAGTGCCCTAAATGCGACGAATTCTCCATCGACTGGCTGATTTATGATTGGGAAAGTTTTGCCTTAATCAATCGCCAACATATTAAATACAACCTTATAATCATTGGCATAGCTCTAATTAATCTACTTGCGGCGACCACCTTGAAATCAACAGATGCATTTCAATGGCTGTTCAATTTATTAATTATCCCAGCAATGATCAGCTTGCTTTATTGTCGAAGGCAGCTTAGAAGGAAGTCGGAGTATAAAGGGCATAAAGGCGGGGCTATGTTTCCCTGGTTTATCGGTTTCGGGGGCTTCTAAAGCGGCTAACAAGTCGTACATGAACTCTCCCCACAAGTGGTGAGTAATGCTTTTCCAACTCTGTCGCCAGTGCGATTGCATTCGTATACCTGACCGGTGTCGGGCTTGCTCGCCCGTCGCCACATTCATAACGACCTCCGACCCAACAAGTTAGAAACCTCAAATAAAATCAGCACCCAAAACGACAAAGAGAGCAAAAAATACGTAACGCTCGCCCCGATTATCAAAGATCTACTTTCCCACATCGCCTTAAACACATGATATGAGAAGTTAAAATCATTGTTTGGCAGCTCTTGAAAAATAGGAAGTAACAAAAGTACTAGCATGACCACAACAGTCGAAACTCTTGATAAATAGCTTTTTCTCTCAATAGGCTGAAAAGCATGCATATTAATACGAGTCAACGACATCACAATGGCGGCAACCCAAGACAGAATAACCGCCATAGAAAAACCAACCATTACTACCAACCTATAACTTGAACCTTCACTAAGGCTCCCAATATCCTTGTACCCAACCAAGATCATCTGCTGGACTAGCAACCACCCTTCGTCATTAGCCGTATCGGGCACAACGGCGCTGACCACAACCAGTAAAAGGATAAGCACTACAATGATCAGCTTTGCCTGTCCGATACTGAAAACCGGAAAGAAAATACTTGTCCTGCTGCGCCCACAACCATCCTCAGACATAACCCAACCTCATAGATATGCCGCTCGGTTCTGCCCTGTAGCGTAGACCAGGGATATACGGTTACCTGCACTGCTAAAATCCACCTACCTATCACAACCCTGGAGAACCAAGATGATCAGCAAGAACATGATTTGTCTCTGGTACGACGGCGCCGCGCTGGACGCTGCGACGTTCTACGCCGAGACGTTCCCCAACAGCTCGGTGGGCGCTGTCCTTCGCGCGCCGGGCGACTATCCGGCGGGTAAACAGGGTGATGTCTTGACGGTGGAGTTCACGGTGATGGGCATCCCTTGTCTCGGACTGAACGGTGGGCCGGGGGTCAAGCACAACGAGGCTTTTTCGTTCCAGGTGGCGACCGACGACCAGGCCGAAACCGACCGCTTGTGGAACGCGATTGTTGGCAATGGCGGCCAGGAAAATGTATGCGGCTGGTGCCAGGACAAGTGGGGACTGTCGTGGCAGATCACGCCACGCGTCCTCAGCGCCGCGATAGCCAATCCAGATCGAGCGGCGGCCAAGCGCGCGTTCGACGCCATGATGGGGATGGGCAAGATCGACATCGCAGCGATCGAAGCGGCTCTGGAGCGTTAACCAGCGCCGTCGGATGCGAGGGCACGCCGACGCGCGGGTTCAGACTAAGCCTGCGGTTGGTGGCTGGTCACACAGTGGATACCGCCACCACCGGCGGCGATCGAGTCGATGTTGAGCTGTACCACCTCACGTTCCGGATAGAGTTCAGACAACAAATCAAAGGCCTTGGTATCTGCCGCCCGGTCACCGAACTCCGGCGCAATGATCGCCCCGTTGATGACGAAGTAGTTGATGTAGCCAGCGGCAAAGTCCGGGTTGTTGCGGCTGAACTGGCTCTTTCGTGGGTTGAGCGGTGGCGACACTGTGTGCACCTGCAGCTTGCGGCCGTCGGCATCCGTGGCCTGCTTGAGAATCTCCAGGTGGGCCAGTGTCACGTTGTGGTCGTATGACTCAGGGTCGTTGTCGAGGTTGGCGATCACCACGCCTGGCTTGACGAAGCGGGCGTAGAAATCGACGTGGGCGTCAGTGATGTCCTTGCCCTTGATGCCTGGCAGCCAGATGATTTTGCGCAACCCCAAGCGGGCTTTCAGTTCTTGCTCGACCTCGGCCTTGCTCCAGTCGGGGTTGCGGTTGCTATTGATCCAGCTGCTTTCGGTCATGATCCCCGTTCCGTGACCATCGACTTCGATACCACCGCCCTCTCCCACCAACTCGCTGCGCATGTGGCGGGCATCCACGGTGCGGGCAACCAAAGCGGCCAACTGTGCATCCTCGGCATGTCGCTGTTTATTGCCCCAGCCATTGAAGTTGAAATCCACAGCGCCGAGCCCGCCCTCCCCGTCGATGACAAAGTTGGCCCCGGTATCACGCATCCAGATATCGTCGAGTTCGGTGGTGACGTAAGTGATATTGAGCGTGCCGCAGTGTTCTTCGGCCAGATCCCGCTCGTGCTCGCGACAGAACACCGTCACCGGTTCATATCGGGCAATGGTGCTCGCGATCAGGCCAATGGCTTCTTGCACGTGAGGGGTGAAGTCTTTCCAGATAGCCTCCTGTGCGCCAAAAGCGACGAAGGCGCGCTGGTGTTTGTCGGCCTCATCGGGCATACGCCAACGGCCCTGAGTGGCTGCTTGCACGCGCAAAGGTGTCAGGCCCAGTCCGAGGGACGCGACTGCGCCCAAACCGGCAACGATCGAAGCCTGCTTAATGAACTCGCGACGAGTCGACATGGGTTGATCCTTGGAATATGTACTCATTTCACGGTGGCCGTCTTGAACTTGGTCCAGGTTCGCATGCGCGCCCGCATATCGGGCTGGGGAATGTCCTTGCCAGGGATCAGCCGTTCGTACGTGGCCTCGTCGAGATAAATATCCGGGTTGTTGCGCATGACTGCGTCGACGCTCGGACGTGCCTTGGCGTTGGAGGTGGGGTAGCCGGTGAAGTTACTGATCGCGGCCATATTCTCCGGGCGCATGATGAAGTTGATAAACGCATAGGCGTACTCCGGATGTTTGGCATCGACCGGAATCGCCATGGTGTCCATCCACACCGTAGTGCCTTCCCGGGGAATGCGGTATTGGAACGTGGTTTTCTTGCCCGCGGTATCCGCCGTCCGTTGCGCCTGAGTCATGTCCCCGCTGTAACCCAGCGACAGGCACAAGTTACCGTTGACCAGATCGGTCACCGGCTGCGACTGGAACTTGCGAATGTACGGCCGTAGCTTGAGCAGCAGCTCACTCGCTGCGACCAGGTCCTCAGGTTTTGCGCTGCGTGGCTCCCGGCCCAGGTAATTGAGCACCACCGCCAACACTTCATCGGGCGAATCGATTATCGAGATACCGCAATCGGCAAACCTGGCGGCCAGTTCCGGTTTGAACAGCATGTCCAGGCTGTTGACCGGCGCATCCGGCATGCGCTGTTTGACCTGCTCGGCATTGTAGGTCAGGCCGATGGTGCCCCAGGTATACGGAACCGTGGCCTGGCTCGAATGCACATAATGGGTACGCAGCTTCTGCAAGCCGGGTTCGATGTCATCCAGAGCTGCGAGCTTTGAGCGGTCCAGCGGCAGCAGACTGCCGGCGCGCATCAAGCGTTCGGCAACGGTATCGCCGGGGAAGATCAGGTCATAACCGCTTCCGCCGGCGAGCATCTTGGCTTCCAGCGTCTCACTGCCATCCATGACGTCGTAGATCACTTTGATCCCGGTTTCGGCGGTGAATCGGGTCAGGGTGTCCTCGGCGAAATAGTCAGCCCAGTTGTACAGCCTTAAGTTTTTTTCCTCGGCGTGCAGCGACGGCATGACACCGCCAAGTGCCAATCCCAGGGTGCCGATCAACAGCTTTTTGCAAATGCGCATGTCAAATCCCCTGAGTATTCCAGCGTGCATGGATGTGACGACCGTCCTGGCTTAACAGCGCCCCGTACATCTCCGGGCGGCGGTCGCGGTAGATGCCCCAGCTCTGGCGTTCTTCGCCCATGGCGGTCAAGTCCAGGCTGTGCACCAGCACGCCGGTGCTGTCACGGTCGGCCTCGGCGAGCAATTTGCCCTTGTGGTTGCAGATAAAGGACGAGCCGTAGAAGCTCATCTGCAGGGTCGGATCGGTGGTCGCTACTTCTCGGCCGACGCGATTGGCTGCCACGACCGGAAGGATGTTGGCAGCCGCATGACCGCGCATGGTCATTTGCCAATGGTCCCGTGAATCCAGCGCTGCGCAGCCAGGCTCAGAGCCAATGGCGGTGGGAAACAGCAAGACTTGCGCGCCCATCAACGCCAGGCAGCGTGCGGTCTCGGGGAACCACTGATCCCAGCAGATGCCCACACCGAGGCGCCCAAAAGCGGTGTCCCAAACACGGAAACCCGTATCGCCGGGGCTGAAGTATTCCTTCTCCTGATAACCGATGGCGTTGGGAATGTGGGTCTTGCGATACACACCCAGCAGGCGCCCATCGGCATCGGCCACGCTCAAGGAATTGAAGTACGCATTGCCCGCCTTCTCGAACCAGCTCAGCGGCAGCACCACACCCAACTCCCTGGCCAGTGCGGCAAAGCGCTTGAGTACATGGCTGTCTCGATATTCTTCGGCCAGCGCCAGGTGCTGGTGACTTTGCTCGATACAAAAATACGGTGTGGCAAACAGTTCCTGCAGCAGGATGACCTGGGCACCCTTGGCCGCCGCCTCACGTACCAACTGCTCAGCCTGATCGAGGTTGTGTTGCAAGTCCCAGGTGCAGGGCATCTGAGTAGTGGCAATCGTCAATAGAGTCATGGCATCAACCCTCCAGTGGCCAAGCGGGCTGTTGCTGGGTAATGCAATGCACACCGCCGCCGCCATGGGCCAGATGATTGATTCGCACCGGTACCACTTCGCGCTCGGGGAAAGCCTGAGCCAACACGTTCGCAGCCGCATGGTCGGCATTGATGCCATAGGCCGGCATGATGATGGCGTTGTTGGCGATGTAGAAGTTGGTGTAGGAAGCACAGAACACTTCAGCGTCGGTGTCCACGGCATCGCTCGCTTCATACAACTCGATCAGCTCAAACTGTCGGCCCTGGGCATCTGTTGCCAGCTCCAAAGCACGACGGTTTTCCCGTACCACCTCGGCATACACCGACTGCTTGTCGTGAGTGGCGTCCACCAGCAGCACACCAGGGCGGGCGAAAGCACACACACCATCGACATGGCCGTCGGTCATGTCGCCGGTGACATGGTCCGGATCGCCCGGCAGCCAGATGGTCTTCTTCACACCCAGCAGACGCGTGAAGATTTCCTCCATCTGCGCCTTGCTCATGCCCGGGTTGCGATTGGCGTTGAGCAATACAGATTCGGTGGTGATCAGCGTGCCCTCGCCGTCCACATGAATGGCACCGCCTTCGTTACTCAGGGGTGTGCCGAAGCATTGCACGCCGAGGTGATTGAGTGCGCGGCGCGCCAGGCTTTCATCCAGATCATGGGCCGACTTGCCGCCCCACGCGTTGAAGCGCCAGCTCACACCGCCCAACCCTTGTTGCGGGTGGCAGACGAAACTTGGACCGGAGTCTCGACACCAACTGTCGTTCACCGCCAATTCAATCAATTCGATGTTGGGCCCACACAACGCTTGGGCACTGGCGACAGCAGATGGGTCGACGACCATTTTCACCGGTTCGAAACGGGCGATGGCGTTGGCCACACGAGCAAAGTCCTCTTGCACCAGCGCCAATGTGACGCCCCAACCCGACTCCCAGAGTGCCTTGTTGTGCGGCCAGACCATCCAGGTCGCGGCGTGCCTGGCCCACTCTGCCGGCATCCACCAACCACTGTTTCGAATTTCATTCTGCTGCATGACAAAAAGCCCTTTTAGTTAAGTTATTGTGTTCACTAAAACTGCCTTGGCGGTCTTGGCATGCATGCTACGGCTGTAAAAACGGGCAAACAAACGATGGATTTTGTAGATAAATGATTAGAGGAACTTATCAGCATGCTCAAGCACTGGCCGCCTCTCAGCACCCTTCGCGGCTTTGAAGCCGCTGCCCGGCTGGGCAGTTTTCACAAGGCTGCTGCCGAACTGAACCTCACCCAATCGGCAATCAGTCAGCAAATCCGCAGCCTTGAGGCGTACCTTGAACAGCCCTTGTTCTTTCGCAGTGGCCGCAGCGTCAGCCTGACCGATGCGGGTCACGATCTGCTCAGTACCACCCAGGCGCTGTTGCAACAACTGGCCGTCGGCATACGCCGGCTTGGGCAGTATCAGAAGCCCAACCAACTGGTGCTCAACACCACTCCGGCGTTCGCCCGTCATTGGCTGCTGCCGCGCCTGGGGGATTTTCGCCGTGAGCATCCGGAAGTCGATCTGTGGATTTTCAGTACCGATGAAGTCCCGGACATGATCAGCCAGACCATCGACCTCGCCGTGCGTGACGACATCAGTTCTCAAGCCGAATGCAGCTTCAAGGTGCTGCACGCAGACCGCCTCTACCCGGCTTGTCACCCGCACCTGTTGGCGGTGCCCCGCGAGCAACGCACCACCCTTCATGGCGAGCGGGAAATGGACTGGAGTCACTGGGCAGTAGAGGCCGGCATCGATGTCGGGCAGAAAGATCAAGGACTGAATTTCTCCGACCCCGGCCTGCTGCTGGATGCCGCGTGCTCGGGGCTCGGTATCGCCCTGGTCAGCCAATTACTGAGTCGGCAGGCGCGCGCCAACGGGCTGTTGCAACCCTTGGTGGAGCAAACCATTCGCGGCCCGAACTGGGCCTTGCTGACCCATCGCGACAGTGAAAACAATGTGCTGGCGCGAAGCTTCAGCGAGTGGCTGCTGAATAATCTGGAGGTTGCAAGTCCGACAGTCTGACGACTGGCGGCGATTTTCACTTCCGTTGCAGCAACCAGTGCAACAACCCGCTTTTCTTGATCTCTACGGGCTTTTGCATGACCACGGCCTGACGGATTTCCAGGCGCTTGTCTTGTAGAGTGCTCAGGGCAGACTTCAAATCGCTGAGGTGTTCTAACTGGTTTTCGAGCGTGTTTTTTTCAATCCTGAAAAGTCGGCCACTGGTGATACTGCGAAACTCCGCTCGCGAAGGACCTGCGGCGAGAATCCCCTCCTCGCCCATGACCTCCCCCGGCCCCATACGCATGGCCTCAATCAGTTTTTCACCATCGTGAATCGAGACGGAGACCACCCCGGTACTGATGACCATCAGGCAATCGGCAACCTCACCGATAGCCAGAATCACCTCATCAGCCTGATAGTCCACTGGGGTCATGTCACTGGCGAGCCGTTCACGCTCATCGCTGCTCAGCGAGCGGAAAATACGCACGTCCTCGAGTAACTGGCGTTGACGGTTCCAGGGTTGGTTTTCCTGACCGGCATCCCAGGAGACACCCGCCGCTTCGAGGTGACGGTGGGCGAGATCGAACATCAGGTTGCACACTTCGGTCTTGTTCTGATCCGACGCTATATAGCCCTTGAGTTCGTACTCGGTGTACTCAAGATGAGAGCTCTTTACCGAAACTTTAGCGGACAACCCGGGCAACAACGCCTGGGTCCCGCGCAAGGTTTTTTCCAGGGCATCAATGACGCGGCGCGGACGCACGCTGCTGGGTACTGCAATGATCACACTGACCCCGTGCACATTTCCGGGACGACTGAAATTGATAATTCGCGCTTTCGCTGCCAGAGAGTTGGGGACCACCGCCATGCCGCCCATCTCGGTGATCAAATGCGTCGAGCGCCAGTCAATCTCAACGACCTTCCCCTGAGTACCATCAATGGAAACCTGGTCATCCAGTTGGTAAGGCTTGGTGGTGTTGATCACGATGCCTGAAAACAGATCGCTCAATGTGCTTTGCACCGCCAGACCGATAATGACCGCCATCGCCCCGGAAGTTGCCAGCAAGCCCTTGACCGGCAGCTGCAAGACATAGGCCGCGGCGCCGACAATGCCGATCAGGAAAATCAACGCCCCCATCAGATCGTAGAGAAATCGAGCGTTGTGACCGGCGCGCGAGATCAGGCCATTGCCCAGGATCACCGTCAGTACTCTGGCCGCAAACAGCCACCAGCTGATGCCCAACACCGTGGCGATCAGGTTCAGTACCGGATCCTCCGGCCAGAGTGGTGGCTGCAAGGGGCTGATACCGACAGACAGCATGACCCAGCAGAACAGCACAAAAATACCGACGCGCACACACATCCGCAGGTTTCGCCGCGAGGCACCAATGAACTGCCAGAGCGCCAGTTCAATCACTATCAGGGTGGCGGCGCAGATCAAGGGGTGAGCCTGCAAGAACGTGAACATGGATGATTCTCCTTTATTCCGGCAGTCCCGCTTTGCGTAGACCGTCCACCAGTGTGGCGAGATTCTCCGGCCGGTGGATCGGTAGCCAATCAGAGATATTGCTGAGGCGTAACGTAGGATCGAGCTTACGCAAATGGTCCATCGCACGCTGCGCTTCGGCCATCCGTCCGGCAAGCGCATGGCTCGCTGCGAGGATGGCGACGGCCAACAGAAAACCTGGCAAATCCCGAAGTGCTTTCTCTGCCCATGACGACGCCGTATCAAAGCGCCCCACGAAGAGATTCGCGACTGCCATTCCGGCTTGCATTCTATACAGCTCCGGGTCGAGGGGGCTGAACCGCATGGCGTGCGTAAAGTACTCGATGGCTGCATCGGTTTCGCCGTGCCAGAGCCTGAGGAACGCGCCGAGGAACCACGCGGCGGCGAGGTTCGGATTGAGCACGAGTGCCTTGTCCAGCAATGCAATGCCACCCCGCAGGTCGCCGGCAAGATAGCCAAGCGTATGGCCGCTTCTGGTGAGAGCGACCGCATCGCCCTTGTCCAACTCCACTGCCCGGCGAGCGAGTCGGATACCCTCAGCGACCTCCCGCGGGTGATCAGTCATCCAGCGATTGGCTTTGCGCCAACTATGACACCAGGCCGCCATCGCATAGGCCGATGCAAAATCCGGGTCGAACTCTATGGACCTATGGAAGAGCGGCAGCGCCTGGTCGATGGCCTCCCGGGTGCCATGATGAAGCTTGGCCATTGCCCGCAGGTAATAATCGTAGGCGTCGAGGCTTTCGGTGGGCTTGTGCCTGGCACGTTCGATCTCCGCCCGCTCAAGCTCTGGCGCGATCGCGCCAACCACGCTTTCGGTGATCTGGTCCTGCAGTTCGAAGATGTCTCCCAGCACACCTTCGAAACGACCCGCCCAATGGTGAGCCCCGGTTGTCGCATCGATCAGCTGGGCGGTGATGCGCACGCGATTGTTGGCTTTGCGCCAACTGCCCTCCAGCACATAGCGAACGCCCAGTTCGCGACCGACTTGTTTCACGTCCACCGTACGGGTCTTGTAGGTAAAGCTCGAGTTGCGCGCGACGACAAACAGCCAGCGATACTGCGACAGCGCCGCGATGATGTCCCCTACCACGCCGTCGGCCAGGTAATCCTGCTCTTCGTCCCCGCTCAAGTTCACGAACGGCAAGACCGCAATGGACGGTTTGGCCGGCAGCGCCGGCTCGGGAGCAGAAGCTTGAACCGAGGGGGCGGATTCGGTGCCTGGAAGGCCAACGCAATCCAGCGACTTGACGTCGGCGACGAACCGGAATCCCTTGCGGGCCACCGTTCGAATCACACGCTGCTGCTGACCGTTGTCACCGACCGCCTTGCGCACCGCATTGATGTGGCTGGCAAGGGTCGACTCCGAGACGATTCGGCCAGTCCATATCGCATTGATCAGGTCGTCCCGGCTAACGACGTGCTCGCGGTGCTGCGCCAGGTAAACCAGCAGGTCGAAAACCTGGGGCGCAGTGGCAACGACCTGGGAGGCCCGAAGGAGTTCTCGCCGGTCCAGGTCGAGCACGCAGTCATCAAACACCAATAGCATTCAGGGCTCCTGTCCCGTACTCACGCGCCGGGCACATGCCCGTGGTTACCGGCCGACGATTGGCGACCAGGCGACGTGATTTATAACACGGGTTCCTGGACAAATAGCCAAGCCAAATTCAATGGAAACCCAAGGCTTCGACAAAGTATCGCGCCCGGCTGGCGAGCATGCTCCCTACATCGATCACTGCAACGAATTTGATCGACACCCAACCGAGGAGCGGGACATGAAAATTGTCGTTATTGGCGGTAGCGGACTGATCGGGTCGAACATTGTCAGCAGGCTACGTCTCTATGGACACGAGACGGTGGCGGCCTCGCCACGTACGGGCGTGAACACCCTCACTGGCGAGGGGCTGGCCGAAGCGCTTGCCGGTGCTCAGGTCGTCGTCGATGTGGCGAACTCTCCCTCGTTTGAAGACCGGGCCGTCATGGAGTTCTTTCAAACGTCCGGTCGAAACCTGCTTGCAGCCGAAGCGGCCGCTGGGGTGGAGCACCATGTCGCGCTCTCTGTCGTAGGCCCCGATCGTCTTCCGCAAAGCGGTTACTTCCGGGCAAAAGTCGCCCAGGAAGCGCTGATCAAGGCGTCGAAGATCCCCTACACCATCCTGCGTTCGACGCAGTTCTTCGAGTTCATCGAAGGCATTGTCAATTCGGGTGCCGACGGCGACACGATTCGCCTCTCGCCTGCCCTTATCCAGCCCATCGCCTCGGATGACGTCTCGGCGGTGCTGGCCGATCTCGCGGTCGGGGCACCGGTCAATGGCATCGTCGAAGTGGGCGGACCTGATCGTTTCCCTCTCGATGAACTGGCGCGCAAGTTTCTTGCCGCGCACCACGACAAGCGGCAGGTCATCGCCGACGTGCATGCGCGCTACTTCGGCGATGAGTTGAATGATCGATCCCTGGTCGCGGGCGACGACGCGCACATCGGTCCGACACGCTTCCTGAACTGGCTCAGCCGCACATCGGCTTAAGGACCGCGCCAGTCAGCCAGGCAGGACGCTATCGAATCTCCACCTACGTATTTCTCACACAGAGGATTCACCATGACCCAGCGCATCGATTACCAGAAGCAATCCCCGGAGCTGTTCAAGAAGTTCGTTGAGTTCAGCCTTGCCTTCAAGCAATGCGCCATCGAGGAGTCGCTGCGCGATCTCGTGGATATCAGGGCATCGCAACTCAACGGCTGCGCCTTCTGCGTGGACATGCACGTGAAGGAAGCCACGATCCATGGCGAGCGGCCCCTCAGGATCCACCATGTCGCCATCTGGCGTGAGTCAACGCTGTTCAGCCCACGCGAACGCGCGGCCTTGGCATGGACCGAAATCCTCACCCAGATTCCCGCCCATGGCGTGCCTGATGAGCTCTATGAGCGTGTTCGTATACAACTGTCCGAGAAAGAGCTTTCGGACCTGACCTTCCTGATCATGTCGATCAATGCCTGGAATCGCATCAACGTGGGCTTCCAGGTCGTGCCCGGCTCGTACGACAAGGCATTCGGCGTAGACAAGTCCGGCCTGTCCTGATCAGGCATCGGCACACAGGCGCAGCCCCGCCAGGGTGCTGCGCCATCTACTAATCGACAACGAGGAACACGCCATGTCCATTTTCAGAACCTTCGCCATAGGGCTCCTGTTGACCACCGGCACCGCCGGCGCACAGGAGGCATTGCCACCGGCGCAGGTAACACCGCTGATGACCAAAGCACTGGCGGACTATCCCGGCAAGGAAGCGGTGATGATCACGGTGGAGTTTCCACCGGGTGGAGGCGATCCCGTGCATCGGCACAATGCACACGGATTCATCTATGTGCTGGAGGGTTCGATTGTGATGGGTGTGCGCGGTGGCGAATCCGTCACGCTGACACCGGGTCAGACCTTCTACGAAGGCCCGGACGACATCCACACGGTCGGGCGCAACGCCAGCCTCACCAAACCCGCCAAGTTTCTGGTCGTCCTGTTGAAGGACAAGAGCAAGCCCATTTTTACTCCGGTGCACTGACAGCACCGCCCGCACACGCGGCCAGCTGCGTGCTCGGTGACGCCCTGCTCGGCCGACATCATCCGATATCGGCCTGGGGCGATCCCTTCCTCGACAGGACGCTGCAATGACTTCTCAACGGCTGCTTTCACAATTTCGGCAGTGCGCAATCGCAACGCTAGGCGCCGTCTCGCTGGCCGGCTGCATGGTCGGCCCCGATTTCGTGAAGCCTGAGAATGGTCTTCGCGAAGTGGTGCTGGCGCCCAGACAGGACCACCCAAGCATCCCCCTGACTTCCGACGCCGCAGTGCCCTCCCAGTGGTGGTTGTTGTTCAACGACGCCGTGCTCGCCGAGCTGCAATCACGTGCGCAGGCTGACAACCTTGATCTGCTCATAGCCTCCGAACGCATTGAACAAAGCCGGGCGCAACTGGGCATCGCCTCCTCGCTGTTGCTGCCCAGCGTGGCGGCCAATGCCAGCTACACGCGTGAGGGGCTCAGCGAACATGGCAAGTTCGCCGCCCTGGGAGCGCCTACTGCCCCCGATAATTTCTGGCAGCTTGGATTCGATGCCAGTTGGGAGCTCGACCTGTGGGGCCGTGCCCAGCGCACGCGCGAAGGTGCTGCGGCGACCCTGGAAGCCACGGTGTATGACCGCGAAGCGGCACGGGTGGCTTTGTCCGCCGAAGTGGCGCGCACCTATTTGCAGTTGCGCGGAACGCAGGCACAACTGGACATTGCGCAGCAAAATCTGAGGATTGCCGAACGCACCCTCGGCCTGGCCGAAAGCCGCGAGCGTAACGGCGTCGCGACGCGCTTCGAAACCTCGTCCGCTCGCGCGCAACTGGCGACGATCAAGGCCTTGGTTCCCGAACTGACCCAGCGCCGCAACGCCCTGATGAATGCGCTGGCGTTGTTGATGGGAGAACAGCCACGCGCGCTCGATGCGCAACTGCGTGACGCCATGCCCTTGCCGTCGCTGCCGACCCGCGTACCGGTCGGCGTCCCTTCGGAATTGGCTCACCGGCGACCCGACATCCTGCGCGCCGAAGCCCAGCTGCATGCCGCGACAGCCGCCATCGGTGTGGCCAAGGCTGATTTCTACCCACGCATCGGCTTGAAAGGAAAAGTCGGCGTGGAAGCCTTCGAAAGCAGCGATCTCGCGAGTTGGGACTCGCGCTTCTTTTCCGTAGGCCCGACGGTTTACCTTCCGATCTTCCAGGGGGGACGGTTGACGCAACGCCTGGCCCTGAACGAATCACGGCAAAAAACCGCCGCGCTGGCATATCGGCAAACGGTATTGCGAGCCTGGCATGAAGTGGACAACGCCCTGGATGCCTGGGCGGCCCAACAACGCCGGCACGGTGAATTGTTGGTTTCGTATGAACAGAACAAGCAAGCACTGCAGTCTGCCGAACGCGGCTATCAGCAAGGCGCTACGGACTATCTGAGCGTACTGACGGCGCAGCTCAATGTGCTTGCCAGCCAAACCAGTCTCAATGACAGCGCAACCAACGCCACGCTCACCGTGGTCAACCTCTACAAGTCGCTGGGTGGCGGCTGGGACCCACAGGCTGGCATCGATCATTCGACGGCACCTCCATCGGTTGCCCTCGCGTCTCCGGTCGCTGCACCCTCGAAGGCCGACCAATGAACGGCGTCGCGTTGTCGCCAGCGGGCGTCCCTGCTACCGCAGCGCCCGTGGCCAAGCCCTCGATACGCCCAATGGCAGGTCTCGTCGGGATTTTTCTCGCGGCCATGATGGCGGGTTTGAACACCCGCGTCGGCGCATTGGCGTTGGCCGATGTACGCGGTGCACTCGGTTTTGGCCTCGACGATGCCTCCTGGCTGACCACCGCGTACAGCGCCGGGGAACTGATTGCCATGCCCTTTGCGGCGTGGTTCGCCATTACGCTTTCGCTGCGTCGCTTCGAACTGTGGATGCTCGGCAGTTGTGCACTGCTGGCGGTGATCCTGCCCTTCATCCACGATCTGAACCTGCTGCTGACCTTGCGCTTTGTGCAAGGCATTGCCTGCGGCACGACGATTCCGTTGTTGATGATGGCGGCGCTGAAATTCCTGCCAGCGCCCATACGGCTGTATGGGCTGGCGCTGTATGCGATGACCGCGACCTTCGCGCCCAATCTCTCGATCTGGCTGGCCGGGTACTGGACGGATGGGCTGTTCGACTGGCGCTGGGTGTACTGGCAGATCATTCCCCTGACCCTCATCGCCGGATTGTTGGTCGGATGGGGATTGCCACGAGAGCCCATCCAGATCCCACGCTTTGGGCAGGCCAATTGGTCCGGCATGGCCTGCGGTGTGCCGGCGCTCGGTTTGATCACCGTCGCCCTGGATCAAGGCGTGCGGCTGGACTGGTTTCATTCGCCCTTGATCACGTTATCGCTGGTGGCCGGGCTGGCCCTGCTGGCCGTCTACCTGCTGACCGAGTGGTATCACCCCTCACCGTTCATCAAATTGCAGATCCTCGGCCGCCGCAACCTGGGACTGGGCTGCATTCTGTTCGTCTGCCTGCTGGTGGTGCTGATGTCCAGCTCACTCTTGCCGGCCAGTTATCTCGGCCCTTTGCAGAACTACCGGCCCCTGCAAATGGCATCGATCGGTTTGATCGTCGCCTTGCCGCAACTGGTACTGGGGCCTGTCGTGGCGCTGCTGCTGTATCAGAAGTGGATCGATGCGCGCCTCGTGTTCGCCTTGGGGTTGTTGTTGATCGCGCTGGCGTGTTTTTGCGGCGCGCAATTGACCTCCGACTGGAACCGCGAGCAGTTCGTCGTGGTGCAAACGCTGCAAGCGTTCGGCCAGCCAATGGCGGTGGTATCGATGCTGTTTCTGGTCACCAGCGTTGTGCAGCCCCCCGAAGGACCATATGTGTCCGGCACCATCAACACCCTGCGCGCCTTCGGTTCACTGGCCGGTGCGGCAGTGGTCGGACAGCTGATGACCGTGCGTGGTCGTTTCCATGGGGAATTGCTGCTGGACCATGCGGCCCTGGCAGACAACGCCCTGGCGCTTGAGCCTTCCCAATTGATGGACCTCATCGGCCAGCAGTCGCTGGTGCTGTCGATCGCCGATGCCTATCGCGTGCTGGGCATTCTGGCGCTGGTATTGATTCCTCTGGTGCTGCGGCTGACCTACATCCCCGCACCCGATGTGCGTGTGGTCTCGCCCTCTTCCTCTCCTTCATCTTCCTCACACGGATAACCCATCATGGCCTTGCCAAAGAAAGCCAGGATCATCAGCGCGGTGCTACTGCTTGCAGTGGCGATCGGCGGTGTTCTCTATCTCAATCGCCCCGAATCCAGCGCATCGACCCAGTCCACGGACGATGCCTATGTCCACGCCGACTTCACCACGGTCTCACCGCAGGTGTCGGGAACGGTCGACTCAGTGATGGTCGAAGACAACCAGTTGGTCAAGAAAGGCGATCTGCTTGCGATCATTGACGACCGTGATTTCGTTGCGGCCCTGAACGCGGCGAAGGCCGAGGTCGCCAGTGCCCGGGCCGGCATCGCCAGCCTGCAAGCGCACCTGATTCAGCAGGAAACCGCCATCCGCCAGGCCCAAGCGGCCGTTGCCGCAGACGATGCTGCGCTCAAGCTGGCCAGCGTCAATCAGACCCGTTATCGCAACCTGGCTACCGACGGCTCGGGAACGGTGCAAGCGCGGCAACAGGCCGAAGCGCAATTGAGCATTCAACAGGCCCGTGGGGAAACGAGCCAGGCAGGTTTACAGGCCGCTCGGCAGCAAGTGGATATCCTGAAAGCTGATCTGGAGAAAGCCAGGGCGGCTCTTGCTCACGCGCAAGCCGCACAAGCCACCGCAGAGCTGAAACTTTCCTATACCCGCATCACTGCGCCGATCGGCGGCACGATCGGGCAGAAATCGGTACGTATCGGCGCCTTCGTCAATGCCGGAAAACCCTTGCTGGCGATTGTTCCGCTTGATGCCGTCTATGTCACGGCCAACTACAGGGAGACGCAACTGGCGCGCGTACAAAAGGGTCAAGCCGTGGATATCGAGGTGGATGCCTTGCCGGGCGAGACGCTGCAAGGAACGGTGGACAGCCTGGGACCGGCCAGCGGAGTCACCTACTCCGCCATTGCGCCACACAACGCCACTGGCAACTTCACGAAAATCGTCCAGCGCTTGCCTGTACGCATTCGCATCGATCCCGATCAGCCCGCGGCGGCGAAGCTGCGAGTCGGAATGTCCGTGACACCGAAAATCCGTATCCGGTAAATGACACCCCACCGGAGCCACAGATAGCGGAATGGCGAAACAAATCCCCTTGTAGGAGCTGCCGAAGGCTGCGATCTTTTGACCTTGATCTTCGGCGGTCCTGGTAAAAATCAAGATCAAAAGATCGCAGCCTTCGGCAGCTCCTACGGGGAGGTTGGGGTGTTTGGAAGTCTTGTTTAATGCGGCTAAACGACCGCTACAATGCTCCAAAAGTTACTCCCTAGAATGAGAATGACCTTGCAGAGCCTAACCCCGATACCCGCCCTCACCGCCCGCGAAGTCTGCCAACGCCTGCGAGACGCCGCCCTGGAAGTCCTCCCGTTGCGGCGCCTCCACGAACCGAGTGAACCCGGTCAGGTACAGGTCGATATCGAAGGCTGGCGTCTGACCCTCGACTTCGACGGCAACCGCTTGCACCACTGCCAACACTGCCGAAGTCCGGACGGTCGCGAAGGCACGCTCCAGGCCTGGCGTTACGGCACTGACCCGGTCAGTTTGCTGAGCACCTGGGAGTTGGCGCAGGTTGAGCGACTATTGAGATAGCGACGACCCGTCCACCGGCGAGGAGCGAGTTGGAATATTGGCCGTAACGTACTGGATCACCTCTTCAAGCGTGTCTATGTCTGGAGCATTGCTCACTAACGCTTGCGGGCGGCACCATGGGTAATCCAGATGCGATAGCCACTCCATGATGCAGTGCAGATCAGTCGCTGGCAGGGTTTTCATGTGCTCGATGGTGATAGTGAGCCTCTGGACAAGTCCCGACTCGGGGCTGAACTGCCATTCATACAGACCGCAACCGACCCGGGCGTCGCCGGAGTGCTTGTCGGACATGCCGACCAGCCATTTGCACTGGAAGGTTTTGGCCTGCGGTTCAGGTGGGTGTCCCAGGCAGAAGGTATAGACGTTTTCGAAGGTCTGGCCGAACCGCCTGACCAGCACATCACCGATAGGCCCAAGGCCTTCGACGTGGGGTGGAAACGAGATGGATCCGGTGCGCACGACCATGTCCAGGATCGCGTCTGGCGTAAAGGCCTGGTGCAACAAATGTGGACGGTTGCCGTCCTTGGCTTTGATGTACTGTCGAATCGATAGTTGAGCAGTGTTCATTGTTTGTCCGTCGCATCCATTCTGGGTTGAAAGCCGCCTCATGCGCGGCTCACATGACTATTACATGTGGCCCCGTACGCCTTTACAAAGCACTATTTCATAAGTCCGTCACCCGCATACATCGGTTTGATTGCGGCACTGCTGGCGCAATATGTCTGGCTTATTCATCCTGCCTCTAGCCCATAGGCAGCCGTTCAAGGTGGCCATATCCGTTGTCTGACTGCCTCAGTACGTGAAGCTGCCTCTGATCAGAAGCAGCTATTGGCCAGAAGCGATATCAACAGTGCGGCTAGCAGCTGGTTGTTTGACCCGCATCAATCCTGTTGACGCGCCCGTTGTCCGACCGGGTCCACAGCCAGTTAGACACGTCGTATCCGCCTTCGCACTTGCCTTGCTTTCTGCCCTGGAAGTCGAAAGTCCGCCATGCGCCATTCTGATGTGAAGGCATCCCGAGCACTCTTTGAATATCTATATCTGTAGAACCTGGCCATAGGTGATTGGCAAATGACACAGGATGCAACTGTGCCGGTAACGCAGGACAGTCACTGCTCGGCTGTGCAGTCTTGAGTTTTTCGGCGACGACACTGGTCACATAGTGGCTGTCCCCGCCCATCTCGGCATTCGAGATAATCCATATCCGCACGCCGACACTTGGCTGGGTGAAGCACAACCAATACACACTTGCACCTGCATCGCCTCGATGTGCGAGGGTGCCAACGGAAGCTTCGCTCAACACCTGCGCTAGCGTTGTTTTCTCGAATTGAATGACGAACGCCCCAAGCGTAGCGCCTTGCGAAGGGGCCTCCTTCAGAGTGGCCGGCCATTCGATCACATCGAATGGGCCCATGGGCGGTGGAACAGCGGCTGTCGCGCTAAAGGCGATGCTGAACGATCCGAAAAATAGCGATGACCGATTCATTGCGCGCCTCCGTTTGACTACCAACACCTCAGATCTTAGTGAACGCGATGAATTTCTGCCCTTCGCGACCGGCTGCAAACGGCCAAAAAGCGGTCTGTGGGGCGCTCCTCGTAATTCCAGGGCCACTCACAATTTTGACTCGATACGACTGACTCACTCGGGCCGGTAGCGGTAACGACTTTCCGGCGCAGAATCATCATTCCCGCAGGTACAAGGCGAGTTGCACTGCGGCTCGCGGATGGCCGCCGGCCACCCGCGAGCCAGTGCCATCAAGCCAGCAGCTTAAGCTCGTCTTTACCGTACTTGAGCGATTTCTCGTCTGGAATCATCAGGCCAGTGTGCTCGTTGCGCCCCTGCAGGATGAAGCGGGCGTTCGGGGTGCCCAACTGGGTAGCGGCCTGCTGGCTGTCGGCGCCGATCTCGCCCTTCTTCATGCGGTTGACGATCACCCCCACCGCCGTATCGTTGAAGTCGCGCAGCATCCAGGCATCGCCATCGCTGTCGCCAGCCACCAACACCGGGCCATAGCCCTTCCGTTTAACCAGCACGTTCTTGATGCCGACGGTCTTGCCCGGCCCGTAGTTGAAGTGCCAGTCCGGCTGATAGCGAGTGGTGTACTTGCCGCCTTCCATCGCCATGCGCAGGCCGATCACGTTCTCAGGCGGCACGTCGTATCCGTAATGAGGATTGCCCGCGAACACGCGTACCACATCGTCGATCGAGGCGGTGCTGACATAGACGTCGATGCCGTTGGCGCGCAGCGTGTGCATCAGGCCGCGGATTTCCTCATGGATGCGGATGCCATGAAAGTGCGTATCCGCCACCACCCCGGCCTTGCCCGGCAACGTGCGTGAGCTCTCGTACTTGACCTTGCGCAGTGCGTCGCCGATGGCGTAGTTGTTGGAAGCCTCGGCCATCGCCTGCAACTCAGCCGTGGTCATGTTCTTGTAGAAATACAGAATCCACTTATAGCCGATCTCCACCGGGTAACTGTCGCAGATCGCGTCGTACATAAAGTAGAGCTTGGCGAGAAAATCCTTGTACTGCTCGCTGGCCTGAATCTCTTCCAGGCTCTTGTCGCCGGCGAGCCCCTTGTAGTTGGCGTGCAACCAGCGGTAATCCGCTTCTACGTCGCTGGCGATGTCTTCCATCTTGACCGGCTTGCCGTCCACCGTGGCGTAGTCCTTCATGAACGCGCCGTTCGGCACGTCCTGACGCACCACCTCAGCGAACTCATCGGGCGTCAGCTTGTACTGCAGATGATTGATCTGGTAGACCAGCAGCGCTTCTTCACAGTCGTTCATGATGCAGGTGTTGTCCCAGTCGAACACCGCGTACGGGCGCTGGTCAGGGCGGTAGGACGCGCTCTTGACGCCGTGCTCATCGATCACCGCCTGCAGACGCTTTTGGTTGAGCGGCGACCAGCGCGCCGGGTCCAGCGCACTTGGTGTGGCCGGGGGCGTGGCGGCTTGCGTTATGCGGGATGACAACAACAGCGGACTGACAACGGAAACGGTGGCGAGGGTGTTCAGAAACTGGCGACGCTGCATGGCATTGCTCCTACTTCTAGATGAGAGGTTACAACCGAGGCGATGGCGAAAGCGTGTTTCGAAATGCGGACGAGGGGAAGAAACCGTCCGGCCACGAGGCTAGCTCCAAATACACAAAAAAACAATAATGCCTCAATATCACACAAATATGACGCGCAGGCTGCGCCAGCCCAATGATCATGAGGCCGCGCCAAACTTGACAGCGACTGACGCCTCTCCACAATGCGTGCTCGGACAGCGACTCGAACAGCAGGGACACCCGGTATGTGGCAAGAAGAGCGTTACCAGCGGATCCGCGCACTGCTATCGACTTTGCAGCGCGTCACCACCGACCGCATCGTCACGGAGCTGAACGTTTCACGCGAGACGGTGCGACGCGACTTGGTCGCTCTGGAAGAACAGGGGGAGTTGAAGCGGATACACGGCGGCGCCATCCGCGTTGAGGACGAAGCGCCCATCGCCGAGCGGGCGAACATCAACGTCAAATTCAAGCGTGACCTCGCGCGCGCAGCGGTCAGTCTGCTGTCGCACGGACAGACTGTGTTTATCGACGCGGGCACCACCACCGTCATCCTCGCCGAAGAGCTGGCCAAGCTGGGAGGGCTGACCGTGATCACCAACTCGTTCAACGTGGCGTTGCAATTGCGTAATCCCGCTGTGCCAGGCGGCCAGCACAACGAGGTGATCGTACTGGGCGGTTCGCTCGGCGACCGTGCTCCCGCTACGGTTGGCGGCACCACGGTGGCGGAAATTGGCCGCTATCGGGCCGACCTCGCGCTGTTATCGCCCGTCGGCATCGACGCCCAGCGCGGTGCCAGCAACTACGACCACCGCGAAGCCGAAGTGGCGCGCGCCATGGCCGACAATGCCGAAGGCGTGGTCATCCTCGCCGACTACAGCAAGATCGGCGTGGAGAGCCGCGTCGCTTTCTGCCCGCCAGAACGCATCGACGTGCTTATCACCAACCACAAGGCCAGTACCGAAGCGGCGTTCGCCGCACTGAACGCCAAGCTCAAACGTATTGTCCTGGCGTAGCAGTGGCTCGGCGGTTGCAACAGGCATTGACGCAGCGTGATGCTCTAGTGCGGCGCAACCGGGTAGATCTTGCACGACGCGGCCTGCGACCGCGATTAATCACCATTCAATGCGGTTGAGACAACTCAAAAGCCTGCTCAAGGAGCACCAAAGCGGGCGAGCGCATCCTCGATAAATCGTCGGAGTTTGGCTGTTCTCTGACGATTGGCCGTGTAGAGCAAATGCATTTGTCGGCTCGGTGCTTCGTAATCAGCTAACAGTCGAACCAACTCACCGCTGCGCAACGCGGGCTCAAGAAAGTCTTCCGGACCAAGGACAATCCCGAACCCGTCCAGCGCTGCCGACAGCAGTGCTTTGCTCTCATTGACCTGCAATCGACTGACGACTTGTACCCGTTCAACTGCGGAGCCTTTGCAGAATACCCATTCGCGGTCGGCCGGCCGGGACCAATAGGCATACCCCAGACACTCATGGTTCTTCAGATCATCCGGTATTTGCGGCACTCCGCGGTCGGCCAGGTAGCTCGGTGCCGCACAGGCTACCAACCGATAAGGCGCCAACGGCCTGGCGGTCAAACTGGACGCGGTCAACGGGCCAATTCTGAAAGTCACCTCATAACCCTCCTCCACCAGATCGACGAAGCGATCGGTCAAATGCAGATCGATTTCGACTTCCGGGTGTTGACGCAAAAACTCCGTCACAAAAGGCATGAGGCTATAGGAGCCGAACGTGACGGGAGCACTGATTTTCAGTTTGCCGCGCGGGGTGTCGTTCATGATCTGCGCAAGGGAGTCGGCAGCCTGAGCCTCGCTCAAAATGTGCTTACAGCGTTCGTAGTAAGCGCTGCCCAACTCAGTCAGGCTCTGGCGTCGGGTGGTACGGTTCAGTAGCCGCGCACCTAGCCGCTGCTCAAGCGCGGCAACATGCTTGGCCACCATCTGCGCCGACAGGCCCAATCGCTCGGCAGCACTGGCATAGGAGCCGGATTCCGCCGCCATCACAAACGCTCCCATGCTCGTCAGACGGTCCATCATTCAACACTCCTGGTAACGAGACTAAGTAGTCGATGATTATTTATCTGCCATTGGTTGGCAATCATCATGGTTTCTTCTTACTTAATCAGCGGAGCAAGGACATGCGTATCGGCATTATCGGGGCAGGCTTCATCGGACGTGCAGTGGCGCAATTGGTCATCGCCGCGGGACACGAGGCGATGCTCAGCAATTCACGTGGGCCGCAGACCATGAGCAGCGTGCGCAGTGGCATTGCTGGCAGTCAGGTCGGCACTATCGAGGACGCAGCACAATTTGGCGAAGTTGTACTCGTGGCAATTCCTCTTGAGCATTACCGAAGCGTGCCGGCCAAGTGGCTAGAGGGCAAAACTGTGCTGGATGCCAATAATTACTACCCGGAGCGCGACGGTCACATTGCCGCTCTCGACCGATTCGAAACCACCACCAGCCGCCTGCTCGCCGAGCATCTGCCCCACTCCAGTGTGGTCAAGGTGTTCAATGCAATCCTCGCCCAGGACCTGGTGCAAGACGCGCGTCCGAAAGCAGCGCCCGACCGACGCGCACTGCCGATCGCGGCGGATGATCCGGCGGCGAAAGCGCTGGTGATCAAGTTACTGGACGAGATTGGATTCGACGCGGTAGATGCGGGCAGTCTTGATGAAAGCTGGCGATTCGAACGGGCTAAACCCGCCTACTGCATACCGCTGGATAAAGAGGGGCTGAAGGTTGCCTTGGCTGCGGCCCATCGGCAGGTCGAATTGCCCGAGGGATCGTGGCGCCGCTGAATAGCCCACAACCTGCTGGATCGAGAGAAGGCTTGGAGCTGACTGCGGACAGTGTCAGCTTTAGGTCGACTCCGACCTGTGACGGCCGGCAACAGTCGACCCAATAAGGTTGTCCACAACGCCCCATCAATTGGGCCGCAAGCGGCCGCCCTTAACGATGTGGGTGTACAGTCAAAGACACCAGTTTGAGCACAATGGGGCGAACGACGAGTATGCACAGGAATGCCACTGGCATGGCCAATTTATAGGCGTGCAGCGCATTACTTAGGTAATCATTCTCAATACCGGAATTTGCCGCGGTGATCACGAATGACATCAAGAGCGCCATGATGGTGGCCATATACAGTGCGAAAACATAAGGCGTAGCGCGAACCGAGAGCTTACGTTGGTTGAAAAATAGAGCTTTAGAGGATGTTTTTGGATTCATATCAGACCTTTTTGATCTTCGATTAGTAGGTGATGAACACCATAGCAAGATCAAAAATTAGCAACTAGACGGCTAGCAGTGGTTGCTTTATAAATAAAATCTTATGAATGACTCTTCTCGCTGGAACAAAGATGAACCTGTTAGGGGCGATTGCTAGCTTTATCAAGGTGGTTGAAGCGGGCTCCATCGTGGGCGCGGCCAAAACCCTGGGCGTCAGTGCGGCAGCCATTAGCCAGACCCTAAATCGCTTGGAAACCCACCTGGGTACGCGCCTTCTCCAGCGCACCACGCGTAGCATGGCGTTAACCGAAAGCGGCATGGTGTACTACGAAAAAGTGAAACGTATAGCGCGTGATCTCGAATCGGCGCAAAGCGCGATCACCAGCGCGCAGACTCAACTCCAAGGGCGACTGTGCATCGCTTCTACCTCCGCTTTCGGGCGGCATGTGTTGGCGCCACTAATCGCCGGCTTCGCTGCACGTTACCCACGCCTGACACTTGAACTCTCAACCACAGATCGCAAAATTAATCATATTCAAGAAGGCATTGATCTGAGCCTGCGGATAAAACCACAACTAGAAGAGGGGATCGTCGCTCGCAAGATCGTTTCAGTCCCTTTTATCATCTGCGCGTCACCCATCTATTTGGAACGAGCCGGCTGGCCACGCGATCCTGAAGAACTCCAGCACCACGCCTGTCTACCGTTTCGCTACCCGCTAGACGGACGCTTTCTACGTTGGGGTTTTATCCGGGATGGACAACGTTACGACGCTACTCTCAATGCGACCGCAATCAGCGACGATGTTGACGCTCTAGCCCAAATGGCCGTCCGTGGCGCGGGAATAACCCGTTTGGCGGAGTTCGTGGCGGCGCCCTTTATCGAAAGTGGCCAACTCGTTCCTCTGTTTGAACATCGCCACGCTTCAACTTATGCCTACGCTGAACCGCTCGATATTTATGTATGCGTCCAGGAACGCGCCGCCATCACACCCAAGGTCAAAGCTTTTATGAATTATTTGACTGAACATCTGGAAATGCGCTGGCCGATGGTAAATACCTTTACGGCGTCCTGATACGGTGCTTTGCCGCCTTTATAAATTCAATGGCCAAACTTTGCATCGGATAACAATTACGAACTGCTGCTTGCCGGTGACTGCGGCCGATTGCAGCCTGATTCAACGGGCAGCTTCAGGTCGTATGCCGCCCTTCGCAATAAACCGCAATAGCCCAAAAGCAGTCAATTTCGCTCCATTTCGGCTACCCTCACAAAGCGCCACGCAGCAATCACCGTGTGCCAGGCGCCTCGACACTCTTTCGTAAATGCACCGGAGATGTTCCATGCTCAAGCGTACCCTGGCAGTGGCCGTCGGCTTGTCCTTGTCTTTTTGCACCCTGCTGGCGCAAGCCGCCGAGACCCTGAAAGTCAGCGCGATTCCCGATGAAGCCCCTACCGAACTGCTGCGCAAGTTCAAGCCGCTTGGCGCCTATCTGGAACAACAATTGGGCATGAAGGTCGAGTTCGTACCTGTCAGCGACTATCCGGCGGTGGTCGAGGCACTGGCTACCGATCGCATCGATCTGGCCTGGCTGGGCGGTTTCACGTTCGTGCAGGCACGCTTGAAAACCGGCAATGCCATTCCGTTGGTGCAGCGCGAACAGGACGCCCAGTTCACCAGCAAATTCATCACCGCCGACCCAGCCGTCAAGTCCCTCGCCGATCTCAAGGGCAAGACCTTTGCCTTCGGCTCGGTGTCCTCGACTTCCGGCAGTCTGATGCCGCGCTATTTCATGCTCAAGGAGGGCATCAAGCCGGAAACGTACTTTAGCCGCGTGGGCTACTCCGGCGCCCATGACGCCACCGTTGCCTGGGTCCAGGCCGGCAAGGTCGACGCCGGGGTGCTCAACGCCAGCGTGTGGGAAAAACTGGTCGCCGCCGGCAAGGTCGATACCACCAAGGTCAAAGTGTTTTCGACCACCCCAGCGTATTTCGACTACAACTGGACGGTGCGCGGAACCCTCGACCCGGCACTGGCAGCCAAGATAAAGGCAGCCTTCCTTGCACTCGATCCGGCGAACCCGAGGGACAAGGAGATTCTGGACCTGCAGGCCGCCAGCCGCTTCATCGAAACCAAGCCTGAGAACTACAAGGGCATCGAGGAAGCCGCACGCGCCGCCGAACTGCTCAAATGACATTGCATCTGACCCAGGTCAGCCTTACCCACGCCAACGGTGTCCAGGCGCTGCGTGGCGTGGATCTGCACATCGGTGCACGCGAACAGGTCGCGATCATCGGCCCGTCC
This sequence comes from Pseudomonas sp. Pseusp11, assembly GCF_047304405.1. Classification (NCBI taxonomy): domain Bacteria; kingdom Pseudomonadati; phylum Pseudomonadota; class Gammaproteobacteria; order Pseudomonadales; family Pseudomonadaceae; genus Pseudomonas; species Pseudomonas sp. Pseusp11. The sequence goes on from NZ_JBGLZF010000006.1 coordinate 50,445, forward strand.
GGCGCGGGTAAGTCGAGTCTGCTCAACCTGCTGGCCACCGCCCTGCGACCGGGCAACGGCGAGCTGCAGGTGCTCGGCGAGCGCGTCTGGCAGCTTTCTGCCCGTCAGCGTCAGCGGCTGCGCGCGCGCATCGGCCTGATTCATCAGGCGCCTCCCCTGCCCCCGCGCCAGCGCGTGGTCACCGCGGTGCTGGCCGGCAAGCTGGGTCAGTGGGGTCTGGGCAAGAGCCTGCTGAACCTGCTGCATCCGCTGGATGTTCCGGGCGCACGCGCGGCATTGGCCAGGCTGGACCTGAGTGACAAGTTGTTCGCGCATTGCCAGCAACTGTCCGGTGGACAGCTACAGCGCGTAGGCATTGCCCGCGTGTTATATCAAGCGCCCGAGGTGTTGCTGGCCGATGAGCCGGTATCGGCCATGGACCCGGTGTTGGCCCAGCACACGCTTTCGGTGCTGTGCCGCCATGCCCGGGAGCAGAACGTCACCCTGGTCGCAAGCCTGCACGCGGTGGAGCTGGCCCTGGCGCACTTTTCGCGCATCATCGGCTTGCGTGATGGACAGATCCTGTTCGACCTTGCGGCCAGCGCCGTCGACCGCGAGCTGCTCGACAAGCTCTACGCCAATGAGCAGTTGCAATCCTCGCCGATTCCTCCGGCTCCCTTGAGTGTGCAGATCCCCCGATGCTGACGTCTGACACCCGCGATCCGGCCGCCCTGCCCCGTCTGCTGCTCACCCTGCTGGCCCTTGCCTTGCTGTGGCCCGGCATCCGCTTCAGCGAGTTGGACCTCCGCGTGCTGGTGGCGAGTGACAGTCAGAGCGAGATGGGCCGGTTTGTATCCGCCTTCTGGCCACCGGCCCATGGCGACGAGTTCATCCAGCTGTTGTTGCAAGCCACCCTGCAGACCCTGGCCATCGCCACGGCCGGCATGGCCCTGGCGTTGCTGTTGGCTGTTCCCGCCGGCCTGCTCGCCAGTCGTGCTCTGTCGCTGTCTGCTGCCTCCCGCGCAGGCCACCCGAGCTATTGGGGGCAACTGCTGCGTTGGCCCATACGCGGCTTGCTGATTTTCCTGCGCAGCGTGCCGGAAATTGTCTGGGCCCTGCTGTTCGTGCGCGCCGTCGGCCTCGGCCCGACGGCCGGGGTACTGGCCATTGCCATCACCTACAGCGGCATGTTGGGCAAGGTCTACGCGGAAATTTTCGAGTCGGTCGACCAGCGCCCGGTACACGCGCTACTGCAGTCCGGCAGTGGTCGGCTCGCGGCCTTTTGCTACGGAATCCTGCCCAATGTCGCTGCGGAACTGCTGTCGTACACGGTGTACCGCTGGGAATGCGCAATCCGCGCCTCGGTGGTGATGGGCTTCGTCGGTGCCGGCGGCCTGGGCCAGCAAATGGATTTGTCGTTGCGCATGTTCGCCGGCGGTGAAGTGGCCAGTCTGTTACTGACGTTCCTCGTCCTGGTGCTGCTCGCCGATCAACTCAGCCGCCTGCTGCGCTGGAGGCTGACATGAATCGCCTGTTCAACCTGGCACTGCTTCTGTGCATCGGCGCAGCGGTCATCGCCTCGTTCAACTACCTGGGCATCGACCTCGGCGAGCTCGGCGGCACCGGCAACCTGAAGCAGATGGGCGCTTATGCCCGGCGTTTTCTCAGCCCGGACCTGAGCTCGAGCCATCTACAAGCCATCGGCCACGGCGCCCTGGAAACCCTGGCCATGTCGGCCCTTGGCACCCTGCTCGCGGCGGTGTTCGGCCTGCTATTGGCATTGCCCGCAGCCGGGCGCTACGGCTGGCCTTTGCAGAGCGCGTCACGCCTGGTGCTCAACGCCTTGCGCGCGGTGCCGGAACTGGTATGGGCCGCGCTGATGGTCCTGGCCGCCGGACTCGGCCCCAACGCCGGCACCCTGGCATTAGCCCTGCACACCACCGGCGTGCTCGGCCGGTTGTTCGCCGAAGCACTGGAAAATACCCCACCCGAACCCGCCGACGCGATCCGTTTGCAGGGCGCCAATGCCGTATGGGCTTTCTGTTACGGCACCCTGCCCAACCTGTTGCCACAGCTACTGGCGTACATCCTGTACCGCTGGGAAAACAACATCCGCATGGCCAGTGTGCTCGGCTTCGTCGGCGCCGGTGGTTTGGGGCAAATGCTCTATGTCAGCCTCAGCCTGTTCCAGGAAGCTCAAGCCAGCACGGTTATTCTGGCGATGCTGTTATTGGTCTTGGCCGTCGATACATTGAGTAGCTGGAGCCGTCAGCGTTGGGTCAAGGCTTGAGCCAGGAAAGTCGGCACCCTTAACCCACACTTTGTTACCGCATACCCCAGCCGGGTGTAAAAACCTGCTTAGGTAACAGCCCCGCAGGCTGCCTCCCCCCAGCGTTCACCTGCCTGCCAAGCCCATCCCAGAGCGCTGTACGCGTTTTCTCAAACGCCCAATCGGCGAATTGGCCGGGTGATTGCATATGCTTGTCTGTACAAGTACTTGCGTGTGCATAGGACATTTCGCAACGCAGTACACGCGCTCTTGCGGCACAAGCGCTTTCGATGGTCCCTGGGAATAAAATAATGAAAAAAGCATTTCTCACTCTTTCTGCATTGGCTTTGTGTGTGGCTGCCGGTTCTGCGCTGGCCAAGGAGTACAAGGAGTTGCGCTTTGGCGTCGACCCCTCTTATGCGCCGTTCGAGTCCAAGGCCGCCGATGGTGGCCTGGCAGGCTTCGATATCGACCTGGGCAACGCGATCTGCGCAGAGCTGAAGGTCAAGTGCAAGTGGGTTGAAAGCGACTTCGACGGCATGATTCCCGGCCTCAAGGCCAACAAGTTCGATGGCGTGATCTCTTCCATGACCGTCACGTCGGCGCGTGAGAAAGTCATCGATTTCTCGAACGAGCTGTTCTCTGGCCCGACCGCGCTGGTATTCAAGAAAAGCGCGGCCATCGGCACCGATCCGGCCTCCCTCAAGGGCAAGAAAGTCGGTTACGAGCAAGGCACCATCCAGGAAGCCTACGCCAAGGCCGTGCTGGACAAGGCCGGGGTAGAGACCCAGGCCTACGCCAACCAGGACCAGGTGTACGCTGACCTGATCTCCGGACGCCTCGATGCCTCGATCCAGGACATGCTGCAAGCCGAACTGGGCTTCCTGAAATCGCCACCAGGCGCCGACTTCCAAGTCAGCGAACCGGTCGAAAATCCCCTGCTTCCAGCCAAGACCGCCGTGGGTCTGGTCAAAGGCAACGCCGAGCTCCAGGCCTTGCTGAACAAAGGTATCAAGGCACTGCACGACAATGGCACCTATGCGGCTGTCCAGCAGAAGCACTTTGGCGATCTGAATCTCTACAGCGGCAAATAATGACCCTCCGCCCATTTCCCGATGGGCGCTTTTTTGATTTGACGTAGGGCTGCTCAATGCTAGAAAACCTATTGCAGATTCTTGGTATGTCAGACTTTAGCCTTAAGGGTTTCGGCCCATTGTTGCTGCAAGGCTCCTGGATGACGGTCAAATTATCCTTTCTGTGCTTGCTGGTGAGCGTTGGCCTGGGCCTGATCGGCGCCAGTGCCAAGCTTTCGAAATCGGCACTGCTGCGCGTCCCTGCGCAGGCCTACACCACGCTGATTCGCGGGGTGCCGGACCTGGTGCTGATGCTGCTGATCTTCTACAGCCTGCAAACCTGGCTGTCCTCGTTTACCGACTTCATGGAATGGGAATACATCGAGATCAACCCGTTCAGCGCCGGGGTCATTACCCTGGGCTTCATCTACGGGGCTTATTTCACCGAAACCTTCCGTGGCGCCATCCTTGCCGTACCGCGAGGGCAGATGGAAGCGGCTACCGCCTACGGCCTGACCCGCGCCCAGCGCTTTCGCCTGGTGGTGTTCCCGCAAATGATGCGTTTTGCCCTGCCGGGCATCGGTAATAACTGGATGGTGATCCTCAAGGCCACCGCGCTGGTGTCGATCATCGGCCTGGCCGATCTGGTCAAGGTGGCCCAGGACGCGGGCAAGAGCACCTATCAGCTGTTCTTCTTCCTGATTCTGGCCGCCTTGATCTATCTGGTGATCACCACCGTTTCGAACTACGTCTTGCGCCGGATGGAAAACTTCTACGCCGCAGGCACCCGGGAGGCCGTTCGATGATCGAGCTACTGCAGGAATACTGGAAACCTTTTCTGTTCCAGGACGGTAATCACATCACCGGACTGGCCATGACCCTCTGGCTGCTCAGTGCCTCGATCCTCTTCGGCTTCGTGATGTCGATCCCGTTGTCGATTGCCCGGGTCTCGAGCAATGTCTGGGTGCGCTGGCCGGTGCAGTTCTACACCTACCTGTTTCGCGGTACGCCGCTGTATATCCAGCTGCTGATTTGCTACACCGGCATTTACAGCCTGGCCGCGGTGCGTGCTCAGCCAGTACTGGATGCGTTCTTTCGCGATGCGATGAACTGCACCATCCTCGCCTTCGCCCTGAACACCTGCGCGTACACCACGGAGATCTTCGCCGGGGCGATTCGCAGCATGAACCATGGTGAAGTCGAAGCGGCCAAAGCCTACGGGCTGACCGGCTGGAGGCTGTATACCTACGTGATCATGCCGTCCGCCCTGCGTCGCTCGCTGCCTTACTACAGCAACGAAGTGATTCTGATGCTGCACTCGACCACCGTGGCCTTCACCGCGACCATCCCGGACATCCTGAAAGTCGCGCGGGACGCCAACTCGGCGACCTTCCTGACCTTCCAATCGTTCGGCCTCGCCGCGTTGATCTACCTGGCAGTCACGTTCTCCCTGGTCGGCCTGTTCCGCCTGGCTGAACGCCGTTGGTTGTCTTTCCTCGGCCCGGCTCACTAATTCAGGATGCTTGTTCATGTACAAACTGACCGTTGAAAACCTGCACAAAAGTTACGGCAACCATGAAGTCCTCAAGGGCGTTTCGCTGAACGCCAGGACCGGCGATGTGATCAGCCTGATTGGCGCCAGTGGTTCGGGCAAGAGCACCTTTCTACGTTGCATCAACTTCCTGGAAACGCCCAACGACGGCGCCATGAGTCTGGACAACCAGCCGATTCGAATGGTCCATGACCGCCACGGCATGCGCGTGGCCGACGCCAACGAACTGCAACGCATCCGCACTCGCCTGGCAATGGTGTTCCAGCACTTCAACCTGTGGAGCCACATGACGGTGCTGGAAAACATCACCATGGCTCCACGCCGGGTGCTGGGTGTCAGCAAGAAGGACGCAGAGGATCGCGCCCGGCGCTACCTGGACAAGGTCGGTTTGCCGGCACGGGTTGCAGATCAATACCCGGCGTTTCTCTCGGGTGGTCAGCAGCAACGGGTCGCCATTGCCCGTGCCCTGAGCATGGAACCGGAGATCATGCTGTTCGACGAGCCGACGTCGGCCCTGGACCCGGAGTTGGTGGGCGAAGTGCTCAAGGTGATCCAGGGGCTGGCCGAAGAAGGCCGCACCATGATCATGGTGACCCACGAAATGAGCTTTGCGCGCAAAGTGTCGAACCAGGTGCTGTTCCTGCACCAGGGGCGGGTCGAAGAGCAAGGTGCGCCCGAGGACGTATTGGGCAACCCCAAAAGCGAGCGCCTGCAGCAATTCCTCAGCGGCAACCTGAAGTAACCGGAGCGCCTTCGAGCGACCGCAGGGTTGCTCGAAGGCGCTGGCTCAACCGGATAGTCCACCCCTCCCTGAGCCGCTGGACTCATTCTTCCTGCAGCCCTGCCATACTGTTCAGCATGACCCGTGCAACTTTCCGCTTCTACGAGGAGCTCAACGATTTCCTGCCGGCCGAGCGACGGCGGCAGTCCTTCACTTGCGAGTGCGCGCGAGGGGCGACGGTCAAGCACATGATCGAGGCGCTCGGGATACCGCACACCGAAGTAGAGATGGTGCTGCTCAACGGCGAGTCGGTGGGCTTCGAGCGGGTGATCTTCGACGGTGACCGGTTGGCGGTGTATCCCAAGTTCGAAGCGCTGGACATCAGTCCGTTGCTCAAGGTTCGTACGCAACCTTTACGGGTGCTGCGCTTCGTCGCTGATGCGCACCTTGGCGGATTGGCCAGTCTGCTGCGCATGAGCGGCTTCGACACCCTCTACGACAATGGCTTCGACGATGCCGAGATCGCCGAAATCGCCGCGCAGCAAGGACGCATCGTGCTAACCCGCGACCGCGAACTGCTCAAGCGGCGGATCATCAGCCACGGCTGTTACGTGCATGCCCTGAAACCGTCGCTGCAGCTGCGCGAATTGTACGAGCGCCTCGACCTGGCGCGTAGCGCGCGCCCCTTCAGCCTGTGCCTCCATTGCAACCTGCCGCTGCACGAAATCAGCCCGGAACTGGCCCGGCCGCAAGTGCCGCCACGCGTTGGCGTCCTCTATTCGCACTTCCTGCGCTGCGACACCTGCCAACGGATTTACTGGGAGGGTTCGCACTGGCGCGGCATGTGTGCGCTGTTGGCACCTCTGCTGGACCGATAGTCGAGCGCATCGGCTCGGTTGCATGGTCAGGGACAACTGGCTTTTGCATCAGATGGATAACGGCCAGAAGCAGTCCTTCGAATGACAGTCAGCGGTGAGAATGAACGGCTTTGCTCGAACGAAAGACCAGGTAACTTGCCACCACCAGCACCCATGCAGCAATACCGCCATACAGCATCACCCAGCCAAACCCATGCGCCAAAGCTGCGTTGGCGACATCGACCGGAATCGTGATCCCTTGGCCAGTCGGCACCAACACGGCAGAGTTGCCGGCCGAAATATTCTCCGCCAGCCATCTCAGTTGCCCATCATCGGGCGAGCCAGACAACTGGTTGCGCAGGGAAGACAGGATACCTTCCACCAAGATGAATCCCATCAGCGCGATATTGATTGCAAGGCTGATCATGCGAGCGCTGATATCGATGCCCGATGCCATGCCGGCACGTTCACTGGGCACCGATCCGGTGGTGGTATTGGTCACAGGTGTATTGGTCAGCCCCAGTCCGATTCCGGCGATCAGACAGCCTGGAAGCATCGTCAGCCAGCTGGCGTGCGCGACACTGCTGCCCCATTTCATCAGCAGGAACCCCAATCCTATGGTGAACAAACCTGCGGGAATCACCACGTCAGGTCGATAGCGCAGCGCCAGCCGTTCACCTAACGGGGGAACAACCAGCGTCGGCAGCGTATAGGCCAGCAGTGCCAGACCGGTGCCGACACTGGCGTAGCCCAGGCTATTTTGAAAGTACAGCGGCAGGTAAATCATGAACGGCCAGAAGCTGAAGTTCATGCCTGCCGACCCTAGCAAGGCACCCGAGAAGCGACGGATGCGCAATACCGAGAAGTCGAACATCGGATCGACATAGCGTCGCTGCGCAACGACAAAGACGATAAAGCTGAGCATTGCCACAACCAGACAAGTGATGGCCGAACCGCTGGAGAAACCCTCCCCCGCGCCCTGGGTGATGAACCAGGAAAGGCCAAACACTGCCAGTGACAGCGAAATAATGCCCAACACATCCAGCCTGCGACGCTGCGGATCACGTGACTCATCGACACCGGCGATCACCAGCACCAGCGCGAGCACGGCAATGGGCGCATGCACCAGAAACACCCATTCCCAACTCGACAACGCCACGATAACGGCGCCGATTATCGGGCCAAACCCCAAACCGATACCGAACACGATTCCCCAGGCACTGAACGCTTTTCCGCGCGCAACTCCCGACTGGAACCGGTGAGACAGCACGGCCACCTGACAGATCAGCATGGCACCACCGGACATACCTTGCAGGAAACGGTTTGCGATCAACACACTGGCGCTTTGTGCCCATCCACAGCCCAGTGAGGTAATGCCGAAAAGCACCAGGCTGATGACAAACACTCGCTTGCGCCCATACCGATCCGCCAATGTGCCGGTGGTCATCAGCACCGTGGTGCAGGCGATGGTGTAGGCATTCATGATCCACTGCATATCTTTGAAATCGCTGTGCAGAACCGATTCAAGAGTCGGCAGGATTGCCGGCACGCTCGAGATTTCCAAGCCGAACATCAGCGACGCCAGGCACACGGCGGCGATGGTGAAAATATCCTTTTGCGAAGAAGAGAACTGCATCGTGATCTTCCAGATCAAGTTGATGGGCACTGGCAAGACCGCTCTGAACGCCGTCAGGAGTAGAGACGCGATAGCCTCGCCAGCGTCACCCGGCACAAGTCCAAGTGACCGGCCGCATTCTGGAAGCAATTAAAAAATGACAGAAATGATTTAATTTCGTAGGTTTTATTAATATTCGTCATGAGTTGACTTAATGGACTTCGACCCAGCTCTGTTGCGTGCTTTTGTCGCGATCAAGGACACCGGTAGTTTCACTCGTGCCGCAGAGCGGCTGCATTTGAGCCAGTCAGCGATCAGTCATCAGATCCGGCGTTTGGAAGAACAGGTCGGTACCACGCTATTGGTACGCACTACCCGACGTTTGACACTGACGGAAGATGGTGAAGATTTTCTGCGCCATGCCGAACAAATCCTCAGAGCACAAGACGCCCTCTCCCGACGTTTCGAAGCGTCGTCGGTATTCGGGGCCGTGCGCTTCGGTGTGCCAGAAAACTTTATCGGCGACGGCCTGCCGCCGTTACTGACTCGGTTCGCCAGACAATTTCCCGCCGTACGCCTGGATGTAACCGTCGGCACCTACCTCGATCTGCGCGCACTGGTTGATGCCGACGGGCTCGATCTGGCCGTGGTCATGGCACTGCCGGGCAGCCAGGCCGGCGGTACCGTGCTGCGCGAAACCCGGTTTGTCTGGGCCGCTGCGCAGAATTTCGAATTTACCGGCGATGCCCCTTTGCCACTGGCGTTTGCCCCAGCACCCTGCTTGCACCGCCAGGTGGCCGTAGATGCGTTGGAGAGTTCCACCGTAGATTGGCGGGTCGCCTTTACCTCTCCAAGTCAACAAGGACTGAGAGCGGCGGTATTGGCGGGACTTGCCGTCACCGCTCTACCGCTGGGCGATCTAGAGCCTGGCATGGTGGTCATTGACGGCCAACATGGCCTGCCACCGCTGCTGGATGCTGATTTCAGACTGATATGGAGTGTCACGGGAAAGACGCCCGCGGCCAATGCATTTGGACAACTGCTGGTGGAGATGTCTGAGTTGCCATCGATCTAGAACAAACTGACTACCATTGGCATTTCAGGTAAGTGCCCTGCTCTTAGAACACTCATTTGCGTAATGAACACCGTCCACAGGACTCGCGAGGAAACACATGATTGATGGTTCCGCCGTTTTGACGGTCTTTTTGGTCTACTTGGCCGGTGTCGTTATCCCTGGGCCAAATTTCGTTGCAGTGGTCCATAAAGCGGTAGCTGCTACACGGTCAGAAGCTCTGGCCTTGGTAGCAGGCATCGTACTGGTCAATTTGTTCTGGTCCACCTGTGCAATTGCAGGTCTCGGGGTTGTATTTGCTGCGCTCCCTTGGGCTGCGCTTGTTGTAAAAGTTCTGGGCGCCGCCTACCTGATGTGGTTCGGATTCCGACTGCTGATCAACGCGGGGAAGAATGCGCTTGGCCCGCTAAATGATTCCGTCGCCGGTAGTTGCCGGCAGTCCTTCATTCAGGGGGTGGTTACCAACATCGGCAACCCCAAGTCCATGGCCTTCTATGCCGCTGTTTTTTCAGCAGCAGCCCCCGCCCACGTTTCACCAGGCACGTTTTTGTCGATGCTGGCAGTTGTCGTGGTGATTTCAATGACCTGGTATGGAATGGTTGCAATCACTCTTTCGCAACCCAAGATTGCGTCCGCGTATCAAGGGAGGAAAAAAGCTATCGATCGACTGTGCGGCGGTTTGATTTTGTCTCTGGGGGTCCGCCAGTTGGTTTAGCAATCCCACGATTGATTCGCACTTCCTGCGCTGCGACGCCCGCCAACGGATTTACTGGGAGGTTCGCACTGGCGCGGCACTGCTGGCACCTCTGCAGGACCGATAGCCGGCTGCGTTGTCAGGGAAAACTGGCTTTTGCATCAGGTAGATAACGGCCAAAAGCAGCCATTCGGCTAGATACTTTCGACCCTTTCCGGTTCCTCGTGTCTGCGAGCTAACGCCATTTCTTAGCGTCCGAGTGAGGGCGGCCCATAGAGCTCAATTTCCCAGTCTTCAAGAGGTGGCGTTACTTTGAAAAATGGGTCGCAGTATGACCTTAAGTAGTCAGTCGCTCTCCTTTGGGCGTAGGTGAAATTGAGCACGTTGCCTTCACTGTCCATCTCTATCACGTTCGCGAATATCGCGAAAACCATCTCAATTGCACTCGGCTCAGAGCCATAAATGTCGAGGTACTCAACGTTTTCAAGCATGTAATGGCTTCCACTTGCCATGAAGTATGCAAACGTTCGGAGTGCTCCACTGAAATCATTACTTAGCTTCTTCATGTACATTTTCTTTTAGTAAAAATTTTGGATTTAACTGCTTCATAATCAAGCATCTGCTTTTTTGCCGTTTTATTGCGGTCGAGACAGGCCGGAACCGGCCAGAAGCTGTCCCTCCTCTGACAAAATCCCCTACCCCGCACTCAATTCCCACAGCACATCCAGCACATGTTGCGTAGGCCGTTCGATGTCTCGACTACGGTGGGCAATACCCAGTTGCCGCCACAATAAGGGCTTTAATGGCCGCATGACGATCCTGGTATCGGGCAATGGCGTGGAGGCTTCATGCGGCAACAACGTCGCACCATAGCCAGCCGCCACCAGGCTTTTGATCGCATCGTTGTAGTTGAGTTGAATACGCGGCGCAGGCTGCGGCCCACCACTGGCGAACCACTCCGCAGTCAAACGCGAAAGACGAGTGGTGTTGTCATTCAGAATCAATGGCTGAGTGGACAGCCAGTCGGGGGTCACAACCTCCGGGGATTCCCAGCGAGCCGGCAGGAAGGCCATGACCGGGTCCCGTCGCCATGGCTCGATCCGCAAGCCCTTCACCGGGGACTGCGGCAGCGCGACCAAACCGATCTCCAAAGCGCCCTCGGCAAGCTTCTTCAAAGTTTCCTGCGACGTGAGCACCGCGACCTGCACATCGATAGCGGGATGACGCTGGCTCAACGTCTCCAAAGCGTGCGGCATCAACTGTGCGATGGCCCCCGTGGAAGCGCCTAGCCGCACACGCCCGGCTAATCCCTGCACCTGACGTTCCACGTCCTCAAGCGCCTGCTCCGCATCCGCCAACAGACGCCGCGCACGTTCCACCAGTGTGTTCCCAATCGCCGAAGGCTGAACGCGCCCACGCGTGCGCGACAACAGCTTGCCGCCCACGCGCGCTTCCAGGTCGGCGATATGCAAACTGACCGTGGGTGGCGCCAAGTGCAGCACGCGGGCCGCCTCGGCAAATGAACCCAGGTCGGCAATCGCCACCAAAGTGCGCAGACGGTCCAGGCTGATTTCGCGCATGAGTGACTCCTCGTTCAGAAAAACTGAATTTCATCGTTTATAAATTCAACTTTTCCTATCTTAGCGCCTCACTGAAGATTGGAACTCCTGATTTCCAACGTCCGAGAGCATTCCATGGCAAGTCCCCTTGTATTCATCGATGGCGACCAAGGCACCACCGGGTTGCAAATCCATCAACGCCTACGCGACCGCAGCGATCTGCGGCTTATCACTCTCAGCCCCGAATATCGCAAGGATCCGCAACGTCGCGCCGAAGCCATCAATAACTGCGACATCGCGATTCTCTGCTTGCCCGACCAAGCCGCGCGCGACGCTGTAGCAACCATCGAAAACCCCGGCGTTCGGGTGATCGATGCCAGTTCGGCGCACCGTACCCATCCAGACTGGACCTATGGTTTCGCGGAGATGAATCCGCAGCAGAGCCAACGCATCGCCGCCGCACGACGGGTCAGCAATCCCGGTTGCTATCCAACGGGGGCGATAGGGTTGCTGCGCCCTTTACTGGAGGCCGGATTACTGCCCAAGGATTACCCGATGAACATTCATGCCGTGTCGGGTTATTCCGGGAAAGGACGTGTCGGGGTGGAAGAGCATGAGGGAGAAGGCGCAGCACAGGCGTCGGCGTTTCAGGTCTATGGGCTGGGGCTGGCACACAAACATATTCCGGAGATTCAGCAGCAAAGCGGTCTGACAGAGCGGCCGATGTTTGTGCCGGCCTATGGCGCTTTTCGGCAGGGGATCGTACTAACCATCCCCTTGCAAACCCGGTTGTTGGCGCCAGGTGTGAGTGCGGTGCAGTTGCATGCATGTCTGATGCGGCACTATGCCGATGCGAGCCATGTACAGGTGATGTCGATGCTGGAGGCTAAAGGGCTGACGTACCTTGATCCTCAGGCACTTAACGGGACTGATGATTTGCGACTGTCAGTGTTTGAGAATGATGAGACGGGCCAGGTTTTGTTGGCTGCGGTGTTTGACAATCTTGGGAAGGGAGCCGCTGGAGCAGCAGTGCAGAATCTGGATTTGATGCTTGCAGGAACATGACTCCGATTACCCGCGCGAATTAGCGTGATGCCCTCATCCCGAGCCAGGATTAGAGGTCAGGCCAGGTTCGCACCTGAAGCCGTGAGCCCATTTAACGGTAATACCCAGACTAAAACACCGACTTCAACTTGTAGAGAAAACATCTTGTTTTGGCATAAAAAATCGAGCAAACAGCTCGGACTGCGACTTGATATTTAATTTTGCATAAATGTTACGGCGATGAACCTTTATCGTTTCCACCGAGAGGGAAAGCTTTCCGGCTATCTCTTTATTAGAGAAGCCACTGAGCAACAATCTGAGCACATCGCTTTCGCGCGCTGTTATTTGCGTGCCAAGCTGGGTAATCGTTTCTGGCCATAGAGGTGGCTCAGCGAGATTTTTCTCTACATCAATTTCAAAACACATGCGCTGATGCATTAACGCAGTCACCCACGGCTTGATAATATCAAGCATTGTTATTTGTTCTTGACTAAAACGGACTTTGCTACCAACGGAAATGCATAACGTTCTATCGGCGTCGAGCTGAACATTGTACTGAGCCTCATCCACAGAGATATATTGTGCAAAATATTGATGATAATACTCAGTTTCAAGAAAGTATTCCGGTGCAATATCCAACAAATGAAAGAAACCGCTCTGGGGGTTTTCTCGATTAGCTATATAAAATGGATCCAACAGGTAAAGCCCCTTCACATAGCGGTGAGTGAACGCGTCCACCTCTTCGACATCTGCGACCTCAGGAAGACTAACAACTTGCACTTGTTGATTGCTAAAGATCAATACAACCCAATTATCGATTTGCACGTATTCGTTTAATATACGAACAAGCGAACTCCAGAATTCTGGACGGTTCAACTGCATGATCAGTTTCCCAATCGATCGGTGCCAAGCCAGGCTATGAAGGTCGAACGGCATTTTCTACCCCTTTTGGGTTAGGGATTCGTAGGTCAGAGGTAAGTATTCGTAGGTATTTACTATTTGGTAACGCCCGGTATATTCGCTACCAGGACTTACGATGGCCATGAGGGCACATCGTCTTGACAAGGATGTTGCATGAGAAAATCACGTTTGCGAACCATTTTTTCGGCCTCGCTTCTCTGTGCTGGGATGAGCACATCAGTGGGAGCTGTAGAGCCTGGGGTGCATCTGTACAACTGGTTCGGGCTTCTCGCACCGGAAACCCCAAAGGAGTTTGAGCAGGCAACCGGCACCAGAGTGCATATGGATGCTTTCGACAGCGCCGAAATCATGCAGAGCAAGGTAATGGCTGGGCGCACGGGGTATGACGTGGTTGTGGCCACCTCCAATGTGTTGCCAAGCCTGATCCAGGCGGGAGTACTTCAGCCGCTGGATCGTAATCAACTGAGTAATTTGTCCCATATCGATCCTGATATTTTGTCCCAGGTCGCGGTCAATGATCCTGGTAATCGCTACGCCGTGCCCTATCTATGGGGCACTACCGGCATTGGCTATGACGTTGACAAAGTCAAAGCGGCATTGGGTGATAATGCTCCGGTGAATAGCTGGGATTTGATCTTCAAAGAAGAAAATATCAGCAAGCTCCAGTCGTGTGGTGTGGCAATGCTTGACTCTCCAAGTGAGATCATTTCGATTGCTTTGCATTACCTTGGGCTCCCCAGCAACAGCAGGAACCCGGATGATTATCAGAAAGCTCAAGCCCTACTGTTAAAAATCCGTCCCTACGTCCTCTATTTCGACTCCTCCCGAATTGACGCTGACTTGGCTGACGGCAATATTTGTGCAGTCGTGGGATGGGCTAATGGTGCCCTTGCTGCGCAGGCCATAAACGAGAAGACCAACACTGGACGCAAGATTACCTACAGCCTTCCTCGCGAAGGAGCGCTGGTCTGGTCGGAAAATCTGGTTCTTCTAAAAGACGCGCCCCACCCAAAGGAAGGTATGGCGTTTATTAATTATATGTTGCGACCAGAAATTATTGCCAAGACCTCAAACCACACTCTCTACCCTAACGCTAATAAAGATGCCGCTGAGTTTGTCGAACAGAAGTTGCGAGACAACCCCTGGATTTATCCAGATAAAAAGACTGTTGCCACACTTATCCCACTTGAGCCATTGCCATTGAAGCTGGAGCGAATCCGCACACGGATTTGGACCAAAGTGAAGAGTGGTGTGTGATCTGACTTGATTTGTCACCTGTTGCTCCATGCATGTCTTTGTTTTATACGCGGACATGCTGTGAGCAGCAGGCTGAGGCTAATTATGTCCGGAAAGTAAGACGCAAACGCCGATATACAGGGGCGCCAAATTAGTGGATTAGTGCCTGTTATAGGCTCTTGCCCTGAGCTGGACTTACCCGGCTTCCTGACATTGACATCTGCGACAGCGCCGATTCAACACCTTATGCAAGAAGAGAACAGTGGATGTTCAGCCCAGCCAATCAGACGCCTTTCAGTTTGACCATCGACGGTTTTGCGCACGATTTTCAAGTACTCGCATTCACCGGAGATGAGGCGATCAGCAGGCCTTACCTCTTCAACGTTGAGCTTGTTAGCGAGCGGTCTGACCTGGATCTCGAAAGCCTCTTCGACGTAGAGGCTTTTCTGACCTTCGACACGAAGGGCAACGGCATCCATGGACGGGTCTATCACATCGCCCAAAGCGGTAAGGATCAGCGTTTGACACGCTACAATCTGGCCCTCGTACCGCACCTGTCCTACTTGCGCCACCGCATCAACCAGAGGATCTATCAACAGTTCTCGGTGCCGAAAATCGTCGCCTTGATACTGGAAGAACACGGGATTGTCGGTGAGGCTTATCGGTTTCATCTGGGGTCGACCTACCCCGAGCGCGACTACTGTACCCAGTACGATGAAACGGATTTGCACTTTATTCAGCGCTTGTGCGAAGAAGAAGGTATCCACTTCCACTTCCAACACAGCGCTCAAGGCCACGTGCTGGTCTTTGGCGATGATCAGGCAGCTTTTCCCAGGATTAGGCAACCCACTGCTTATGGACAAGAGAGCGATAGAGTGGCCAACGAGCCACTGATCAAGCGCTTCAACCTACGCCTGGGGAGAAACGAGCAACAGCCAGGCATGGAGAACGATAACAAGCTGAAGCCTTTCACAAGCCATGAGCACGGCAAGCAGATAAGTCTGCGTGCTATGGAGCGTCGCCACGCGGCTTATCGTCAAGCTGAAGGGCAAGGTGACCAGACCCGGTTAGTCAGTGGCCATGTTCTGAAGATCTCTGGCCACCCGCGCCAGGAATGGAACGACCTATGGTTACTGACTCAGGTCATCCACGAAGGCAAGCAACCACAGGTATTGAGCGAGAACGTCGCCAGTGGCAGCACAGACAACGAGGATGACTTTCATCAGGGTTACCGCAACCGCTTTATCGTTCTTCCGTGGGAGGTGTCCTATCGTCCGCCTTTGGCTCACAAGAAACCTCAGGCACCAAGCAACCACACCGCAGTGGTCATCGCTCTGGAAGACGAGGAGATCCAGGGTGATAGGCGCCTCGGAAGGGTCAAGGTCAAGTTCCCCTGGGACCGCGAAGGTAGATTTGACGACAAGAGTTGTTGTTGGCTGAGGGCGACCTCCAATTGGAGTTGTGAAATGACGCCCCCCCGAACGGGTATGGAAGTCATGGTTACATTTCTCGAAAACGACCCCGACCAACCGCTGATCAGCGGTTGCCTGTGCTGCCGCTGACCGCAAACCCTATAAGGGCAGCAACAGTCAGGTTGAAATAATTACTTAGTCAAGGGCACAAGCCAGCAGGTCGGTGATCCACCGGGCCTGCCGGGCGACGTCCTGCACCTTCTCCTCGGGCACGGCCTGCCGCGCCTTGGCGAAGTTGCTCAGGGTCCGCTGCTTCTCGCGCAACAGGCGCTGCCACTTGATCAGGAATGCCGGGCTGCGTGCCTGCATCTGCAGCGGACCGAAATACAGCTCCTCGGCGGTGTACATCACCGGCCCGGTGCGCTCGGCGACGATGATTTCGTAGTCGAAGCGGTTTTCCCGCAGCACTTCCTCGCAGAGGATGCAGTAACCATTTTCCATCAGCCATTGGCGCAGTGGCTGCTCGCCGCCGTTGGGTTGAAGGATCAGCCGCTCCTGGCCGCTCAGACGTGCCTTGCCGCTGTCGAGAATGTCGCGGATCGTCTCGCCGCCCATGCCGCAGATGCTGATTGCCGTGATCCCGTCTCCCGGCTCGATTGCCGTCAGGCCATTGGCCAGGCGCACGGTGATCCACTGGTCCAGGTCGTTCTCGCGCACGGTGCGTTCGGCCGAGCGAAATGGCGTCAATGCCAGCTCTCCGGCCACCGCCGCCACGATGGCACCACGGCGCATCAACGCCACCGGCAGGTAGCCGTGATCCGAGCCGATATCGGCCAGGCGCGCACCTGCTGGCACATGTGCCGCCACGCGCTCCAGGCGCATGGACAATGTCTGTTGGTTCAACTGCTGCCCCTTTTCACCACGAGCGTCCGGCACCTTTGACCAGATCGGCCCGCGATTCTGGCGAGCAACGCTGTGCATTTCAAATTTATGCGACCAGGGTCATGGCTCGACCCGCACCTACCGCTTGAGTATCGGCCCAAAGCGAACCCTGGTAATGGACCGCTTTGGGCCGACCTGAGACCTACTGCCGAGATGTCCAAACGGCCAGTTCATAGCCATCCGGATCAATGAAGTGGAATCTGCTTCCACCAGGGAACGAGAATATTTCGCGGGTGATAACAGCGCCCAAGGCTTTGAGGCGTTGCTGCGCCTCATCGAGATCATCCGAATACAAAATGATCAAAGGGCCACCAGGTCGAACCGGCTCTCCCGTAGTGAAGCCACCGGTAAGGCGACCATCACTGAATTCCGTATAGGTTGGGCCGTAGTCGATGAATGTCCAGCCGAACGCACTGCCGTAGAAAGCTTTGCTGCGGGCAATGTCGTCAACATTAAATTCAATATTGTCGATCTGCCGGTCTTTACCACGCACACTCATGGATGCCTCCTTGGCTGATTTCAAAGGAACAATGATATTGCAGCTGTCGGCAAGGAGCAGCCCCCTTCGGCGAAATGCAGACTTTAACGCTGGCACGCGGTTATGATCCGGGATAATCAGGTTCCCTTGGATCCACGCTTATGCCCACCTCGAAAATCCGCCCCTCACCCGCGCCGCTGCTCAAACCAAGAGAGACGGTGGTCTTGTTCGACGGTGTCTGCAAGCTGTGCAATGGCTGGGCGAGGTTCTTGATTCGCCATGACCGCCAGCAGCGCGTGCGGTTAGCGGCGGTTCAGTCACCCGAGGGACAAGCTCTGCTCGCGTGGGCAGGTTTACCCGTGAATCAGTTCGACACCATGGCGGTGATCCGCGACCGACACTACTGGGAGCGTTCGGATGCATTTTTCGAAGTCATCGCCCAGTTACCCGCACTCTGGCGCCCAGTGAACCTGTTGCGCATCTTCCCTCGCATGCTTCGAGATTGGGCATACGACCGCATTGCGCTTAATCGTTATCGGCTCTTCGGGAAATACGACACGTGCCTTTTGCCGGATCCTGATCATGAACAGCGCTTTTTGAAAGCGCCCCTATGAACGCCCTCACCCGCATTAACTGGATCGCCTCGCGTTCATGTTTGGCAGAGGTCTTGAGCCAGCCGATCCTGCTATCCCAATAGCCCAACCAGTTGCACCGGCGTCATCTTCGTCACCATCATCAGCACAATCACAAACATCCCGACAAAACCGACCACCCCCATCCACCACCATTTTTTGTACACGGATCGGTATTCATCATCGAGTCCGCTTCCGGCCTCAACTGCGCACGACGCCATCAGGTACAGCCGCTTCTGCAACACCAGCACCGGCAGCCAAAGCGAACCCACGCAGAAGAAGATAATCAACGAAGTCAGCACCCACTCCGTGGTCATGGGAAGTCCGGAGAGCCTCATCAGCAGGTAACCCGTGATGATCTGAACAAAGCCTGCCGGCGTGGTAATCCAGGTGTCGAAGCGCACGACCATTCGGGCCACATGCGCGATCACTTGAGGATTGGCCGTGCGGCTGGCAGCGATCAGGTAGAGGTAGGAGCCCATGCCGAATCCGAACAGGAAAATCGCGGCAATGATGTGGAGGTACTTCAGGCATAGATAGAGCATGTCAGCGCAGCTCGCCAGAGAACTGCACAGACAGGCTCAAATTGTCCGGATCGTTGATCGCTGCCATGTATTCATCGACGGTAATTTCGCCCACGCAAGCCCTGGCACCGGGTTGCGGCACATAGCCCTGGGTCATTTTTGCGGTCAAGGCTACGGATGCGCAGCTTGGAATTTGCGGTCCCTTGTCATTCATGGCCGTCAGTTGCACCGTCATGGCCAGCGGTTTCCCGTCAACTCCCCTGCCCTGAACGTCGATGTACATCGCGCTTTTGCCATCGCCGAAACGTTCAAACCGGGTCCCCAGCCGATGCAGTCTGGCGGCCCAAAGGGCATGGTCGCGAACCAGCCCGATCTTCAACGCCTGAGCCAGCAGATAGTTGGCGACACCACCCAGCTTCAAGCCCGCGCCGGCCTTGAAGCTCAGGGTTTGCGCGCCATAGCGGCTGGCGAAAATATCCATGTCCGGCACATCGACATTGGCCAGCACGCGAGTGCCCAGATGCGGCATCTTGCGCAGCGTCAGATCCTGCCAACCCGACACTTCATGCACCTTGCCATTCTTGAGTTGCCTGATCGGTTTACCAGCGTAGGCGAGTACGCCTTCGACGGTCGACAATCCCGGCATCTTCGCCGAAGAGGAAATGCCATGCTCGATCGAGTCGATACGACTGAAGCGATAGCGCTGCTGATCGATGATGGCTGACGATAGCGTCGGCACCGAACTGCAGCCACTGAGGATCGCCACTCCTGCCTGTTTCGCCAAGGCATCGAGTACGCCAACGCCGTTGACGAAGGTTCGGCAGTCAGACAGGTCGCAGTAGTTCACGCCAGCCTCGATGCAACTCTCGGCGACCGCATAGGATTGCCCCTGAAACGGGCCGCCAGTATGGATGACCAACTGGATGTCCATCGAGCCCAAAACGGATTTGAACTCAGTGCCCATGGCATTGCCGCACCAACTTTCGGCGACAGTGCCCGATTGGCTTTTCAACTCATCGACTTTGCGCTGCAACTTGTGTGGATCGCGGCCCGAGATCACCAGTTCCACATCAGGCATCACCGCCAAATGCCTGCAAACGATGCTACCGAAGTTTCCATAGCCACCGACCACCATCACCCTGAACACCATTCAACTCTTCCCTAACTGACAGGCTGCTTTCAGCCAATAATGACTGCTTTATGCCTGTAATGTCAGGCGGCTTCGCTACCCTTCATTGAGTCCCTCCCCGCACCGACCGTCGAACTTCAGCCTGTATGGCATAAGCCGGCGCCTCCACAGCATTGAAATCTTGTGTATAGCGCTGGGCAAATCCTTCTACTCCCCATTCCCGAAACTGCTGCACGTGCTTCAGTTCGTGAGCCCAGAGCGCGATGTCCTGTTCTGCGGTTTGAGTGTCCCGGAAGAGGATGATGTCGATCAGCGTCACGGCACCGACGTCGGGGTTTTGCAGCATGGAAGTGGCGGCGCTGAATTGGCCGTTGTCGCTCACTTTGTAGTGCGCGGCATCGAGGACGCTGGGGTCGTACCAGCGCAGCAGTTGCTCCCGGATGTGCGGTGGAATGGGTTGGATCTCGGCGCTGGCTGCTTCAGCGCGTGCCTGGGTCAGCCACAGCGCCAGGGCAGGTGCCGCGACCTGGTAGACGCCATCAGGCATCTGCCCCAAATCTGGCAGGCAGATGCAGCCGTTCAGGCACACTTGTTTCTCGCCAGGTGGGCAGGCGTTAGTCTGGGCTTGCACTACAGGAGTCAGGCCAAGAACAGACAGCGCCACCAGGCATGTAATGATGGGCGGCATCGGACCCTCCAGGGACGGAAGCAGGGCGGACAATCGACGACCCGCATAACTTTAGCGTATCCCTGTCGGGTCTCTTTTCGATGGATGCTTGGGGTCTTTTGCTGCCCGCCCGGAGAAGCCTCTTTCGAGCCTCGCCCTCTCCCCGTCCTAAAGGTTTTGATGGTCAAGCCGATCAGATGAACTCGATACTCAGATACCGACGAAGGACCGTCTCCCCTCGATATTTCTTGGCCTTCGACTACCACGGGCATTGTCTCGACCACGTCGCAACAATGTCAAAACCTCGATCCCCTCACAAGATGCATCCGCTATCACGATGAATTACGGGTGCGCCAAGGAGCTGTTTGCAGTGAATCTTCTATTTCGCCTGGCGGGTGTTGCCATCGCTGTGACCCTGGCGGGTTGTGCCCTGCAAGGCAACGGGATGGCCAACTACTATAAGCGCAACGCTGCCGAGCAGGAGGCGCAAAATCGAGCCATGGCGACCCGAGTACAATCCCGGCCGCTGCCGTTGGATAGCACTTTCAGACTCGACCAAACTGCCGTGCTGACGGTTGACGTACCGGCTGAAGGCACCGAGCCAGCTACCCAGGCCCGGCTTTTCGCGACCTGCGGTTCGTTGACATTGGCGATGGATTATCGACAGGCAAAGAGGTGGAGCAGTCCCTATGTTCTGCCAGCAGACAAGGCGCGGAACATCGCTCAGCAGATGTGCCAAGCGGTCCGAGACAGCGTTTGGAAGCAGCTTCCCGGTGACAGCGAAGACCTTTTGTTATTGGACCCTGGCACCCTGGGCATCGTGAATTCCCGACGCTCGATCTGGGCGGGCATCGACTTCAGGCGCACCCGTCTGGACGAAAGCGAAGGAAAGCCCTACGACCGCCAGTTCGAGCGTGTCGAGGTGGACTGTGCAACCCGCCAGGCCAGCACTCGCCAGGCTTATCGTTTAGGCGATCAGATTTTGCTGCCGCCGCCCGTTAAGCCAATCGACAGTGCATTGGACACTGAACAACGTGCCCGGCTAATTGGCGCCATGTGCGCCGAGCCCACCAACCTGGCGAAACTCGCCACGCCAGTCACTCGGCAAAAATTGCCGCCGGACATGCGTACACCGGAGCTACCGGCGACATTGTTGGCACAGGTCAGCGCCCTCCCCCTGGGACAACCGACCCACACGCTCAACCATTTGCAATTCACCTACAACGCTAGCTCTCCGCTCGTGCCGCGCGCCGTGGTCAACGACCATCCAATGGACTTGTATTTGCAATCGGGCCCGGCCCGCGGCATATGGCGTGAGCAAGCGACGGGAGCACTGGGCAGCCAGCGTGTAAGCCTACGCTGGCGTGGGCTGATCGAACTCGCCGCGACGAGCAGCACTGAGCTCGCTGGCAAAACCGACCAGCAAAGCACCCTCACGAACATCGACCTGGATGGTGATTGGCAAAAACTCAAACCTGGGAGTGTTGTCACTTACAGCAAACACTTCACTCAGAGCACCGGCAAACCATTCGTGCAGAAATTTGAGTGTTCGGTAGGCGAATCCCTTCCCGCCACACATACAGTCGCCTCACTGCAAGGCATGGCCCGCAAGGTTACTTGCGTCACCAATAATGCCCTGCAGACAAGTAACGAATACCTCTATCTAGAGGCCTATGATCTGTTCGTGGAAACCGCCGATATTTCTAAACTCATAGTCCAGGTCAACACGCTCAGGGCGGCAGAATAATGCGCAATCACGGGCGTATTGGGTCGATTGCAGCCCTTCGCAACAGATGTCACCGACTAGAAACGGACCTCAACGATCAATACAAGCAGTAACCGCCACGCAGGTCACGCCCCCTTGCCAACCAGATACCGTGCAGATACTGTCCACTTTATGAATCAGCCACGCATTGCCTCGACCACCACGACCACGACCGCCCAAGGCGGGTCGTGAGAGGTGTCGTGAGCCAATAACGCACGAACTTCAAAGGCCCGCCAGCGATGGACAGGGCCTTTTCTTTTGCCCTTGTGTCGCTGGTCCAAACGCAAGGAAAGCACTATGTACGCACTGTTGATTCTCGATATGCAGGTTGGATTGTTTCATGGTCCGGATAAACCATGGGCTGGCGAAGCGCTGCTGAACACTTTGAACAACCTGTTGAGCAAGGCCCGCACGGCTGGCGCGCCAATTTTCCTTGCTCGCCACGTCGGCCCACCTGGCTCGCCAATCGAACCTGCAAGCCCGTTGGCGCAACTGGTACAGGAACTGCTGCTACAAGGCGACGAAGTAATCTTCGAAAAAAACCGACCCAACGCTTTCGCCATGACTGACCTGGCCGACCGGCTAAAGACTTGTGGATCTCAAGGTGTGGTTATTGCCGGAATGAAGACCCAGTATTGTGTCGACAGCACCTGCCGCGCCGCACGCGATCTTGGATTCGATGCAGTACTGATCGCCGATGGTCATACCTGCACCGATACCCCTGAGTTGAAGGCCGAACATATCATCGCTCATCACAATGCGACCCTGGCGGGTCCATTCTGTCGCGTCGTTCGCGCTGAGGACTGGCATTTTTAACCGTTTACATCGCCGTGGAAGAAACCGCATCGGCCAACCCAAAACGTACCTTGAGCAAACGCGGCTAGGCGCGTTTACACCGCTATAGTCGATTCTATTGCCGACCGTACTTCCAGGAGCCTTTTCCCAGTGTCTGACATGCCGAGCAACTTCGCCTACACAAAACGCTTCAACGCCGTACTCGCCTACATCGATGCCAATCTTGAAGGTGACCTGTCGGTGAAGACGTTGAGTCATGTGGCGAACTTTTCGGTGTTTCACTTCCATCGACAATTCAGCGCGTTCGCAGGTGTGCCGGTCTCACGTTATGTGCAACTGATGCGGCTACGACGCGCGGCACATCGCCTGGCCTCCCTCGCTGATCACTCGGTACTGGACGCGGCGCTCGGTGCCGGCTTTGAAAGCCCCGAGGCATTTTGCAGGGCGTTCAGGCGGGCGTTCGGTATGACCCCGAGTGCGTTCAGGAAGGAACCGAACTGGCAGGTCTGGAATGCGGTATTCGCCATCCCTCATTTTTCCAGGACTATCATCATGCAAGTACGAATCGTGGAATTCCCAGAAGTCAGGGTCGCAGCGCTTGAGCACTGCGGACCACCCGGGCTCGTCAATGAGAGCGTGCGCAAGTTCATCGAGTGGCGCATGCAGAGCGGACAGTCGCCGGTGGCATCGAGTCGCAGCTTTGGCATTCCCTATGGCAACCCCGACACGACACCTGCACAAGCATTCCGCTTCGCCATCTGCGGCGAGATTCACGAGGCTGTGGCGCCGAATGAGTTCGGCGTACGCGAGATCATCATTCCTGGCGGTCGCTGCGTCGTGGTGCGACATACGGGGTCACCGGATCACATCGGCGAAACGATCTATCCGATTTACCGCGATTGGCTTCCTGCCAGTGGCGAGGAACTCCGTGACCACCCGCTGTTCTTCAATTACCTGAGCGTCTATCCCGAGACGCCGCAGGATCAATGGCAAACTGACGTGTATGTTCCGCTTCAATAGCGGAGCGAGCAGCTTTCGACCCTGACGGACATTGACGAGTGTCCGCTCAGGGTTGGCATCCACATCAACGACGACAGCTTCTTTGCCCGTAACCCAGGGCCTGTTAACGCTTCGCGACAAAGTCAACGAGGGGAAAGCGCAAACCCGCGAAATCCTCGACTGCAGAAAGCCATCCTGACCGGTCGCTTTCCAGTCCCATTGGCAAGTTTTCAAACCCTGTACTACTGTCATCTCGTGCTGGATGCTCGGGATCGCGGACGTTCGATCTCCCCCAAGGTCATGGAATGAAGACCCCATCGTGAACACACAAGTGTTCCAACCGCTGTGCATACGACGTGTACGACGAGCCCAATGTGGCTCCGGTTCACAGGGAGGTGCTTATGGTAGTTTCAGGTCTAAAGTTTCGGCAGCAAATGCTGAGTATTCACCAATGTATTGATATAAAACATTCTGCTTTTCTCCCCTACCTCCCCTCGCATCCTGGCTCCCTATTTCAGCCCGCTACGTACCAGTAATTGAGCATGCGCAGAGTGCACTGCCTGAGCATGTGCCTAGTGTTGTTGCCTGCCTGCCGGCATGGTTATGGCTGATGACATTCCATTTCCCGGAGGTACTGCTCGAGATGTACAGTCAATACTAGGCACAACCACCTTTTTCATCCCCCAAGGTGGCCCGATTCATGGACCTGTACTGTATGCACTCCCCAAGTACAGCGGGCAATGATGCGAAGAGAAAATGATGAATACTATTAAAGGCAGCGCACCAAAAACCACTATCAAAAAAATACTGCTTTGGATGCTACTACTCGCCATAACATCATACGTCACATCATGCATATTTATTTCAAAACAGAAAAGCATAGCTTTTGAAGCAATCAATATTGGCGATACACAAGGGGTTGTTATCAACCGACTCGGGATCCCTTCTCATGTAGAAAAACCAAGCACTTTATTTACCCGCTACGCATCGCACCACTGTCAACATCCTTGCGTTGAGCGACTATGGTTTGAAAACCGTTTATCCTTTGATATAGAAGCATGGTCGATAGAACTGGATGAAGGTGGCCGAGTAGTTAAGAAAGCTTATTGGGCATCGCCATAACTGGCCATGTACTGCTCTTTGAAACGCGCTTAATCCTAGTGTAGGAACTGGACCATGAGTCAACTAGAAAAAAGGAGCAAATTAGGAGTCCGTATTGCATTAACTATTGTCTTGTTATTGACATGCATTGTTTTTTTTATTGGCATTGAGCTGTATTCTGGAATTGCACCACAAAAAGCCGTTGGCCACCCCGATTCCGGCCAACTTAAGCTTTATGTATTATTTCCAGCCGCATCAGTTCTTATTAGCGCTTTAATGCTGACCTTCTCAAAAAAACTGCCGAACTGGTTGTTGATTGTTTTTATACCGATTCAATTCATCGCTATTATTACGGTTTTTATTTTTTTTGGTGGTGGTGTGTAAGGGCGTCGCTTGTCGGGAAATGGAATTAACGCTACCGCTGGCTACTGGGGGGCGTTTCTGATTCGTGGTCACTAGGTAATGGGTCCGCATCAGGGTTTGGATTCGTTTCTCCACAACTAGGTGCTAGTTATAACTACTCCTTCCTGGCTGCATGGAAGATTGGATCAGGATGGTGAGAATGAAGAGTATTGGGCTGTTAGTTTTTATTATATCAATGTGCTTACTGGGAATAATGTGCTTGTTTTTTTTCTGAGAAAACGCAAGGCATTATAATCAAGTTGATTGACCAGGCAGGCGCATCAAAAAATTACCCATTCAAGAGCCTGATCAGGTCAAGCAATTATCTATATATTCTTAGATCAGTTGGCGCATTAGCTCTTCTAATGTCTTTTTTCTTAACATGGGGACTGATAAATAACTTATAAAAAATATACACACAGATGGAGATCACTCCTGGCATCTGCATGGAAATACCCCACCCCGGCGAGCTTCCAGATCAGAAAGCATGTCCGGCCCGGCCATTGGCTTGCCCGCAATTGGTGCGGTGCTAGCGGGCGAAAGTGAGCCATCAAAGTCAGGGTGTAAAAATGACCGACGGAAGCGAACACTTATTTATCGGAAGGCTGGCAATCCTGCCATTTGCCTTTGTTCAGTGGGGCGTTTTGCTTTGGTATGTGAGTTCATTGCGGCGATTACGTGACAATTTTCTGAAAAGATTAATAGGAGGAGCCGTATCTATTGCGACCATTTTCGCAGTGACATTCGGACAAATGGAAGCTTACACAATAATCACTTCTATGCCGCACCCAATGACTGACAACTTTTTCTTTATTGCATTCTCCATCGAGCACGCCGCGTCCATCTTCCTTATCTTCTACGCTGCAATTAAAAGACGAAACCACCGAAGGAGAGGGATATACCGATAGCGGCTCACAAGATCAATCTGTAATCAGAGGCAATCTGGCGATACAAAATCTGGGAGGTGAGAGAATGAATGCACTTAAACGCGTCGTGGGAGTACTGGCCTTAGGCTTTTGGTTTTCTTCATTTTTTGCCTGGAAATACTTTGATGCTCACGGACTGAGAACGCCGGATCTTCAAAGTGGAAAAACCTACCCGCTGGATACGCACGGTTCGGTTGTATATCTAACGTCCCATGAGCATTACTTTTTGTACGGTTTGATCATCGCTGGCATAGTGTTTTTCTTGCTCAGCGCTGTTTTTTATTTTGTCGGGAGCAAGCGACCATAGTTTGTTGCCAGTGGACACAATGAAGAAGCACCCTGGCGCTAACCAGCAAAATTTCACTCTACGACAGTCGATGGCCCACGCTCTTCCTTAGCGCCACGGTTTATGGGGGTCAGTCTCGACATCCGCTCGCAGTGACCACGTAGAGCCTGGACCAATCGGCTAGTCAGCGTGGCAATGCCGAGCGCCCTCCCTCAGCCCTCCTCGGCAAATGCATCCTTGATAAATGCCTCCAGCTCTTTCTCTTCAAGCAGTTCAATAGAAAAATGCCCGAAGCGTTTCGGTAACCAGAGTATGCGTGTCCCACTTGGCGACTGGAGATTATCGCGAGACAGCGGCTTGCCGTTTTCATCTTCCGGCTGGACGCCTGCGTCGATCAATTCGTCGTAGGCTGCCTCGATGTCCGGTGTGGAATAGCAGTGCCGGTAGATGGTGCCTTCGCCGTTGGCGTCCATCAGAGCCTTGAGATTTCCGGTAAACGGTTGCACCAGCATAAGGCGCTCCGTACCAAACATGACGATCGCATAGCGCACATGCAAACCGTTGCGCTGCCAATCAAGTGTCTTTGAAATTTTGGCGCTGAAGATACGGGCGTAATACCTGCACGCTTCCTCGAGGTCTTTGACGAGAACATCAACGTGGCTGAACTTTAATTTCAATGGCCCCCTGGCGGGTATCGAGGTCGCCGAGTGGGTCAACTTCTCTATCAGCGCGGCGACGTCCTTCGCACCGTAACACCGGAATTTAACGCTGCCCGCGTCGGTATCCAGACGGACGATCTTCGTCACAAACCCACCTTCAACGCTGACCTTTCGGATCATTGCCAATGGGAGTTCAATATCCAGGGTCCCATCCTGAACGAGGCGGTTCATGGCATTGGCGTTCAAGCGAACCATGGTTTCGGTAACCACCAACTTTCCGCCAACCCACAACCCTCCGTATGCGTTCTTGAAGGCCTCCAGCACCCCAGCCAACGCACCCACACTGCCACTCCCGGCTATGGAGAACAGATCGTCCACGTTGTCGTGATTCAACTGGGCGTCGGCCACCAGAAAACCGACCAGCTTCGACTTCAAAATCCCTTCGGCCATCCACATATCTCCATAATTTGAGTAGTCGTAGTTAACCAGAAACAGGCTCTGTGCGCCCCGCTGTGTATCACAGTGTGTCTGATTAGCCTCTTGATACATGATTTTTCACCAGGCCTGCGATTCGACACAGGCCAGATACGTCGCCGCGTTCAAATGCAAGCAAGGTTTCGAGGGGATCAGCCAGAACCCCTGGCCAACGGCTTGCAACGGAGACATCACATGAAGATGGCACTGCAGAACAAAACCGGCAAAACCCGCCACCGCCTGCTCGGTTCATCGATCCTCGCGTTTACCCTGTTCGGTATTCTCGGCGCGGCCCACGCACAAACGACCGCCGCGGCGCAGCCAACCTCGGTCAATGCTGGTGCCACTCATGCAACACCCTCCCCGTTCGGCCCGCTCAAGCATGTCAACGCCGGCCTGCTGGACGTGGCATACGCCGAAACAGGCCCGGCTAATGGGCCAGTGGTGATTCTTCTGCACGGCTGGCCGTACGACATTCACAGCTATGACGAGGTCGCCCCGTTGCTTGCCGCGAAGGGCTATCGAGTGCTGATGCCGTATGCGCGTGGCTATGGCGATACGCATTTTCTGTCCGATAAAACCGTTCGCAATGGCCAACCGGCTGCGCTGGCCAGTGACGTCATCGACTTCATGGATGCGCTGAAGATCAAACAAGCCGTGCTCGGTGGTTACGATTGGGGCGCACGCTCGGCCGACATCGTCTCGGCGCTGTGGCCAGAACGGGTCAAGGCGCTGGTCTCGGTCAGCGGATATCTGATCGGCAATCAGGCGGCCGGCAAGAACCCGCTGCCACCCAAGGCTGAATTGCAGTGGTGGTATCAGTTTTACTTCGCCACCGATCGCGGTCGCGCCGGGTACGAGAAAAACACCCACGACTTCGCCAAGTTGATATGGCAACTGGCTTCGCCGAAATGGGCGTTCGACGACGCCACTTTCGACCGCAGCGCCAAGGCGCTGGAAAATCCCGACCATGTCGACATCACCGTGTTCAACTACCGCTGGCGCCTGGGCCTGGTCCAGGGCGAGAGCCGATACGAAGCGCTGGAGCAGAAACTGGCCACGGCGCCTTCCATCAGCGTGCCGACCATCACCCTTGAAGGCGATGCCAACGGTGCGCCGCACCCGGCCCCCGAGGATTACGCCAAGCGCTTCACCGGCAAATACGAGTTCCGGCTGATCAGCGGCGGCATCGGCCACAACCTGCCGCAGGAAGATCCGCAGGCGTTCGCCAAGGCTGTGATTGATGCGGATCACCTTTGAGGTTATCTGACATCCATGCACTTGCCCCGCTGAACACCTTCACAACAACGGCTCGTTTATTTAACGAGCCGTTTTAACCAAGGCAGGCGCAACACCGTCTAATCTGAATAGAACACGACCACAAACACGCCTCCAGCCTCTTGATACAGGGGAAACGGGATGATCGGCAAAACAGCACGCCAATGCTCGTCATGGATCCTCCCTTCCCTGCTCGCCATCAACCTGGCCCTGACCGCGGGCTGTGCGGGCAAAACTTCCACGGCCCGCTACTCGGCCTCAAGTACAGACTCAAGCGCAGGCTCAAGTTGCTATGCAAAAGCGCTACCCACCGCTGGCGAGGGCGGCCTGGCCTGGGGCTCGACCCTGGACATGGCTCGCCAAAAGTCCATGGATAATTGCATACGCTATGCCGGCCAATCCGGTGGCACGCCGACGACCTGTCATGTGGTGATGGCGGAGTGCAAAAACTGATAGGAGCGGCAATTAGTACCGATACGTTGCCTGCACTGAAATTCCATTCGCACTGTTTTTGTAATGGGCACTGTATTCCGGTTGAAGACCGGAGTCGTTCGAGTGTTTTACGGAGGCTTTTGAATCCCAGAGATAACCATAGGCAAAGTCGATCGTCAGATCGGGATTCGGCAAATAAGCGCCGCCCAGGGTCACCGCCTGGCGATTGCCGACCGGAACGCGCACGCTGCGATCGGCATTTCCAACAGGCGCCGGGTCATAGGCATAGCCTGCGCGTATCAGCCATTGCGGGTTCAATTGATAGGAGGCGCCAACCGCGGTGGACCATGTGTCGTGCCAGTTCATTTGTTCGGCCACATTCCCCAGGCCGGCAGCCTGGCCCATGGCGGAAACACCACTGTTGATTGCCTCGACCTTCTGGATCCGGCTCCAACGCGTCCAGGTGGTCCCCAGGTATCCGGTCCAGCGACTATTGAAATGATGGGTGATGGACGTATCCACTTTTTCGGGCATCGTCAGATCTATCCGGGTGTCATAGTTTCCGTCCAGCGGGATAACGCTCGGGGAGCCGGAAACCTCGGTATGCCCTTTGAGGTGATAGCTCACTTTCGAGTGATAAGTAATCCCCCAACGGGTTGCCTCACTGAAGTCAACCAAGAGGCCGACGTTGTAGCCAACTGCCGTGTCATCGCCTTTGATGGTGACCAGAGTGTCCTGGCCGTTGTTCAGGGCGCCGGTTGCCATGTAATTCTGAAGCTTTGCATCGAAATGGTTCAGGGTCGGTCCGCCACCAATGGACACGTAATCATTGATCCGATAGGCCAGTGTGGGCTGCAGGGTTATCTCCTTGGTCGTGCTGTAGGAACCATGGTAACGACCCTGAAAAGTGCTCTCGTAGTCATTGATCAGGCCACTCGGCGCATACAGGCCCAAGCCAGCCGAAAAACGATCATCAAGTGGTGTCGACAGATAGGCGAAGGGCACAACCCCCAAAGGAACCGAATCCCCCTTGTTCGTTCCTGTGGCACTGCTCTGTGCATCACTGATGTCGTCGCTCACCGAGACGATTGCGGCCCCGCCGGAAATCTCACTGCGCCGCAACTTGGTCAGGCCTGCGGGGTTTCCGTAAATGGTGCTGGCGTCCAGCGCCGATGACGACCGTCCCGCATAAGCAGTTCCCGCACTGCTCGCACTTTGTTCGTTGAGACCAATGCCATTGGCGCCGGCAATGGTCGAGGCGCTGAGCAGTGCCATGGCGCTGGCGAACTTAATCCAGACAGCACGCTTTCGCTGAACAGAAAGACACGGAATCACACGGCTATTCAGTTTCATTTTCCACCTCTGTTTATTGTTTTTGTTGATTGCACGCAGGCAAGGCTTCGCCTTCCTGTGAACTTTTCAGCACCGGTTGGAGTTGAATCGAAGTTGTGTAAAAGACCCTGGCGGAACAGCGCCAGGGCATGGCTGCTGGACTGACAGATGCGAATCAGAGACTCAATCAAGCCACTCGATCTGGAAGCTGTAGTGTCCCAGGAGCGGCGCCAGGATTTCCTGGCCGGCTCCGGCCCGGATGCAGGCGACAGGCCCACGACGAGTGTCCTGCACGACCTCGACAGCAATATCCGAAAGCCCCAGGCGCCCCGCTTCCTGCTGGACGACTCTGGCAATCTCCCGCTGCTGCAAAGCGGGTTTGAATATCTTGCCCACGGCCGTCAGTGGCAATGCTTCGAGGATTTCAATGCGCTTGGGAACGGCGGCCCGCTCACTGATGTGGAGATGGGCGAACGCCTCCAGCTCTTCGGCCTTGCAAACTTGCCCGGGGCGCAATTGAACGTAGGCCACCGGCACCTCCCCCGAGTAGACGTCGGGGCTGCCGATTGCAGCGGCCAGGGCGACGGCGGGATGCGCCTGCAGAACCTCTTCGATTTGCTTCGGATCGATGTTGTGGCCGCCGCGGATGATCAACTCCTTCTTGCGCCCGGTCAGCCAGAAGTAACCCTGCGCATCCTGGCGACCCAAATCACCCGTATTCAGCCAGCGCTGACCGTCGATATCGATCCAGAGGCCCTGGTTATGACGCTCCTCCAGATAGCCATCGAAGAGGTTCGGACCACTGATCGTGATGAGCCCGATTTCATCCACGTTGGCATCGCGCAGGTATTCACCCGCGTCATTGAGCACGACCGCGCGCATATTCTGGTAGACGATCCGTATCCCGATGGAGCCGATGCGGCGCTCGCCATGGGGCGGATTGATTGAGGAGACGCAGGCGCCCTCGGTAAGACCGTAACCTTCAAGGATCTTTAACCCGGTCCGGCGCTCGAACTCTCGCAGAAGCTCAGCCGGCATGGGCGCGGCACCACACATTGCATAGCGAAGACTGGACAGGTCGCGACCCTGCCATTCATTTTGCAGAAGTGCGGCATAGACCGTTGGCACGCCGGAAAAGAAGTTGATACCGAAGTGCTCGACCATCTCCCAGAATCGCGGGATCACCCCCTCGCCACGATACCCTTGAGGCGTCCCGAGGATCACATGGTCGCCTTGGGTCCAAGGCATTAGTCCCGTCACCATTTGTCCATTGACATGAAACAGCGGCAGGCCACAAAAGATAACCTGGCCACTCGTGCGAGGTTGCATGTGAGCGGCCATGGCCCATGCATTGAATACTTCCGAGCCATGGGTTCGCGCAGCGATCTTGGGGAGCCCGGTGGTACCACCCGTACAGATGTAGGAAGAGCACTCATCCTGGCGGATTTGTCGACCGCTAATCAGGTGTGTGTGCGGCTGAGTATTCATCAACGATAGCCAATCGTGGATCGCGATACCGCTGTGTAAGTCTCGCTCCTTCAGTGCCATGGCTTGCAGGATCCCGCGCACCGGTTCGGCGACATAGGGCTCCATGCTGACCCAAACGACAGACCTGACCGCGAGCAACTGATCCAGCTGCGAAGCCAGTTTTGGCCACAGATCGCTACCCGGAGTCGGTGCGAGCGTCACCACCACGGAGGCCTTCGCGGCATTCAGTAAGCCGGCCATCTGCTTGGCCTCGAGCAGAGGATTGATCGCCATGACGATGCCAGCCGCCTCCCCGCCCCATATGGTGAAATGGGTTTCCGGCAGGTTGGGCAGGATGAAGGCAAGCACCTCACCCGGTTTGATGCCCAGGTCATGGAAGGCATTCGCCGCGCGGGTGATATCCGCGAAGAGCTGGGAGTAGTTCCACTCGCAGGTGCGCTTGAAATCGGCGGCATTGGCGAAGAAGCTCAGCGCCGGCGCCCGGGGGGTGCACTTGGCGGCCTGCCGCAGCGCTTCATAAGTGCTGGATGCCAGGCCACGCTCCGAGAAGGGGACTCGTTCGAGACTTTCGATGTCACTCAGGGTCTGCACCGTCATCAGGCTTCCTCCACGACACGGTTACGTTGCACGCCGAGGTCGATCACACCATCAGCGCTGCGAATGCGCGCCTCGACCACGTCACCTGGCTTGAGATACTGCGTCCGGCTTTCCTGCGCCTTGAGGAACAGCTTCCACTTGGCAGCTTCTGGCATCAGGGCCGCAATGCGCTGTTTGGCAGGCGAAGGAACGGTCAGCGCACAGCCGGCGGGCGTACCGGTGGCGATCAGGTCTCCAACGGCAAGATCTTGCACGGCGGAGAGTTCGGTAAGGGTTTCGGCCGGGCCGTAAACCAGGTTGGCCGTGCTGTCGTTCTGGCGCACCTGGTCGTTGACCGTCAGGCGCAACTGCAATGCCTTGAGGTAAGGCATGCTCTTGGCATCCAGAAGGCAGAGATACGGGCCGACCGGGCCAAATGTGCGGAAGCTCTTGCCCTTGTAGAACTGCATCTGAGGAATCTGAATGTCACGAGCCGAGTAGTCATTGACGATGACGACGCCTGCGATGAACTCATGCAGATTGGCGTCGGTAACAGCCACCGCGCCGGTGATCGCGCGTTTCATCACCAGCCCCAGTTCGATCTCGTAATCAAGGAAGCGCACGGTGCGCGGCTTGATCAGGTCGCTGTCCGCTGCCACCAGACAACTGGTCGCCTTGGTGAAGATCATGTTGAATTTCTTCGCATCCGGGTCCATGCCCGACTCGATCATGTGCTGACGGTAATTGGCGCCCTGGCAGACGAACTGCTGGTTACGGGTGATCGGCGACAGCAGTTTCACTTCGCCCTCCGCAAGCTCCGTACCTTTTATTTGAGCGAGGTCGTCGAGGCTGTTCTGGCGAATGAAATCACCGGTGGTTTCAAAAACACCGGGGACAACCGTGATACGGCCCTGGCGTAGCACGCCCCAGTGGATACCGTTCTGAAATTCAAAGTGGACTACGTGTACAGCAGACATTGAAGGTACTCCTGGAGCAGCGTTTGTCCCGCCCGCGGCGGCGCGAGATCTGTGGTGTTGTTCTGTGGAAAGGCTGGCAGCCCTACCCGAACATCCGCATGAGTGTTACCAGCTTGCGAAGGGTCAGGTCGGGGCTGCGTCGCAGGTTCCGGATCAGCGCACGCAGCTTGCTCAAACTCATCCTGGGTTTTGTAAAGCTCTTGGGCATGCGCTGCCCCCACTGCGCCATTGCCTCGGGGCTTACGGGATGAATACCCGTAGGCTGTGCGGCCGTGAACACATCCCCGTCGCAGTAATGCTCGTGCTTATCGCCCCAAGGGTCTTGCCAGTAATCGAAGATCTGACTGCCCAGAATGTGCCGGCCAATGCCCCATGAGTGCTCCCAACCGCGCTCGCGCAGGACGCGCTGCCCCATTCCCACCGCATCGGCATCGACAACCTCATAGGCGCTATGGCTATAGGTGGCCATGAACCCTTGCGCTATCGCGAGCGTATGGTGAGCGGCGGGAACTTCACCGAGGTCAAGGCGCATGAAAGTGACGATAGGTGTGCCATCGGGGAGCACCTGCACATCGCTGGGAATGAACCCGAAATGCTTGGTGTACCAGGCACAGGTCGCCTGGTAGTCGGCCACTTCGATGACGATGTGACCGAGTCTGAGTACTTCAGGGGGAGCGATCGGCGGACGCTGCGTGGCGTTGATTCGCGGTTGCTCGTGCGCCAGATTCCAGGCAAGAGGCGCTCTGTGTACCAGCGTTTTACCTGGAATCTGCTCACAAACAGCTTCCACGATGAAACCGGAAGGATCGGTCAGCCTGACGTAATACCCGCCACCAGGATGTTCCGATTTTTCTATCGGTGAGGCGCCTGGGATGCGCGTCAGTTTTTGCAGATCCTTAAGCGACTCGACGGCCAGTGCGAACCCGACAAAACGTGCCTGTTCTGCACGATGGACTCGGTAGCAGTACGCAGTGGGGTCGGTGGCGCGCAGATAAAGTGTATCGGCGTCCTGCTGACTGACTGTCAGGCCGAAGTCCGACAGGAACCGCGCCGCCTCGTTCAAGTCCGGCCTTTGAAAGATCAGGTGAGTCAGCCCCTGGGCCTTCACCGTCGGCTGCGGATGCCGGGCGGGTTGTTGCGTTGCCAACCGGTGCAATTGGTTTTTGTTGTTCATTGTTCTTGTTTTCCGGGTTTTTAGGGTAAAGCCGTCCCCGCGCCCCTGAAAATCCAGAGGCGTTTAGTTGAATCGGCTTACGAACTAGTCGAGAGAAGGAAGTGTTGGCAGCTCTGTAGTCGCCAGCGCACGGGCCTCCTCTGGTGCCACACCCAATGCCCGCAGCACCAGCTCGGCCGTGTCAGAGCCCGATTCGCGCCACGTTCTATGCCCTTCCAGCACCAGGAAAATCGAGCCCAGCACACTGCTCGATATCAGCGTCAAGACAGAGAGCAATTGCTCCTGCGCAAACGTGTACCGCCCACTGGCAAGTCCACTCAGAAGATCGGTCGTCGCCTGGCTGCTGAACATTTCGCGCAACGAAGCATTGCTCATGGCGAACTTATGGATGAACGCCCCCCAATGGGAGTCCTCATGAGCGCGACGAATGAAGAGTCGAATGCCATTGGCAAGACGCTGAGCCGGATCGGTGAGAGCGTCGAAGCTCTTGTTGACGCGCTCATGCATCTCCCTGGCGAGATGGCTGGCAACTGCCTCGAACAGGTTTTCCATGCTGTCGATGTTGCTGTAGATCGTTCCGCGCGCTACTCCTGCCTCTTGTGCGAGGTCAAGGATGTTCACCTGGGAGGTACCTCTTTCAGCGAACAGACGGAAAGCGGCTTGATGAATGCGGCGCTGTGTCGGATTCAGGGATTCCACGTTCTCTCTCCAAAATTACCTTATGGCCCAATTGAACACTCGTGTTCAGTCGCAGTCAACAAGGTTTTTTGAATCAAGAACGAAACCATCCAAAAAAACCGTTCTATGCCGCATAAAAACGGATTTCTCGAATGTTTTTTCAAGGTCCACGAAAAGATTTGGAGTTCTATTCACCAACAAAAATGAACATTAATGTTCAGCGGAAGGCCTGGCGAATCGAGAATGACATCAGGGGCTAAGGTAGCGGCTTACCGGCGATTTTCTTGGCTCTGGCCGGCGTTACGCCCAGCGCCTTGAGAATCATCTCGGCGACCAGCAGATCGTGCTCTGCCGCCGCACGCCCCTCGACAACCGAGCGCATGGCACCGGTTGTGCACGATACGACCATGTCCAGGGCGACCCCTTCGTCCTCGTAAGCGAAAGTGCCCGCGCGCAGACCGTCACGCAGGTCGCCCAGCACATGGTCAGCCAGGCGCGAACGCATGGCCTGATCGGAATGGATGATGCGCAGCAGTGCGTTAGCCCATTGATGGTCGTAGGCAGCCCGACGGACGAACATGCGCACGCCGATCGAAAGCCGCTGTGCGCCGCAATGCACGTCCGAGCTCAAGGCGGAAATGGCATCGGAGAACTCGGACGCCATGGCGATGCCAACCGCCTCGAGCACTTCGTCGCGCGTTCGAAAATAGTTGTAGATGGTGCCGTTGGATACCGCAGCCTCCGCGGCGACCTCGAGCAGTGCAATCTCCCCCACCTCCTTGCGCGCAACAAGACGCAATGCCGCGTCCACCAGGCCGCGACGGGTGCGTTCACGCTTCTTGTGACCTCGAGTGAGAGGTTCTTGCGCTGTTTCTTCTGAAGGAAAAGTGGGGGATGGCATCTTCACGCTCTTAATCGAGGGGGCTCGTTGATGGTAATGGAAACGCTATCGGCAGTGGAATCGACGCTGGCCATCAGGATCTGGCACTCTCGAACCAGACTGTCTGCCTCTGTGCCGGGAGCGTGGTGCATGATGATACGGTCGGGGCGAATCGCAACGAGCGTGCCTTTGCCGGCCAGCGGCAGGATCTCATGGTTCAGGTCTTCGATGAAGTCGCAACCGCTGTCGGAGCGCTGACCGCAGGGGCCGATCTGCAAGAAGTGACCGCCCATCTTTATCCAGGAAAAGACTTGAGCAGTGCTCAGCAGTGATAACGGGTCAACACCGAACCCGACCAGGGTCAGGTTGTGTCCGAGCGCATCATCGCTCAGCTGGATCCGCTGTTGCGTATTGCGCACCCAGGCCTGGGGAAACAGACTGCCACGAACCAGTTTGTCGCCACGACGATGCTGCATGAACAGACCGTTTTTGAAGATATTCTTCGGCTTGATGTCCAACTGTTCGAAGTATTTTCTGGACGCGGGCGTCAACGCCAGCGTGCGCATCATGCCGTGGATGAAGAAAGCGGCGACCTTGTTTCTCGGCATCACCAGGCGGCCCATGAGTTTCGCCAGATTGATCATCGCCTGGGCATGGGGCCGGCGCTCCACGTCATAGGTATCGAGTATTGAAGGCGCGGCTTGCCCGTGAAGGACCCAAGCCAGTTTCCAGGCTAGGTTGGCGCCATCTCGAAGTCCGGCGACGAGACCTTGCCCGACAAAGGGCGGGGTGATGTGGGCCGCATCCCCTGCAAGGAAGACTCGCCCCTTGCTGAATCGGTTGCAGCAGCGCGCGTGGAATCGATACACCGCCTTGCGCTCGATTTCCAGCTCCTGCGGATTGATCCATGGCGCAATCAGCCGGGCGATGCTTTCCGGGCTTTCCAGCTCTTCCCGGGATTCGCCGGGGTGCAGCATGAACTCCCAACGTTCCCTTCCGCCAGGAGCTGGCATGTGCGGCGTTGGGCGTCGTGGATCACAGATAAATTCAACGTGATCGATCGCTGATTGATGCCGGTTCCTGGTATCGACAATCAGCCAATCCTCTGCATAGGTTTGTCCTTCGAATTCCTGGCCAATCAAGGCCCTGACCCTGGAACTTGCACCATCGGCACCTATCACGTATCGGGCGCGAACGGAATGCACATGGCCATCCTGATCCCGTACGGAGGCCACGACACCCTCCGACTCCTCGACCAGATTCTCAAGCTCGAATCCGCCCAGGCTGGTCACTGTCTTCAGTCGGGAGACCTGGTTGCGCATCGCATGTTCAAGATCGGGTTGATAGAACGTCACCAGTTTGGGATGACCGTCGATGCACCCCGCGGTATTGGCCCGACTGAATTGCCCGAGGACCGGGGAATGCATCTTCACTTCAGGGATAACGATCTTCTCGAACGCGTCTTCCGACAATCCGGCCAGTTGCAGGATGCGAAGCGCCTCGTTGTCCAGGGCAATGGCGCGGGGCATCAGCAGGACCTCATGGGACTTGTCCAATACCAGCGTTTTTACACCATAGCGGCCGAGCAACGCCGCGATGGTCGCCCCTACCGGACCGTTACCGACGACCAGCACATCGACAGCGGTGGAAGGCAATTCGGAACCTTTCTTGTTGTTGTTCATCTCGAGCCCTTGTTGTGATTGAAGTCGTAAGACGCGCAGGTCTCATCGTCAGGCAAGGTGAAGGTATGTAAAATTGAAACATATTTCAATATTGAAATTACTGTCATTAATTTTTCAGAGCCAGTTTCCGACCGGTGAAGCTTGGCTTCTGAGCCAATCAGCGTTGTTATTGGAGTGACCACGTGCCATGCCTCACGGCGCATCACTTTGTTTCAGTCTTCAGGAATCCAACGTGGCACGTCCGCAGCCCCATCCGAACCCGGTCCAGCTCAGCTTCGTCGAGTTCGAACTCGACGAAGCCAACGCCTGCTTGTCACGTAATGGAGAAGCCGTGGCGTTGGCGCCAACGCCCTTCATGCTGCTTTGCGCGCTTGCACGCCAACCGGGATCGCTGGTGACCAAGGATGCTTTGCTGGATGAAGTGTGGGGGCATCGGTTTGTCAGCGATTCGGTGCTGAAGACGGCCATCAGCGATCTGCGCAAGGTGCTGGGCGACGACCCCAGGCAGCCCCGCTTCATCGAGACGGTGTCGCGGCGCGGCTATCGGTTCATCGCCGGGCCATCCCCTGCCCCTTCGATACCGTCTGCATCCACGACGACGCCGGTGGTCGGCGCGTATCCGTCGACACCATTCATTGGTCGCACCGACAAACTCTCAAGACTGCAACGGGCATGGGAGCGGGCTTGCGGTGGGCAGCGTGCGGTGGTTTGGCTGGCCGGAGAACCGGGGATTGGCAAGACCACGTTGATCGAGCATTTCCTCGCGAGCCTTGGCGGCATCGCCTGTGCCCGCGGCCACTGCGTGGAGCATTACGGCACCGGCGAACCGTACCTGCCGGTGCTGGAGGCGTTGGCCGATCTGTGCCGCAGCGACCCTGCCCTGCCGGCACTGCTGCGCACCGTGGCGCCGACCTGGCTGCTGCAACTGCCGTGGCTGAGCACAGCGCAAGAGCGAGACGCGTTGCGGCGCGAGCTTGCCGGCATCGGCCCGGATCGCATGCTGCGGGAAATGGGCGAACTGTTGGACCGCTACACAGAGCAGCGACCGCTGTTGCTGGTGACTGAAGACCTGCACTGGAGCGATCGGGCCACGGTCCAGCTCATCGACTATGTGGCGCGGCGACGTGGCCGCGCGCGGCTTATGTGGCTGTCGAGCTTCCGTGTCGCCGAGGTGGTAGCGCTCGAACATCCGCTTAACTCATTGCGCCACGAACTGCGCCAACAACGTCTGTGCGAGGAAGTGGTGCTCGATCCGTTCTCGGAAACCGAAGTCGCTGACTATGTCGCGCTACGTTCGACGTCGCTGGCGCGCGATGAATCCTTCGTGCGTGCCCTGCACGAGCGCACCGACGGTGTACCGCTGTTCGTGTCGTCAGTCATCAGTGAAGTGATGGACCCTGCGGACGACGACGCCACCATCGAAGCCCGGCTGGCGGGAATGGCGGTTCCCGAAAACCTCGCGGCCATCATTGATCACTACATCACCAGGCTCGGGCACGAGCAGCGTGCGCTGCTCTCGGCGGCAGCAGTCTGCGGCGTCGAATTTCGGGTCGAGACGGTTTCGCTGGCCCTCGAGCGCGATATCGCTTGCGTGGTCGACACCTGCGAGGAACTGGTGCGTGAGCAGATGTGGCTCACGCGGTCGCGGGTCGCCGAACCTGATGAAATGGCGGAGCTGCCCTACTCGTTCCGCCATGCCCTCTTCCGCCAGGTACTGTACGACCGCACGCCGCGCTCGTTGCGCACCCACCTTCATCACCAGGTTGGCGCTGCGCTCGAACACGAACGCATGGCCGGCGTGCCGGTGGCGGCCTCGGAACTGGCGACACACTTCGACCGGGCTCGGCAGCCGATGATCGCGCTGCGTTATTACGCCGAAGCCGCGGAAGCCGCACTGCTGCACTTCAGCCCGGCCTTATGCATCGGTCTCACCGAGCGCGCGCTGGTCCTGCTGCGGCAAGCACCGGAAGGGATCGAGCGCGATACGCTCGAAATTACCCTGGCGACGCTGCAGGGCGTATCGGCGTTCCATACGCTTGGTGTCGGCAACGAAGCCAGGAACGCATTCGAACGCGCGTACACGCGGCTAGCGGAGCTACCCGAACATCCGATGCGCGGGCGCCTGCTGCACGGCTTCGGCTATCTGCTCGGGCTGCGCGGCGACTATGCGCAGGCGCTGGCGGTAGCAGAACGCGCCGAAACCCTCTCGTGCGAGGCGAATGATCCAACGCTCATGCTGGTGGCATGCATCGTACAGGGCGAGGTGCATCATCTTCAGGGGCGCACGCAAGCGACCCGCCATTGGCTGGAGCGCGCGCTCGCAATCGCCGAGCCGCTGGACATCGGGGCAAACGAAATCTTTGCGGCTGATCCTCAGGTCATGCTGCACGGTATGTTGGCCATAGAACTCGTGCGTTCCGGTCTTGTTGTGCAAGGCCGGGATCACATGCAGCGGGCGCGGACCCGCGCGCAGGCGCTTCGCCAGCCCATGACCTGGCTGGTCGCCACCTGGCAAGAGGTGTTGATCGAGGTGCGGATGGGCAACCCTGTGCGGGTGGCAGCGCTGGCTGACGACATGCAGGCGCTGGTCGACGAGTATTCGCTGGCACTGGGGCGCACGGCTTGTCGCTGGTGGCGCGGCTGGGCCGAGGCGCGCAATGGCGCACCACGTGACGGCTACCGCAGCATCCGCGAAGCCTACGACGAACACACCGGACTCGGCATGCGCTCCGGTGCCAGCGAAGTGCTCGGCTACGCCGCCGAGGCGCTGCTGCTGGCGGGTGATTTAAACGCTGCGCAAGTCGAGCTACAGGAAGCACTGCGAGTGGGGGAAGAACTGGGCGAGCGCGTGTACCTGCCGCAACTGTTGCTGCTGGAAGCAGCGATTGCGCGGATGCAGGGCCGGCTCGATGCCGGCAATACCGCAGCGCGGCGGGCAATTGAGGAGTCGCGCGCCCAGGCGGCACCGTGGCTGGAGTTGCTCGCGCTGGTCGAGTTGTGCGAGCACCACGACGCGGCTACCGAGGACCGCCAGGCCCTGGCGGCGCTGGTTGAGCAATTGCCCGAAACCGATGGAACCGAGCTGGTGAAACGTGCGCGCTCGCTGCTTCAGGCTGCAAAGCCCGTGAATTAAAGACGCAAAACCTGTGGGAGCGAGCGTGTGTGGCGAGGGGGCTTGCCCCCGTTGGGGCGCGAAGCGCACCCGAATCCAGTCACCGCGATTTTGAGTTAGAAAGCGGCGACCGGTTTTACGACTGCTTCGCAGTCGAACGGGGGCAAGCCCCCTCGCCACAGAGGCAGGCTCCCACAAGGGCTGCAGTGTTCCCGACCGAAGTACGACCTTTCGCTTACGACTCGACCAGGGGGACGGCCTACGCTGTCGTCGAACTTTCTGATCCCCTGGTCTGCAATGAGCCTGAACCCTGAATCCAAGTACCCGAACCGCCGCTCGTATGTCGTGAAGCTGCGTAGCGACGCCACGCCCGGGGCGCTCGCGGGCCGCCTCGAAAACCTGGTCACCGGGCGTCAAAGCGAGTTTTCGTCCGCCGAAGCGTTGCTGGAGTCGATTGACTCCGACCTCGCGTCAGCGACCGGCGAGCACGCGGCAGATGCCGACAGCGAGTGACACCTCCAACCTGAATCAACACTCGATATGGCGACCGAACGGCGACGCTTCGCTGACGACTTCGCACACACCGGGCCCTACGCTGATGCCACCTCGAATCTACACGAGTCCAATCCGATGCCGCGACTTCCAACCTCCCATCCGCTGACCCGCTACGCCGGGCTGACGCCCCTGCAATATGCCGAACGCCTGCTCGGCGTCGTCGTGGGTGCGGCGCTCGCCGCGTCTATCGCCCTGGTCTTAACCGGTTGCTCTACGGAGACCGCCAAACCGTCGGTGCCCCTGGCGGCCAAGTTCGCTGCAAGCACAGCCTCCGAGATGGAACCCGAAGCCGCGTGGTGGGAAACGTTCAACGACCCGGTGTTGACCGATCTGGTGCGCCGCGCAATGCACGAGAACCGTGATATCAAGATTGCGGCCGAGCGCGTGCGCACCGCTCGCGCCGGCGAGACGATCAGTCGCTCCTGGCTCTTTCCGAGCGTCGGAATGTCCGCCTTCGGCTCCGACAGTAGCAGCGGCTACAGCACGGCCAAGAAGCAGGGAGTCCCGGACACCAAGACCGTCGGCGCAGGCCTGGACGTCTCTTGGGAACTCGACCTCAGCGGACGCCTGCGCGCTGGCGCGGCAGCAGCCGAGGCCGAGGCACTGGCCGCGGAGGACGGCGTGCGTGGCGTGCGTCTGTTGGTGATGAGCGACGTTGCCAGTAACTACTTCACACTGGTCGGTGCGCTGCGCCAGGCCGAAACGCTACGCGCGATCGCGACCGCGCAGGACGAGACACTGCGCCTGGTCAATGCCCGCCACCGTGTCGGGCTGGCCACCGCCTTCGACGTCGAGCGCGCACAGACCGATGCCGCTTCGGCGCGCGCGCAGATCCCTGCGCTGGAAACCCAGGCGGCTGTGGCGCGGCACCGCATCGCGGTATTGGTCGGTGACCAGGCCTTTAATGCCGCGAGCATCCAGCCCTCCCCTGGCAACGTGATGGCGCCCGAGGCCCGACAAGGGCAGCCCGCCACCCTGCTACAGCGCCGGCCTGATGTATTGGCGTTGATGGCGCAACTCGATGCCGCCAATGCGCGCCGTCAACAAGCCGCAGCCGAGTGGTTTCCGCGGCTGTTCCTCGGAGCATCCTATGGTCGCCAGGGCCTTGAGATGAACGGTCTGGACCTGGGTGCCGCCCGCTTCACCAACGTGGCCGCCCTGCTCACGATGCCGATCTTCAACGCCGGGCGCACGCGCGCGATCAACGAGGTCGCCGAGAGCGGCCAACGTGAGGCGCTACTGCGCGCCGAGGACGGCATTGTGCGCGCGCTCGAGGACGTGGAGAACGCCCTCGTCACCCAGACCCAGGAGCGTCAGCGTGCCCAATCGTTGCAGTCGGCCACCGAGTCCGCGGAGGCTGCACTGAGCCACGCGCAGTCGCTCTACGATAGAGGGCAAATCGACCTGCTGCCGCTGCTGGACTCACAGCGAGCGCGTCTGGCGGCTCGCCTGAACGCCAACGAAAGCAACACCCGCCTGCTGCTCGACAGCGTGCAGCTCTACAAGGCATTGGGCGGAGGCTGGCAGGTGTTCGAACACCCCGCCACTCCCACCGCAACCATCGAAGCCGACCGGCCACCACTTTCCTAAGAATCTGTCGTTTTCCAAAGAGGAACCGCCTTGAAAACCTCCCTTACTACGGCCGGCGCCCTGGCCGTAGCCGTCATGCTGTCCGCGTGCAGCCCGGAGCAACCCACCGTGCAGGCACCACGACCGGTTCGCACCGCTGAAATCAGCTACGACAATGCCCGCGATATCAGTCGCTATGTCGGCACCGTACAGTCGCGGCACGAAGTCGACCAGGCCTTCCGCGTGGGCGGCAAGGTCGCCCAGCGCAAGGTCGATGTCGGCCAGTTTGTGCGCGAAGGCGACATCCTGGCTGTGCTGGATGACAGCGACTACCGCCTCGCTGAAGACGCGTCGCGACAACAATGGACGGTTGCCGTCGAGCAGACGCACCAGGCCGATTCGGACCGCC
The DNA here is from genome assembly GCF_047304405.1 of Pseudomonas sp. Pseusp11. Lineage (NCBI taxonomy): Bacteria > Pseudomonadati > Pseudomonadota > Gammaproteobacteria > Pseudomonadales > Pseudomonadaceae > Pseudomonas > Pseudomonas sp. Pseusp11. The sequence goes on from NZ_JBGLZF010000006.1 coordinate 94,370, forward strand.
AGCGCCTGACCGCGCTGAAGGCTGACGGCTCGGTCAGTGCAGCGGATGACGAGCGCGCGCAGACCAACGCCCAAACCGCGCATGCGACCGCCGAGGCCGAGGCACGAAAGCTCGAACTCGCGCGCAACCGGCTCAAATACACCGTGCTGCGCGCCTCGCGTAGCGGTGTTGTCACGGCTGTACGCTTTGAGGCCGGACAGGTCGTGGCCGAGGGCCAACCGATCGTCTCGGTTGCGAATCCGGATGAGTCCGAGATCGTCATCGATGTGCCCGAGGATCAGCTGTCGGTCTTCAAGGAGGCACGTTTCAAGGCTTCGCTGGCCAGTGCGCCGAACGACGTCTTCGATGTCACCCTGCGTGAACTGTCGCCGCAGGCTGCGGCGCAGACACGCACCTATCGCGCGCGGCTCAAACCGGTGCAGGCGCTGCCACTGGGCGCCACTGCCACGGTAACTGCCGAGCGGATGATGACAAATGTCTCCGTGGCGGCGGTGCCAGCCACGGCACTGACACAAATCGGCGGCCAGCCAGCGCTGTGGGTGGTCACGCCCGAGGGCAAGGGTCCGGCGGGCATCGTCGAACTGGTGCAGGTGGCGGTGTGGGGCTATCGCAATGACGAGGTGCTCGTCTCCGGACCGCAGGCCGGCGCATTGGTCGTCACCGCCGGGGTGCAGAAGATGGCATCCGGGCTGAAAGTCGCGCTTCCCGGCGCGTCGATTGTTGACGCGAACACCACGCAGCAGGCCGCCCGATGAACAACTTCAACCTCACCGACTGGGCGCTGCGTCACCGCGCCATCGTCCTGTTCATGCTCATCCTCGTCGCGGTGGCCGGTGCCTTCAGCTTCACCCGGCTCGGCCAGCTCGAGGATCCGAATTTCTCCGTGCCCTCCATGACCACCATGGTCATCTGGCCGGGCGCTACCGCCCAGCAGATGCAGGACCAGGTCCTCAATCGCATGGAGAAGAAATTCGAGCAGATCGACAACTTCGAAAAGGTGGTCACCTACGCGCGCCAAGGCTACGCGGGCATGACGCTCACCGTGCGCGGCGGCACCTCCAAGGCTGACCAGCGCGAGGCCTGGTACCAGGCGCGTAAAAAACTCAACGACCTGAGCCTCGAGCTGCCTGACGGCGTGATCGGGCCGATCGTAAACGACGAGTACGGCGACGTGTATGGCCTGATGTACGCCGTCAAGGGCGACGGCATCGGTCACGCCGACCTGTCGGACGCGGCCGAAGACGTCAAGCGCCAGATGCTGAAGGTGCCGATGGTCAAGAAGATCGACCTCATCGGCAAACAGGCCAAGCGTGTTTATGTCGAGTTCTCGCACGAGCGCCTGGCAGCGTTGGGCATTACACCGCTGGCCATCGCCGAAAGCCTCAAGAGCCAGAACGCCCTGTTGCCCGCAGGCCAGATCGACACCCGCGGCGACCGCGTCATGGTGCGCGTGAGCGGCCAATTCGCCAGTGAAGAGGCTATCCGCAACGTGCCCATCACTGCGGGCGGTCGACTGATCAAGCTCGGCGACATTGCGACCGTTACCCGTGGCTTCGAAGATCCGCCCACCTACACGGTACGCCACAACGGCCAGCCAGTGCTGATGCTCGGCATCACGATGACCAGCGACGGCAACATCGTGGACCTTGGCAAGGCGATGAATACGGCAGTCGCCAAGATCCAGTCCGAACTTCCACACGGCGTGGAGCTGGAGCTGGTGGCCGACCAGCCCACCACGGTGAAGGACGCCATCCTGGACTTCGGTCATGCGCTGGCCGAGGCGCTGATCATCGTGATCGCGGTGAGCCTGGCCAGCCTGGGCTGGCGCGCCGGCCTCGTGGTCGCGACCACGGTGCCGCTGGTGCTGGGTGGCGTGGCGCTGGTGATGCTGGCGATGGGCTGGAACCTCGAGCGTATCTCGCTCGGCTCGCTGATTATCGCGTTGGGACTGCTGGTGGATGACGCCATCATCGCCATCGAGATGATGGTGGCGAAGTTGGAAACCGGCATGGACCGCGTAAAGGCGGCCGCCTTCTCCTATCAGTCCACCGCCATGCCGCGCCTGACCGGCGCACTCATCACCGTCGTGGGCTTCCTGCCGATCGGCCTCTCGAAGTCCACTACCGGCGAGTACGCAGGTGGCATTTTCTGGATCGTCGGTGCCGCAGTGCTGTTCTCGTGGATCTGCTCCGGCATCTTCACACCGTACTTGGCAGTGAAGATGCTGCCCAACGACTTGGGCAAGCACCAGCATGGTGATCTGTATGACACGAAGTTCTACCGCAGCCTGCGCCGCCTGATCGACGCCGCCATCGAGCACCGCTGGGTGGTCATCGGCGCGACGTTTGGCGCCCTGGTGCTGGCGCTGGCCTGTATCAAGCTAGTGCCGCAGCAATTCTTCCCCAACAGCTCGCGCCCTGAACTGGTGATTGACCTGCGCGTCAAGGAAGGCTCCTCGTTTGCCGCGACGACCGAGCAGGTCAAGCACATGGAAGAGATCCTGGCGAAGGACGAGGACGTGCGTTTCTATACTGCCTACACCGGCGCCGGCGCACCGCGCTTCTATCTCTCGCTCAACCCCGAACTGCCGAATCCCGGGTTTGCCCAGTTCGTTGTGATGACCAAGGACCTGGATGCACGCGAGCGGGTACGTGCGCGGCTGGTGACCTCGGCCGACCAACAATTCCCGCAGGCATGGGTGCGGGTGACCCGGCTCGAGTTGGGGCCGCCTGTCGGCTACCCGGTGCAGTTCCGCGTCGTCGGCCCTGATACCCAAATGGTGCGCCAGATCGCCCGCGACGTGGAGAAGGTGGTGGCGTCCAACCCGAAGGTGCGTGACCTCCAGCTCGACTGGAACGACCCGGTGCGTACGCTGAAAGTGCAGCTTGATCAGGACAAGGCGAGCGCGCTGGGCCTCACGCCGGCCGACGTGTCGCTGGCGACCCAGACCGTGATGAACGGCGCAACCCTGTCGCAGCTGCGTGAACACGAGGACCTGATCGACATCGTGGCCCGCGCCGTGCCTGAGGAACGCTTGAACCTCGACACACTGAAAGACATCAACCTCTACACACGCCAGGGCACGGTGGTGCCACTGTCGCAAGTCGCACAGGTGCACTCTGAGCTGGAAGAACCGGTGCTATGGCGCCGCAACCGCGACATGGCGATCACGGTGCGTGCCGACGTGAAGGATGGCGAGCAAGGTGTATCGGTGACGCAGGAGATCCAGCCGTCGCTCAAGGAGATCGAAGCGAAACTGCCGTCGGGCTACCGCATCGACGTGGGTGGCGCGGTGGAAGAAAGCGACAAGGCCAACAAGGCGCTGCTGGCGGTGGCCCCGCTGATGATGATCAGCATCTTGCTGCTGCTTATGCTGCAACTGCAGAACTTCTCTCGCATGTGGATGGTGGTGCTGACCGCGCCGCTGGGCTTGATCGGTGTGGTGCCGGCGCTGCTGGTGTTCCAGTCGCCGCTGGGCTTCGTCGCGATCCTGGGCATCATCGCACTGGGTGGCATGATCATGCGCAACTCGGTGATCCTGATCGACCAGGTGCAAACCGAGATCGCCGAAGGGCGCGACCCGTGGAATGCCGTGCTGGATGCCGCCATTCACCGGGCCCGTCCGGTGATGCTGACGGCGTTGGCCACCGTGCTTGCAATGATTCCGCTGACGCGCAGTGTGTTCTGGGGACCAATGGCAATTGCGATCATGGGCGGCCTTACCGTGGCGACGCTACTGACGATCTTCTTCGTCCCGGCGTTGTATGCCGCATGGTTCAAGGTGAGTCGCCAGACGGCCGCTGACACCCGGCAGGAACTGGGGGATGCCGCGCTCGCTTCTGAGTGACGAGTGCCCCCGCCCATGTGATGGGTAGCATTGCGATCTTGATCGACCGTTCTGCTACCCATCGAATGCCTGCATTCAATATGCGGGAGCGAACCCTCACCCTCCGCTCAATAGTGTCAGGCGGCGCCAGGGACATTTGTTCCCATGCCCGCCGGCAGGAACGGTCGGATTTCGTCGATTTCCGCAGCGCTAAGGCGCAACTCCAAGGCTGCAATCAGCCCGTCTACTTGTGCGCGATGGCGGGCTCCGACAATGGCGCCCGTCACGACCGGTTTGCGAAGTACCCAGGCGATGGCGACCGCGGCAGCGCTCACCCCGTGCCTTTCTCCAATGCGAGCCATGACGTCAACCAATGCCAGGTTCGCACTCAAACGGGGTTCCTGGAAATCAGCACTTCGGGCCTTGCGCCAATCGTCATCGGGCAGTTGCGAGATGCGTTCGCGCGTCATGCTGCCGGACAGTAGCCCTGATTGAAGCGTGGAATAGGCAAGCACACCCATCCCGGCCTGCTCGCAGAATGGCAGAACGTCCTGCTCGATGTCCCGCATCAAGGCCGAGTACGGCGGCTGGAGCGAAACGATCTCCGTCACCGCCTGCGCACGTTTGAGTTGAGCGACATCGAAATTCGATACACCGATCGCGCGAATCTTTCCTTGATCGCGCGCGGCGGCCAAAGCCGAAAGCGCCATTTCAATGCCTTCACTGCTGGCATCAGCAGGAAAAGCAGGCCAGTGGATCTGATAAAGATCGATCGTCTCGACTTGAAGCCGGTGCAAGCTTGCGTCGATCTCGGCGAGCAAGGATTGAGGGGCCAGCGAATGCGAAATCTTCTTCGTGACCGGGTCCCAGACCAAACTGCCTTTGGTGAACACCAAAGGACGCCGTGAGGTCGGCACCCGCCGCAGCAACTGCCCCACTAATTGCTCCGCATGGCCCAAGCCATAAACCGCAGCGGTATCAATCCAGTTCACGCCGCGTTCGATGGCATATTCAAGTGCGCCCAGGCTGTCCTTGTCATCCTGCGCTCCCCAACTGTACTCCCAACCGGTGCCGGCGATTGCCCATGTCCCCAGGCCAATAGGCGAAATCAGAAAATCCGACGATCCAAGACGATTGTTTTGCATAGCGACCTCTCCACCAATGATGGAGGAAGTATCCGGCAGAGGTCTCATGACGATAAGATAGGTAATCGTATTTGAACTACTGAGCGACATTCATGAGTTATCACCCCGATCTCTCTGAACTCGACGCCTTTGCCGCCGTCGCTCGCCATCGCAGCTTTCGCAAAGCCGCCGACGAGCGTGGTGTTTCGGCTTCCGCGTTGAGTCACGCAATGCGAGCGTTGGAAGCACGTTTGGGCATCAGACTGCTGAACCGAACCACTCGCAGCGTGACCCCGACCGAGGCCGGCCAGCAGTTATTGGCGACGCTGGTCCCGAGCCTGAGCCAGGTTAACGATGCATTGGCGCAATTGACCTCAATGCAGGAAGTGCCCGCTGGCAAACTTCGCCTCAACGTGGCGCGCCCGGCGGCTCGCATTGTGTTTGCGAAAGTGCTCGCGCCCTTCGTGGCCAGGTATCCACGTATTCAGTTGGACCTGATCACCGATGATGGATTGACCGATATCGTGAATGAGGGATTTGACGCTGGAGTTCGCTTTGGTGAAAGCCTGGCCGGTGACATGATCGCAGTCCCTGTCGGCGCACCTCAATCGTTCGTGACCGTTGCTGCGGACGCCTATCTGGCCGCGAAGGGAACCGCGCACGTCCCCCGCGACTTGCTCGACCATGCGTGCATTGCCAGGCGTTTTCCCAGTGGCAAACTTTACGCCTGGGAGTATCAAGCCGACGGTCAACCGATACGGTTGTCCGTCACCGGCCCGCTGATTCTGGAAGACGATGCGCTGATGATCCAGGCAGCGAAAGACGGCGCTGGTATTGCCTATGTCTACGAGGAGCTGGTGCGCGACGATCTCCGGAACGGGCATCTCAGAGAAATACTCCAGGAGTGGAAAGCACCGCCCAGCCGGTTCTTTCTTTACTACTCAAGCCGGCGCCATGTGCCACCCGCCTTGAAAGCGCTCATCGAATTTATCAGAGCTCGCGCGGCTGCGTAGCCGTCGTAAAATCGGCACTTGAATCCCACGATTTTTTCAACAAACGGAGTCACCTACATGGAAGTCATCAATCAGTTGCAGCCCGCAGAGTGTGCAGGCATGGAAGATATCCGACGCGAAATCGACGCCCTTGATCAGGCCGTCATCAAGCTGCTGGGCAAGCGTTTTCACTACGTACTGGCCGCCTCGAAGTTCAAGACCTCGGTGACTTCGGTGCGCGCTCCGGAGCGTTTCAAGGCCATGCTGGCAACACGACGTGAATGGGCCGAAGCCGAGGGCCTGAGCCCGGATGCCATCGAGAAGATGTACAGCGACCTGGTGAACCACTTCATTGCCGAAGAGATGAAACACTGGGCGGCTCATCAATCCGAAGCCTGACGCTAGTGTCCTGACTGTCCGCCAAGGTCTATTTTTGTCAGCCATGACAGGCTGCGATAGGCCTGGAGCGGACTTGCGCTCGACTCACAGAAATCGCTGATGGCAAAGGAACTGCTATCGGCTGACTCTGTTGAAATACAGGCCAATTACACTGACGAACACTTTCTTCAAACATCATCCCCTATTAATACGTTATTTACCCTTTCACAAAAACTTATTACCCTACTGCATCGCGACAATATTCAGGCGTCATTTAAGTGACCGCTACAACCACCATTCTTCAGAGAGACAGACCCTTAACAGCGCCGACGCGACCGTTACAACCCATGAACAATTCATACGCACTGACGAACGGAGTAAGAATATAAAATAGCCATACAAATCAACAATATAAATCCTAAATAATACTTAAATAAAAACCTCATAAAATCATTAAAAACCATAAGTGACCGACCACGAATATAAAAGTTTCAAACTTTATAATTAAATAAAAACCCACACATAACGCTTTAAAATATTCACCTTTGATGCTAATAATCCGGCAGCTTCCGGGTTTCCAGGCGACGTCCCCTCTCACATGAAGTGAACATCAGCGCTCACGCTGACTATCCCGGCCTTTACTAAACTCAAATAACGCTAGCGTGGCTCAAGTTTCAATATAACTTGGGGCAGCTTTTGTGTTGCGCACTAGAACTGCGCGAGGAAGGCATCATCGTCCGCCATCATTCAAGGCTTAAAGTCCTTTCGATCTTCGGTACCCGTCCTGAAGCCATCAAGATGGCGCCTTTAGTCAAAGCCCTCGCTGCGGAACCTGGCATTCATTCGCAGATATGCATCACCGGCCAACATCAAAGCATGCTTAAACAGGTGCTGGATCTGTTCAACCTCAAGGCCGATTACACCCTCGATGTGATGACGCCGCGCCAGACGCTCAATTCGCTGACCGCGGCGCTTTACGAGGCGATTGATCCCGTGCTGGAAATGGCCCACCCGGACCGGGTGCTGGTACATGGCGACACCACCTCGGCCATGGTGGCCGCGATGGCTGCGTTCCATCGACGCATCCCGGTCGGCCATGTGGAAGCCGGCCTGCGTACCGGTGACATCTACAGCCCGTGGCCGGAAGAAATGAATCGTCGCTGCATCGACCTGGGTGCAGACATGCTGTTTGCGCCGACCCACGAGTCGCAAAAAAACCTGCTCGACGAGCACTTGCAGGGGCGCTCTTTCGTGACCGGCAATACGGTGATCGACGCTTTGCAGATGACCGCGCAGCGCATCGAACAGGACGCTGACCTGCGTGCAGGCCTGGATGAGCAATTCTCGTTCCTGCAACCCGGCCGCAAGGTATTGCTGGTCACCGGGCATCGTCGGGAAAACTTCGGCGAAGGCTTCCTCGACATCTGCAAGGCCCTGAGCCATTTGGCCCGGCGTGCCGACATCCAGATCGTCTATCCGGTGCACTTGAACCCCAATGTCATGGGCCCGGTCACCGAGCAGTTGGGCGACCTGCCCAATGTGCACCTGATCAAGCCACTGGACTACCTGGCTTTCGTGCGACTGATGCAACGGGCACACGTGATCCTCACCGACTCCGGTGGTGTGCAGGAAGAAGCCCCCTCACTGGGTAAACCCGTGCTGGTCATGCGTGACGTTACCGAGCGCCCCGAAGCGGTCGCGGCGGGCACTGTGCGCCTGGTCGGGACCTCGCCGGACTCGATCATCGCGAGTGTCAACGCGTTGTTCGATGACGAGTTGCTGTGGCGTCGATGCTCCCAGGCGGCCAACCCATACGGCGATGGCAGCGCCAGCGCGCGCATCGTCGACGCGCTGATGGGGCGTCCGGTCGATGAGTTCGTCGTCGCTCGGCAGTCATTGCCCAAGTTCCTGCATTACCCGACAGCGGTGCCTGTGCCCGAGGAAAATTACCCGGCTTTCACCTCTCTCTAAACCGAACCGCTCCTCCCCTTATCAGCTCGAGATCTACCTGAATGAAGTCTTCCGTTGCCATCCATACGGGTGCGCTCAGCGCCCTTGCCTGTGGCGTGAGCCTGCTCGCGCTCATGCCGACCTTCGCCTTGGCCGCGGACAGCCCGCTCACCCAGGCGATCAACCGACTCAACGCCGACACTCGGCAGGAGCGTGAGATCCGCTTGAGCGATCTGGGGATCGACGCCCCCATCATCCTGGGTTCCACCGATGCCCGGCGCGAATTGTATTTACCCGTGCCGGCGGGTGTACCACTGACCGATGCCACGCTGAATTTCGACGCCAGCTACCTCAACGGCGAAGGCGGCCGTAACACCTTGCTGCTGTCGCTGGACGGTTATCCGGTGCGCGCCGAAGGGCTCAGCGAAGCTCAAGGTGACGCCAGCGCCACGCTGGGCGTGGACAAGACCGCGCGTGACAGCGGTTCGGTGCGCCTGGGTATTGCCTGGTCGTCGATCGTGTCCCGCGTGTTGTGCGAAGACGAACGCGCCATCGGCAACGTATTGCGTATCGAACCGGACACCCGCCTCAACTACAGCTACGACGCCAGCCAGTTACAGGACGTTGGTGCGGCCTGGACGGCATTACCTGGCAAACCGGGGATCATGGTTGCGCCGGGCACCTTATCCGCCGAAAGCTACGACGCCGCCTGGCGTCTGGGCGTGGCACTGGAACGGATCGGCAAGCACAGCCACATCCTGCCCTTTCCCGCCGTACAGGACAGCGTTGACCTGACCGGCCTGCGCATCCCGGCCGAACTGCAAACTATTCCAGCGTTCGCCAGCCTCAACGGCAAAGGCCCGCACGTCCTGGAGAACCCGGCGCAAATCGGCGCGCTGCTGATGTTGGGGCAAACCCCGAACGTCCAGGCGGATCTGGCCATCAACGACCCGCAACTGCTCAAGGCCGTCAATGAGTCTCTGGATGCGCTGCAAAGTCAGATTCAAGGTCTCGACGCCACCGCAGCCAGCGCCTTCGCGCAATGGCGTGTACGGCATATCAATGCAGGCCTGGCCGCCACCGGCACGGACAATGTGCGACTGGCATTGCTGGGGACACGCCCGGTGCTGACGATCGCGCCGCAAGCGACCGGCAAGGCCTTGGCCTTGTTCAGCTCGGCCTGGAACACACTGGCACGCAGCCGCCAATTGACCGTCAGCGAAGCACAGTTGCCATTGAGCGCCGACGGCCGTGTGGCCTTGTCGCGCCTGGGCGGCAAACCCGGCGCGATCGACGTGCTGGCCAAATCCGACTGGAGCACCTCGTTCCCTCTGGGCAGCGTGGCCTACGACGGACGTCTGCCGGTGAAGGCGGTGATCGATGTGTCCGCCGCACCCGGCGCCTCGGACACCGCGCCGGTGGCCTCGCTGTTTCTCAACGATTATCTGATTGGCGCACAACAGCTCGTGGCCAACGGAGAAAAGCAACGCATTGAAGCGCGGATACCACGTTACGCCGTGGGCTCGACCAACGTGCTGCGTGTGTCGTTCCAGCGCCAGCCGGTCAGTGATCGCTGCCTCGAAACGCCACAAGCCTTCCCGGTCTCGGTGCTGCCGACCAGCCATATCGTGTTGGAAAAGACTGCGCTGGATGATGACTTTTCCGGCATGGCTGCACGCTTTGCCGTGAACGCGCAGATCCTCGTGCCGCAGGCCTACCTCGAACACCCGGCAAGCAGTTTGCCGCAGGTGATTTCGGTGGCTGACGCCGCCGGTGTTTCGCCGCTGCGTGCGCAATTGAATATCAGCGCAGACCCGAAAGTCTCAGTCACGCCAGACAAAGCCTTCCTGGCCTTCGAGTTGCCGATCAAGGACAGTAAAGAGTCGGTGCAGGTCGACGAGCAGGGCCGCCTGCGTATCAATCACAAGGATCAGGTGTTGCTCGACGTGCATCCCCTCAACCACCTGGCTTCGTTGCAAGCCGTGGAAAGCGGCGGCCAGCACGGTCTGGTCTATCGCACACTGGGCACCGACGCCCCCCACTTCGCCAGGCAGGTTCTGCTGAGTCGCGGCGACGTCGCCATCCTCGGTGACAACGGTACGCTGACCACCTTCGACACCCAGGACCCCAGTGGCAGCCAATTGATCGACCACGAAGAACCCAAGGGGCTGGACGCCTGGCGCACACCGTCGCTGTTGTGGCTGATTCCCGGTGGCATCCTGTTGGTCCTCATCCTGTTGCTGGCCGGCCGTAACGCCCGTCGCAATCGCCAGTAACGGTAACCCTCGATGACGTCGCTTTATTGGCCCTATTGGCTGGCCCACTACTACAGCTTCCTGGAGACCTCGACCATCGTGGTCGCGGTGCTGATTCTGATTTCCAGCCTGGACGATCTGTTCATTGACCTGTGGTACTGGTCTCGTCGCCTGTTCCGCAAATTCACCGTGGGTCGCAAGTACCGGCCGCTGACCGCCGAGCAACTGATGGCCCGGGATGAACAACCGCTGGCAATCATGGTTCCGGCCTGGCTGGAATACGACGTCATCGCGCCGATGATCGAGAACATGGTGTCGACCCTGGACTACCAGAACTATGTGGTCTTTGTCGGCACCTACATCAACGACCAACGCACCATCGATGAAGTGGAGCGCATGCGTCGGCGCTACAAGCAGCTGCATCGCGTGGAAGTCCCGCATGCCGGGCCGACCTGCAAGGCCGACTGCCTGAACTGGGTGATCCAGGCGATTTTCCTGCACGAGAAAACCCACGGCATGACCTTCGCCGGCGTCGTGCTGCACGACAGCGAAGACGTGCTGCACCCGCTGGAATTGCGCCTGTTCAACTACTTGCTGCCGCGCAAGGACATGATCCAGTTGCCCGTGGTTTCGCTGGAGCGCAACTGGTACGAATGGGTGGCCGGCACCTACATGGACGAATTCGCCGAATGGCATGGCAAGGATCTGGTGGTGCGAGAAAGCATGACCGATACCGTGCCATCTGCCGGGGTCGGCACCTGTTTTTCACATCGTGCCTTGCAAGTGTTGGCCGGGGAAACCCAGAACCAGCCATTCAACACCGACAGCCTCACCGAGGACTACGACGTCGGCGCACGCCTGGCCAAGGTCGGTATGAATGCGATCTTCGTGCGCTTCCCGGTGCAGTTTCGCGTGCTGCGCAAATCATGGTTTCGCAAGCCTTACGAATCGACCCTGAAGATGCCGTTGTGCGTGCGCGAATTCTTTCCCGACACCTTCCGCACCGCGTTCCGCCAGAAGGCCCGCTGGACATTGGGCATCGGGCTGCAAGGCTGGGAACAAATGGGCTGGAGCGGCTCGCTGGCCAACCGTTATCTACTGTTTCGCGACCGCAAAGGCGTAGTGACGGCGTTCGTCAGCATCATCGCCTACGTGATTCTGGTGCAGTTGCTGGGCCTGATTGTTTTGCGCCAGAGCGGACTGTGGGACGTGAGTTTCCCGACGCCGTTTGAAACCAACGGTTTTATCCAATACCTGCTGCTGGCCAACGGTCTCGCGCTGGCCTGGCGCATCGCGCATCGCTGCTATTTCACTACCGTGCTATACGGCTGGCAGCATGGTTTGCTGTCCATCCCGCGCATGGTGGTGGGCAACTTCGTCAACTTCATGGCCGCGTCACGGGCCTGGCGCATGTTCCTGGTTGGCAAGGCGCTGAACCGCAAACTGGTGTGGGACAAGACCATGCACGACTTCCCGTCCACCGACCTGGTCGCTGCCGCACCTCGCAAGCTGGGCAGCGTGTTGCTGTCCTGGCAGGCGATCAACGAAACCGACCTGCAAAATGCTCTCGTCGAACAGAAAACCCGGCACATCCCATTGGGGCGGATTTTACTCAGCAACGGCTGGCTGGACGACGAAACGCTCGCGGAAGCCATCGCCTTTCAGAACGACTTGCCGCGGGTGTTCGATGTGGCCGCCAAGGCGCGGGATTCGAACCAGATGCTGGACGATGAATTCGCCCTGCGCTGGCGCGTGGTGCCGCTTGGCTTGAATGCCGACGGCTGTGCGCAAGTCGCCGTGGCCAGCCCACTGCCGGCCGAAGGCCTGCAACAGGTCAGCGACGAACTGGGCAGCGAACCGGTGCAGCTGATTGCCCGGGAGAGCGAAATCGTCGCGCAATTGCGTCAACTGAACGTGCGCGAAGGCCAATCCGTGCCGGATGCCCGAGCTCCATTGCTGGGCGACCTGTTGATCGAAATGGGCCTGCTGGATCGCGATGTGTTCAGCCGCGCGATGTTGCAGTACCGCCCGCAGCATCATGGCCGCATTGGCGACTATCTGGTCGACAGCGGCGTGCTGCCTCGCGCCACCATCGAAAAAGCCGTGGCACGTCAGCACAGCCACTACCCTGCGGAGCTTCCTGCATGAATCGCCCCTTACTGACCCTCATGGCCACGGGGCTGAGCCTGATACCTGCGTTTGCTCATGCCCAGACGCTGCCATTGCCATTGACCGGTCCGGCCTATGTCACCGCCAACGAGGCGTACAGCGCTTACGAGCGCAAAGACTATGACCTGGCCATCGCCAAGGCTCGCGAAGCGCTACGTCAGCGCGCCGATATCCAGCGTTTGAACACGCTGATTGTGCTGGCTCAGCGCGACAAGGACCTGCGTGATCATCCCAGGCGCTACCCGCAATCACGTCAGGCTCCGGGCTTCGGTGCTGCTGCCCAGGCCTTCAAGGCCTATGACCGCGATGACTTCGGCGCTGCTGCCCAGGCCGCACGCAAGGCCATCACTCAGGCGCCCAAACGCATGGACTATCGACTGCTGCTGATCGAGTCCTTGCAGCGCCAACCGCATCTGCAGGAAGCGGATCAAGCCACCACCCAGGCGCTTGCGATGTTCCCGGACGACGACGCATTGCTGACGCGTCGCGCAGCGATTCGTCGTCAACTGGCGGTGCCGCTGGCGGTTCAGGGCTATCGCGCCCTGCAGCAAGGCCATGTGCCGCTGGCCGTGGACCAGGCCAGAAAAGCCGTCGCCTGGGCCCCGGAAATCGGCGCCAACCAGCAACTGCTGATCAGCGCCCTGCTCGCCGCCAACGATTACCCTGGGGCCGAGCAAGCCGCGTCCGCTGCATTGGCACAGGATGACGGGGAAATCGCACCGTGGATTCTGCGCAGCTACGCCCTTGATCGGCAGGGTAAGACTCAAGCCGCTCAAACTGACCTGAAGCAGGCCCTCGCCATCGATGGCCTGCCGCAAGCGCAAGTCCGCAACATTCGTTTCTTCGCCGCCGACGCCGCACTGGCCCATGGCGAGCCTCAGCAGGCGCTCGATGATCTGCAGCCACTGGTCGATGATGAAGGTGGCGAAATAGCCCGCCGACGCAGCGCCGCACAAATAGCGCTGCGGCAGAAAAACAATGGGGATCTGAACACTGTCGCTCACGTCCCTGCTCCGGCCCTGAACTGTCAGGAAACGGCCTTTGGCCTGGTGTGTGATATCTGGCCGGGCAACCAGCGCGACGGCGGAACTGACCTCGCCGCCCAGGCTTACGCGGCCCTGGCCCGCAAGGACTTCGAAACGGCGGTTGCCCAGGCGAACCAAGCCGTCGGCCGCACACCGCAGAACCCGGCGTATCGACGCCTGCTGGTCAGCGCCCTGACCGAGCAGAAGCATGTGCCCGAAGCCATCGCGGCGGCCAGCGATGGTCTCAAGGCCAATGGCGATGACGCCCGGCTGCTGAGCCAGCGCGGCTTCTTGCGTCAACAATCGGGGGACGATACCGGGGCACGCCAGGATTTTACCCGGGCCTTGGCCCTGGGCAGCTTGCCGGCTTACGAAGAGGCCAGTCTGTACGCCGCCATCGGCCAGAGAAGAACTGCGCGCGAACGGCTGCAACAGGCGCGGGACACCGGCGAACTGGAAACGATGAGCGACCTGCAGATCGCCTACTTGTCGGTCCAGGCCGGCGACGATGACCACGCCCGTGAATCGTTTCGCAAGGCCGATGCTGGCAGCCGACTCTCACCGACGGCAACGCAGGATGCCGCCTACAACGCCATGCGGGTCAATGACGATGAGCAAGCCGTCACCTATTTCAAGCGAGTCATCGACGCAAAAAATGCCGGTGAACTCGACACGTCCCCGCAGCAGCTCTTCGACACCCGTCGCGCGGTGGCCGATGTGTCGCGTACCTGGGGCTTGATCAGCACTACCAGTTATCGCGGCAACAGTTCCAGCAGCGGTCTGAGTTCAGCGCCGAGCAGCGGCAGTAACAGCAACGACAGCCTGCAAAACAGCACCGAACTGTCCTGGCGCCCGTTGGGCTATCGCAATGCACGCTTTGTCGAACTCTACGGTCGCGTCACCGACACGCTATGGAGCAAGAACAGCGATTCGGCTAGCGGTATCGATGCCCTGCAAGGCGCCGTTGGTGTGCGGGTCAAGCCGTTCACGGCGCTGAACGTGATGGCTGCCGTTGAGCGCACAGTCCCCTTGGGGTCGTCAGACGTCAACGGTGACTGGCTGGTGCGCCTGGGCTATAGCTCAAGTATCGGGACCGATTTGCGGGTCGATACCTCCAGCTGGTGGACTTCGCAGCTGTTTGCTGAAGGCGGTCATTACATCAATGACTCGCGTGACTATTTCAACAGCGAATGGCAGGTCGGCCGCAGTTACGCCATCGGCGGCGCAGGTTCACACTGGGTGAGCTTCCCCCATGTCGTGGCCGCATTCGACTATGACTCAAAGATGAACAGCGAGACCGATACCGACGGCAGCACGAGCTCATCATCCGGCAAGGCCGCAGGCATCGGCGTCGGCAACAACGTCCGGTACTGGTTCCGCGAAGATGCCTACAACGCCCCACGCTCCTACGTGGATTTTTCTCTGCAGTACCGCGTGAAGGTGCTGGGCGATGACCGCGCTCAAGGCGTGTTCGCTCGCCTGACGTATTCCTATTGAGGACTGGTATGAACGTTCGAGTTTATTTGTGCCTGGGGTTTAACCTGCCCTCGACGTGGGCATATCCCCCGCCCCTGAAAAAGGCAGCCCTGTGAAAATCTTTGGCTATACCGCCAGTCGCGCGACCGTTGTCGCCCTGTTGCTTATCGCTACCCTCGGCGCAGGTTCCGGCATGCTCTACGTGACACACACCAAGGCTCTTGACCCGGGGATTGTCGGCATCGTCTGGCAGCCGGACAACAAGACCGTCGGCATCAACGGCCACTGGGAAAAACTCGGCGCCCATGAGCTGCTGGTGCAATGGACCGTCGTCGACGATCAGGCATTCGTTCCCGGTACCGGCTTGCCCACCGTGCCGGTGTTGCCCGACTGGACCCGTATCGCCAAGGCGCCCTGGGCGCAGGATGTCATTCTCGGGCTGGCCGGTTACTTCAGCGAGAACCGCTCACGGGACAACATCGAGCAACTGGCCGCTGTCTCGGAACGCATCGCCAAATTGCCTACGCCGCTACACGTCACCGGCTGGTATTTCCCGGCCGAAGTCGACCCCAGCTGGACCCGCGCCAAAGAACTGCCCGCCCTGCTGGCCAAGCTGCCGCGACCGTTATGGATCAGTGTTTACGACGGCGCCAACATCGGCCCCGCCGCCACCGCCGATTGGCTCAAGCAATGGCTGCCGGATGACATCGGCGTGTTCTTCCAGGATGGCGTCGGCGTCTACGCCCGCACCGCACCGGTGGCCCGAACCTACGCCGACGCCATGCGCCAGCGCTTGGGCAAGGACCGTGTGCGAATCATCGTCGAAGCCTTTCGCCCCAACTTCGGCGGCGGATTCCGCTCCGCGACCGCGGCCGAACTCAAACCGCAACTCGCGGCCTATGACGGTTATCCGCTCTACCTGTTCGACGGACCGCACTACGTGACGCCTGAGTTGCTGGAGCAACTGGTGCGGTGAATCGCAAAGCAGCCATTTATAACGTCGTGGCTAACCGACGCCTAAAAGATATGAAGCCGACTGAAGCCCCCCCGGTTGAGCCGAAACGAAGCAGGTAGTTTGGAATCGTAATCAGGTAGGTGCTGAATTAGTCCCTGCATTCGGGATCGCCGACTCCCGAGATCGAACCGCATACAATGCCGTAAAGATATCGCGGATATATTTCGGGCGTTCGGAGGCGGGAATTACCGGAAGAAAATCCAGCATGTCGATAATTGATTCATAGGCAAAACGCATTTCACGGTGATAACGCCAACGGGCACCGAATCCGAGGGCTCGCTCCATTGCGACGAACAACCCAGCGAGCGCAGAACACAAAGGTGCCACCCAAGTAAAGTTTGTAGCGGGTAACAGCGTCGCCAGTGTCGTCAACAGCAACACCAGGATAGTGCCGCCGTTAAACATGATCGGATCGGCCAAGACATCATGCAACTTGGCCGCGTCTGTCAATCGCACCTTCAACTGTTGAATCATTTCCGGAGGCAAGTCCGTTACACCGCTTACATCGGGCGCGACGGGCGCTTCAAAATTGGCGTCATCTGGCATACGAAACTCTCCTGAAGGAAGAGATCAATCCGCCCAACGGCAAACTTCTAGGCATGAGGAATTCAACTAACGAGCGAGTATAGATCATGGCATACCGAATGCGATTCCTGGATACCGACAGGCTATGCCCCCCGCCCGGTCCTGTGGCGAGGCAAAATTGGCCGACCCGTCACTGCGGGTTGAAGTGATAGTCTGCGCCTTCCCGGGATTGAATCGAGCAATTATTCAAGTAGTGCTACCAGCAAGGAGAGCGACCTTATGAAGCCCGTCAGAATTCGTACCCTGCAAAGTACTGATGCCGAGGCGTTGCTGGCGTTCGAGCTGGACAATCGCGAATGGTTCGAGCGCCACATTGACGCGCGCGGTTCTGCCTTTTACTCGATGCAGGGCGTCACCGACCACATTGACGCTTATTTAGCTGATTTTGCCGCCGGAACCTGGCACCCATTCGTCATCGAAGATGACGCTGGAAATATAGTGGGTCGAGCGAACCTCAAAGGCATCGATATGACCGAGCGGTCGGCAGAAGTCGGCTACCGGATTGCCCAAAACGCTTGCGGACAGGGACTGGCAACGCTGGCGGTGAGGCATCTGATCCAGCAGGCGCAGTTGCATTGGAACCTTAAACAACTGGTGGCCACCGTATACGCTGAAAATATCGGATCGGCAAAAGTACTCGAACGGTGCGGCTTCTTGATCGAACATGTGTCTCGAGAAGGGGCAGAGCACGAATGTCGGTTTGGTCTTTCGATTTAGATGAGTGAGTCTCCATCGGCTCCGGATCTTCTCATGCTGATTGTCTGCGCCAAGTGCCGGGTGACGTGCCGAACTGGCGTTTGAATGCGCGACTGAACGCGGCTTCGGACTCATAGCCAACTGCAAAGCCAATTTGCGCCACATTGCCGCGACCTTCGCGCAGGTGTTGAGCCGCCACGTGCATACGCCAGAGCGTCAGGTATTGCATCGGTGGCTGTCCGACCAATGCCGTGAATCGCTCCGCGAATACCGAGCGCGACATGCCCACTTCAAGCGCCAGGGCTTCTGCAGTCCAGCCCTCGGTTGGACGAGCATGGAGTAGCGCCAGTGCGCGCCCGATATGCGGGTCTCGCAACCCCGCCAGCCACCCGCGCCGCTCAGCGGGGAGACTTGCGACATACTGGCTGACGGCTTCGACGAATAGCAATTCGGATAGCTTGGCGATAACCGTTGTCGAGCCGACGCGTCCCGCCGCGATTTCACTCACAGCAAAACGGAATGAGCTTTCGATCCAGGTGCCCGAAGCCGTCGCGCGAAGGTCCAGTTTCAATAAGGATGGCAGCGACGAAAGCAACGGACTGAAGGGTGTTTCAGAGCCGAGGAATCCGCACAATAACTGCGTGGCCTCGCCGCCCCCGCCATACTTGATTCGTGAAATGCCGCCGACTTCCGGCGGCTGAATAACGTCCCTCGCCGGCATGGGCGCAATGCTCAGGTCACTGCCAAAGGAATGGGCGTCATTGCGAGGAAGCAAAACGAGTTCGCCTGCCCCCACGTCGAGGGCGGCACCACCGTCTATTCGTATTTGCATGTGCCCCGCGGCGACAAAATGCGACGCAATGATATGTCGAGGTGCCGCCAGGAACGGTTTGCAATCATCCGCCGAGATTCTGCCGTTGATGCACCAGGGCGCAGTGAGCTCCGCCTCTAGGAAGACCCCTCCAGACAGCCTGATCACACGCAAGACATCAGAAAGCGCATCCAACACTTGCCCGTCCTCTTTTCCGGACTCCGGAGCAGGTATTCAGGCGCATCAGTCATTCACCACCTGAACCGCGATGCCTAGATTAGCACCAACGCGGACTCAGAGATCGATGGTCATTGGCTCCGACGTCAACCGTAATTGCCCCATTCCAACTCGACCAAGGCAGCAGGAGATCTAGATGAACACCATCGCTACCCTACCCGGCTCAGAGTCAGGCAACGCCGCCCGTTATGCTCAAATGGTCAGATCATCGAAAAAAGCCGAATGGCAGATCGATCGCGATTTGCTACAGGACCGGAGCTTCGACTTCTCGCGCAAATTCTTGCCCGATGGACTCTCGCAGATCGACCGCCTGACCTTTCTCGCCGAGGCCGAGGCACGCCTGCTCAGTCAGATTCAGGGCCGGACCTATGCGTACATCTTTGGCCTGGTCGAGCGGTTTATCAGTGCCAAAATGCTCGATCAAGGTCGAGCCCATGTATTTGACGATCAGCTTGCACTCGAAGCGCTGGTGCGCTTTTCCAACGACGAGATCAAGCACCAGGAATTATTCCGGCGCATGGAGGCGATGATTGGTTCGCAATTGCCAGCGGGATATCGTCAAGTTGCCGATCCAAACGATGTGGCGCGTGCGGTACTTGCAGCCAGTACTTGGTCGGTGCTGGCGTTGACCTGTCATATCGAGCTGTTTGTTCAGGCGCACTACACACAGAGCATCGCACCGCGCGAGGAGTTGTGCCCTCTATTCAAGGATGTCTTCAAATTTCACTGGAAGGATGAAAGCCGGCACGTCGTACTCGATGAACTGGAGTGGAAGGCGGAGCATGCAAAACTGTCGCCAGCCGAGTGTGACCAGGCAGTGAACGATCTGATTGCGCTGGTGGCGGCCGTCGATGCAATCCTGCAGGCACAATCGGCATCCGATGCCGACTACTTTATTCAAAGTGTCTCGCGATCGTTCAGTGTCGATGAGACAGCGCAGATCCATGCCTGCGTGCTGAGCGCCTATCGCTGGCAGTACATTATCTCGGGCGTGCAGCATCCACACTTTGGCCGGCTGCTGACGCGCATGACAACGCCAGCACAGATGTCCAGGGTTCAGACCGCACTGGCCCCCATCATGAACAATTGATCGACAGCGCGCGACCGACCGTTTGTCGGCCGCGCGGTTGTGAACGCGACGGGTAGAAACGGCCAAGCGCGGCCTTTCAGGTAATGTGGGAAGTGGCCTGAAAAAGCTGTGGGCTCTGAAGGCAACAAACGGTGGCCGCAACGGTCCAACGCGCGGTTGAACACCAGGTGCGAGCTACCAGAAGCATCACCTGCCGACCGCCACTACCTCTGGGAGAACCAATTGTCAGCTGTCTTTTTGCGTCAAGTTTTCCGGTTATCGGTACTGCTCTTTTCCGTTGGCACTTCGTTCTCTGTTTACGCCTGCCCAGCAGGGCAGTACGAAGCCTGCGTGGTCACTTGTTTTTGTGCTCCAGGCTCCAAAGAGGAAATGGGGCCGATCTTTGAAAGCATGAACAAAATGGCTTCCTCTGGATTACAGAGTTGGATCGTGCAATCTCGCGACACCGCGGCAACTGGTGATATTCGGACAATTCCGCTGAATATCCGAGCCCAACTCGAACCCTACTATGACATTCAAGTGCTTGATTCGGCCCGCTACAAGGTAGGCGATGATGTGGAGCTTAACGCCGCAAACACCATGTTGCAGAATCCCGATGTCACTGCGGTCACCCTGATAGACATCATCGTCTTTCGCAGTGCGGATGATGCTCTTAACAATGTCGCGCTGTGGGCGCATGAATTGAAGCACGTGCAGCAGTACCAGCAATGGGGAGTTCGGGGGTTTTCCACTCGCTATACCCGTGATTACACAACCGTCGAGGCGCCTGCTTACGAGATTCAAGCCAAGGTAGCCAGAGCGCTAAGAGCCAGCGTGGCCCAGTCAGAACCTCCTCGACATCCTTGATGTTCAAAGGGTTGGGCGTTTGCTCCATAAATGGATCAGTCAAATCCAAAAACCCATATTTATCCCAAAAACAATAGAGCGGATGATGCGCCTCCAGCCATTTATGTGAGAGCCATCATGAAGCGTGACACCAGCCTGACGTGGCGCCATGTCGATGCAGAGAACCTTGACCTAAACGGGATGCGGGTTGCCGTCGTGGGTGGCACCGGTGGCATCGGTCAGGCATTGAGTCGCTTGCTGGCCTCTCGCGGCGCTCGCGTCCTGGTCGTCGGGCAAACCTTTCGCGATGCTGGCACCCAGGGAATCGAATTTCTCCAGGCGGACCTGAGCCTGATGAGTGAGGCTCTGCAGGTCGCCAGGCTGCTGCCGGCGGAATCCCTGGACCTGCTCATTTTCACCACCGGTATCTTTGCCGCCTCCCAACGTCAGGAAACAGCGGAGGGCATTGAGCGCGATCTGGCGGTCAGTTATCTGAACCGCATGGTCATCCTGCGCAGCGTCGGGTCGAAGTTGGGTACAGACAGGCCCACGACTACGAGCAAACCAAGGGTGATTGTCGTGGGGTATCCCGGCACAGGCCAGATAGGGACGTTCGACGACCTCAATGCTGAAAGGTCCTACAAGGCCATGTCCGCGCATATGAACACGGTGGCCGGCAACGAAATGCTTGTTCTGGATGCGGTGAAGCGCTACCCGCACCTGGACGTTTTTGGCCTGAATCCCGGCCTTATCAAAACCAGTATCCGCGATAATTTTTTCGGCAAGGGCTCGCTGAAATCGCGCATCGCGGAGGGCCTGATCGGGCTGCTGACACCCACCGCCGAAACTTATGCGAAGAGAATCGTCCCGCTACTGGTTGCCCCTGAGATCGAGGATCGCAGCGGCGCGATGTTCAACAACAAGGGCCAAGCGATCCTGCCGTCTGCAGGCATGACTGAAGCGCACATCAGACAGTTCATGATCGCGTCCGAAACACTGGTTGCCCGGACGGGTATTTCAGTCGCGACCTCTTGATCGTTGAGGCAATCGAGAATGACCGTTCAGGGTCGTTTGCCGCCCTACTTCTGAAGGAGCGCTTCCCCATGGCCCGAATCAGGAATAAAGTAGCAAGACCTACATAAATCGTAGAAAACGCTACATGAAAAATTGGCTAGCTTTGATATTAGGTCTGCCGACCGCCAATGCCACCGAACGCATGCGTGCCTGGCGCGCGCTAAAAGCCTCTGGAGCGGCGGTCTTACGCGATGGCGCCTATCTCTTACCTGATACCGCTGCCTGTCGAGAAGCGCTAACGTCTGTCGAGCGCGACATCTTGGCCATCAATGGCACTGCCTACGTCCTGCCTGTCGTTGATCCTGATGGAGAGCGCTTTATTGAGCTGTTCGACCGTAGCGATGATTACACCAAGCTACGCGCCGAGATCGAAGCATGCCGGGCACAGCTCAATGCCGAGAATGCGCTGGCCACCACCAAACAAATTCGCAAGCTGCGCAAAGCCTATGAACAGCTCGCCAGCATCGATTACTTTCCAGGTAAACCGAAACAGCAGATCGATTCGGCTTTGCAGGAATTGGAGACAGCGGTCAGCAGAGCGCTGTCTGCGGATGAGCCGCATAGCCGCGACCAGCCAATCACGGCGCTGAGCCTTGGCGACTTTCAAGGTCGTGTCTGGGCAACGCGTAAACGCCCATGGGTCGACCGCCTGGCTTGCGCCTGGTTGATTCGGCGCTTCATTGATCCGCAGGCTCAGATCCTCTGGCTCAACACTCCACAGGACTGCCCGGCAGATGCATTGGGTTTCGACTTCGATGACGCAACTTTCAGTCATGTCGGCAACCGCGTGACCTTTGAAACCCTGCAAGCCAGCTTTGAACTTCAAGAGCCAGGCCTGAACCGCATCGCTGCACTGGTGCATTACCTCGATATCGGTGGCATTCAGCCGGTGGAGGCTGTCGGCATCGAACGGGTGCTGGCAGGGCTACGCGAAACCATTACCCATGATGACCACTTGCTGGCTGCTGCCAGCGGCATCTTTGATGGTCTGCTCGCCGAGTTTGTGAAAGAGGAACATCCCAATGATTAAGGTTTCCCCATCAGCGGCTGAAGAGGATCTGTCGAGGCCTGAACCGATCAGTTTGCGTGAGGCATTCTGGTTCTGGCTGAAGCTGGGATTCATTAGCTTTGGCGGGCCTGCAGGACAGATCTCGATCATGCACCAGGAGCTGGTAGAGCGGCGGCGCTGGATTTCCGAGCGGCGGTTTCTGCACGCCCTCAACTACTGCATGCTGTTACCAGGGCCGGAGGCTCAGCAGCTAGCCACCTATATCGGCTGGTTGATGCATCGAACCTGGGGTGGGGTGATCGCCGGGGGGCTGTTTGTGCTGCCCTCACTGTTCATCCTGATCGCGCTGTCCTGGATGTACATCGCCTTCGGCGAAGTACCGGTGGTGGCCGGGCTTTTCTATGGAATCAAGCCTGCCGTAACGGCCATCGTCGTGCAGGCGGCCCATCGGATCGGCTCACGGGCATTGAAGAATAATTGGCTGTGGGCGATAGCGGCGGCGTCGTTTACCGCGATCTTCGCGTTCAATGTGCCGTTCCCGCTGATCGTGCTCGGAGCTGCGTTAATCGGTTATGTCGGCGGTCGCCTGGCGCCCGAGAAATTCAGAACCGGGGGTCACAGTGCCGCGAAAAAATCTTTCGGCCCGGCATTGATCGATGACGACACCCCGTCTCCGGAGCATGCCCGGTTCAGCTGGTTGAAACTGGCACTATTGGCACTTATCGGCGCCGCGTTATGGGCATTGCCAATGGGAATCTTGGCCTCACTCTTTGGCTGGGAAGGTACCTTGACTCAGATGGGCTGGTTCTTCACCAAGGCCGCGCTGCTGACGTTTGGCGGTGCTTATGCGGTGCTGCCTTATGTCTACCAGGGCGCGGTCGGTCACTATGGGTGGCTGACGCCGACACAGATGATCGATGGCCTGGCGCTGGGTGAAACCACCCCGGGGCCACTGATCATGGTGGTGGCTTTTGTCGGCTTTGTCGGCGCCTATGTTTCGCAGGTGTTCGGGGCCGATCAAGTGTTTCTGGCTGGTGCCGTCGCCGCCACGCTGGTGACCTGGTTCACCTTCCTGCCTTCGTTCCTGTTCATCCTCGCAGGTGGCCCGCTGGTGGAGTCGACTCACAATGAACTCAGGTTCACCGCACCGCTTACCGGGATTACTGCCGCTGTGGTTGGGGTGATTCTCAATCTGGCGTGTTTCTTTGGCTATCACGTGCTGTGGCCCAAAGGGTTCAGCGGCAACCTGGACTGGCCGTCCGCGCTGATCGCGATTGCGGCGGCGATTGCCTTGTTCCGCTTCAAGCGCGGCGTGATTCAGGTACTGATGGCCTGTGCACTCGTTGGTTTGGCCGTGCACCTGCTGCGCTAGAGCGCGCAATGATCAACTATTCTCTGGCGGGCACCGGGCCTGCCAGATCACCCAGCCTACTGAATTAGGCAGGAGGTGTTCCATGAGGTGGATTACCCGTGAACGACCCAAAATTGATCGCATTGCCTGTCCTTGGCTGATCACCCGTTTTATCGACCCTGAGGCCGAGTTCTTGTACGTGCCCAGCAGAGAGGTTTTGCAGATTGCCGTTGAGAAAAATGCAACGCCTTATGACATTCCGGGCGTTGAGCTTTCCCACGTAGGTGAGCTGTGCAGCTTCGATGCGTTCCTGAAGAAGTACCAGCTCAGTGATCCTGCCTTGCAGCAGTTGGCCGAAATCGTGCGCGGCGCAGATACCTCCCGCCTGGATCTGACGCCGCAATCGGCTGGGCTCTATGCGATTTCGCTGGGACTATCGCAGCGTTATGCCGATGACCACGAAATGCTGGCACATGGTTTGATCATGTATGACGCCCTCTATGCCTGGTGCAAGGAGTGTCAGGGCGAGTCGCATAATTGGCCTCCGCAGATGTGAATGTCGGGCCTGAACTTACTCCTGCCTGACAATGTCGACCGAGATCTCCACCGCCGCAATCGTGCCCCGGTTCTCAAGCCAGTGCGTGGTGTTCCTGTCCTCGGGCCAGCCCACGCCCGGCCCATAATCCGTGGCGACGCCGTTTCGATGGTCGGTAATGGTTCCTTGCAGTATGTAGACGGTGCCGGGTCTGTCTTTATGGTTGTGAACCGGCCCGAAGACGCCTCCAGGCTCGATGGTCACCATGCGCATTCTAAGTTGGCGCCCTGCCATGCCTTCGATCTCGGGGCCAAGGTCAACCGTTGCCAGTAACTTCACCGCCACACCTTGCGTTTCGGGTGCCGCCTGTTCGTTGCTCATCGTGCTCTCCTCTCTGTACATACAGGGCCTGACTGGAAGTAAAGACCCTGAGAACAGACAGAGGTGTAAATCCGCCCGGCGACGGTCGCCGCCAACCGTCGCTAGACTGCCAAAAGTGGCCGGTGGTCGTGGCATGTCGCTTGTCGCCGACGTTTGGCTAAGCTGAATAAATCGGGGGTGAACTGATACCGGAGTGATGGCGGCCATCAGCGGATCTGGATGGGCATCAAGACGGTACTCCCAGAGGAGACGACTATGTATGCGGTGATAAGAACTTACCTGGGTGCTGGAGCAAAGCAGCTTTTCGAGTTTCTGGAAGAGCGCAATGCCGATGTCGAAACGGCCCTGCGGACAGTGCCTGGCATCGTAAGCTACACACTACTCAATACGGGTGATGGCGGTACATCAGTGACGGTTTGCACAGACAAGACCGGCACCGATGCAAGCTTGAAAGTCGCGCGCGACTGGATTCAGAAAAATGCTTCGCATATCCAGGCGAAACCACCGATCGTGACGGAAGGTCCGGTGATTGTGCAGATAAAATAGATTCAACCGGTCGATGCAACACACTAGACACTGTGTAAACAGGAGGCGTGTTGCATCGACGGAATACATCACGCTCAAAGCTACAACTACCCCATGGGCAAACCCGATCATAGCGCTCTATGATTGAACCCCATGACGACCTCTCTTCCGATTCGCCAACCCTGCCCTCCCGGTGCCTGCATCTGCGAGCGTGAGCAGCTGCTGGAAACTCCCGGCACGGACCTGCGCATCCTGAGCCTGACCCAGTCGGAAGAGAAACGCCTGATCGAACGCCTGGAAAACCTCCAGAGCCTGAGCGACCTGGAGCGTCTGCAACGGCGAATGTATGAGCAGTTGGGTCTGCGCGTGGAGATCGCTCCGGGTTTCAATGAAGTGCGCACCATGCGCGGTATCAATATCACCTTGGGCGAACTGCCGGGCCTGTGCCGCAAAACCCGTCAGTCGATCCCGGCGGCCATTCGCCGAGGGCTGGAGAAACATCCGGAAGTCGCCTACGAGCTGCTCAATGCCAACGACTTGTTGCGTGATGCCTGATGGCTTGCACCGTTATCCCGATACGTTCATTAGAATGCCCTGAAACAGGATCAGCGGTCGTACGCGCGGCACGGTCCGCTGCTATGCCTTCTCATGGGAGAACAGGTTTCAGGCCAGCCAGGACGTAGCTGGAAACTCAGGCGTGACCGTGGCCCCGGCGCCAGCCAGGAACGCGAAGATCAAAGGTGCCAGTCCGTAGCAGGAGGTGGCAGATGTTATTCATGGTCCGTTGGTCCATCAGTCCGCAGCAACGTAACAGCGCGATCGAACGTTTTCTCAAGACCGGTGGTGCCCCACCCGCAGGCGTCAGCATGCTGGGGCGTTGGCATGCTGTCGGCGGCTCCAGTGGTGTGGGCATTGCCGAGGCCAGTGATCCAGTGGCGATTCAGAAGTGGGTGCTGGAATGGAGCGACCTCATGAACATGGAAGTCCACGCCGCATTGACCGATGAACAGGTGGCGCCGCTGCTCGCTGCCGCAGTCGGCAAGCAATAGTTGTTGTGGTGAGGGGGCTTGCCCCCGTTGGGCTGCAAGGCAGCCCCAAAATCTCCGATGTCCCAAAGATCTTGTGAGTGCTACGCACTCAAACGGGGCGATGCGGCGTTCCGACAAGCCCCCTCGCCACAGTCTTCTGATTCACTATTTTTTCATCCCGATCCGCCGCCGCATCTCGGCAGTAATTGTCTGCCGGGTTTTCTTCAGGTCGGCCCAGGGCTCATCGCCCACCTCGGCCAGGCGCTCATGCACGGTGTGCAGGTTCCATTGATTAGCCCCCTTGAGCTCAGCCACTTCTTCGCGAAAGATCGGCACCGACACTGGCAGCCCTTCGCGGGTGCGCACGGCGTAGGCGCAGATCGTGGTGGCGCCCAAACCGTTGCGCAGGTAATCGATGAAGATGCGCCCAACCCGGTTTTTCGGCCCCGACACCGCGGAAAAACGTTCCGGCAGCAGCTTGGCCATGTGACTGACAATCGCGTGGCTGAAGTCCTTGACCTCGTCCCAACCGTGTTTGCGGGTCAGCGGTACGACCAGGTGAATCCCTTTGCCGCCGCTGGTCTTGAGAAATGCCTTGAGCCCCAGCTCATCCAGCACCGTGAGGGTCAGCCGGGTCGCTTCGACCATGCTCTTCCAGGGCAACGCCAGATCCGGGTCAAGATCGAGGACGAAGCGGTCGGGTTTGTCCAGATCAACCGACGTGGCGTTCCAGGTGTGCAGCTCCACGGTACTCATCTGCACTGCGCCAATCAGAGCCTCGGCATTGTTGATGACCATCATCGGTTGGCCGGTCAGCGCCTTGTCCAGAGTGACAATGCCGGGTATGGCCAGATTCTCGGCGTTCTTCTGAAAGAACAGTTCGCCGGCGATGCCGTCCGGTGCGCGCACCAGCGCCACCGGCCGGTCCTTGAGTTGCGGCAGAATCCACTCGGCGACACTGGCGTAATACTCCGCCAATTGCATCTTGGTGGTGCCGCTGCTGGCATCGATCACCCGATCCGGATGCGTGATGCGCACCTTGCCCTGCTCCAGGCCGACTTGTGACGGTGCCGCTTGGGAGGTTTTAGTTTTAGTGGTTGAGGTTTTCACGGTTGTCGGACGCTCCTCGGTGATATCGGCGGCAGGCTTGTCCTCGCGCAGCCCATGGAACACGGCCTGGCGCACCGAGCCGTCCTTGGTCATCTCGGCGAAGGCCACTTCCGCCAGCAGAACGGGTTTGAGCCAATGCACACCCTTGGCTTCAACACCGGTGGGCGGGTTGACCACCGACGGTTTTTTCGTCTGCAGCGGTTTCAGTTGTTCGTAAAGACGCTTGAGGCTCGCCTCGCTGAATCCGGTGCCGACCTTGCCCGCATAGCGCAATTCCCCGCTGTCACGGTCGTGCAGCCCCAGCAGCAACGCGCCAAAGGCACTGCGCGAGCCTTTGGGATCGGTGAAGCCGACCACGATGAATTCCTGCCGATGCTTGCACTTTAGTTTGATCCAGTCACTGCTGCGCCGGGACACGTAAGGCGAGCCCAGGCGTTTGCCAATCACCCCTTCCATGTGCATTTTACAGGCGCTGTCGAGTAACGCCTCCGGGGACTCGTTGAACGTGTCGGAGAACCGCAACAGCGGGTTTTCATTGGGCTTGAGCACAGTCGCCAGCACCGTCCTGCGCTCTTCAACAGGAACTTCGCGCAGGTCCACGCCATTGAGGTAAGGCAAATCGAACAGGTAGTAAACGATGCTGGCGCTACGTCCGGCATCGAAGGCGTTTTGCAGCGCCTGAAAATCCGGAACACCCTGCTCGTCCGCCACCACTATTTCGCCGTCGAGCCAGGCCGATTCCAGGCCCAACGCCGCCAGCGCTGCAGCCTGCTCCGGCAATTTGTGGGTCCAGTCGTGACCGTTGCGGGTGAAGAGTTTGACCTCATCGTGGTCGATGCGCGCCATGACCCGGTAACCGTCGAACTTGATCTCATAGCTCCATTCGCCGTCCGGTGCGGATTCCACCAGTGTCGCCAATTCGGGTTTGAGCAGCTCCGGCAGCCTGGCTTTACAAGCGCCTGTCAGCTGTGATGAGCGCTCTCTGCGCGCCCTCGCCGCTGGCTTTTTTACGGGACCGGGTTTCGACTTGGCGACAATGGTGCGATCGCTGAGTACGCTGTCGGGCTCGGCGGCGACCACGTCGTAATCGCTTTCGGGCCTGGCCGCGCCGTCCTGATGCTTGATCAGGAACCATTGCTCCTGCTTGCCCGGCATGTGCGTGCGCACGAGGTTCCACAGGCCGCCGAGCTTCTCCCCTTGCAACTCGAACTTCAGCCGGCCCTTGGCGTACGCCTTGGCAGGGTCGCCCTGGGGAATCCACACCCCACGGTCCCAAACGATCACCTCGCCGGCGCCGTAATGCCCTTCGGGAATGGTGCCTTCGAACGTGGCGTAATCGAGCGGATGGTCTTCGACGTGGATTGCCAGGCGCTTGACCTTGGGGTCCAGCGACGGGCCTTTCGGCACGGCCCAACTTTTCAGCGCGCCATCGAGCTCCAGGCGAAAGTCATAGTGCAGGTGCGAGGCATCATGTTTCTGAATGCAGAATTGCAGCGCATGATCCTTCACCGTTTTTTTGCCCGAACGCTTGGCGGCGGCCGGTTCCGGAGTCGCCACAAAGTCACGCATGCGGTTGTAATCGTCCAGGGTCTTGTTCATGGCTTACCGGGTGCTCGCTGGCGGACGCTGAATCGGCACGTCTCTACATCAGCAGAGCGACAGGTCCGGAAAAAAATTCCATCGCCACTGGAATTGCCCGGACAGACGGCTGGGTCTATCGGGATGATCGCTCATAGCCTTGATGCGCAACTTCTTGCGCAGTTATTCGTCCCAAAAACACCTCGACAACGCTGAACGCCAGGTGGATCAAGCCCTCCAGCCGAGTGCGCAACTTCTTGCGCACCACTGCGCAAGAAGTTGCGCACTTTTTCAGGTAATCGCTGCCGAAAAACCTCTCCACGTTTAAAAAATATCCTCAACCACCTGATTTATATGACAAAAAATATTTCTGGCACGCTCCTTGATAACAGTCAGGCACCCACCGGGCGATACCGCCTCCCGGGCACCCTCACTTTTAGCAAGGAGCACATCCATGGCTACACCAGCGTACATGTCCGTTACTGGCGAGAAACAAGGCCTGATCACTGCCGGCGCATTCACCGCCGACTCCGTTGGCAACACCTACCAGGAAGGCCACGAAGACCAGGTCATGGTTCAGGCTTTCAGCCACGACGTGATCATCCCGCGTGACCCACAGTCCGGCCAACCGACCGGTCAGCGTGTACACAAGCCAGTCGTGATCACCAAGGTATACGACAAGTCTTCGCCACTGTTGCAAGCGGCGCTGACCTCCGGCGAGCGCATGAGCGAAATCGTTATCCAGTGGTACCGCACCTCTGCTCAAGGTACCCAAGAGCACTACTACACCACCAAACTGGAAGACGCGATCATCGTCGCCATCAACAACAAAATGCACAACTGCCAGGATCCGTCGAACTCGCACTTCACGCACCTGGAAGAAGTGCAATTCACCTACCGCAAAATCACCTGGACCCACGAAGTATCCGGTACTTCGGGTTCCGATGACTGGCGTGTTCCAGTCGCTTAATCGCGGCTGACGGTTCCAAACATCGGCCAGCTCTGCTGGTCGATGTCATTTGCGCCTTCCAGGAATTTTCGCGTCCGCAAGCGCCCGTTTGGGTGTAGGCGTGCGCCGCAGCACTGCACGAGGAACAAGGGATGTTCGCGCCGGCCAATCAGACTCACTTTGCCCTGACTGTCGAAGGTCTGGAAAACGATCTCCAGGTCCTTGCCCTGCAAGGTCGGGAAGCCATCAGCCAGCCTTTTGTGTTTGAGGTGGAACTGGTCAGTGAGCAGCCGTCCCTGGACCTCGAAACTCTATTGCACAAACCGGCCTTTTTGCAGCTCTCGCCTGACGGCAGCGGCATTCATGGCCAGATCTACCGCGCCGCCCAGGGCGATTCGGGCAAACGCCTGACCCGCTACGCCGTGACCTTGCGCCCGCAGCTGTCCTACCTGGCGCACCGCATCAACCAACGCATCTTCCAGAACCTCACTGTGCCGAAAATCATCGGGATGGTCCTCGAAGAGCACGGCATCCAGAGCAATGCCTACGAATTCAAAGTCGGGGCGATTTATCCCGAGCGCATTTACTGCGTTCAGTACGATGAATCGGACCTGCAGTTCATCCAGCGCCTGTGCGAGGAAGAAGGTATCCATTACCACTTCCAGCACAGCGCCACGGCCCACAAGCTGGTGTTCGGCGATGACCAGACGGTGTTCCCGAAACTCGCGCCCGTGGCCTATCAGCAAGACTCCGGCATGGTCGCCAACGACCCGGTAATCAAGCGCTTCGACCTGCGCCTGGAAACCCGCACCAGCCGCACCACCCGCCGCGATTACGACTTCGAAAAACCGCGCCTGAAACTGGAAAGCGAGAACCGTGGCGACGCCCTGCCCGACCTCGAAGACTACGACTACCCCGGCCGCTTCATCGACCGCGAACGCGGCAAGCATCTGGCCAAACGCGCCCTCGAACGTCACCGCAGCGACTTCCAGTTGGCCGAAGGCCGAAGCGATCAGCCGTTGCTGGTCAGCGGCCACTTCCTGGCCCTGACCCAACACCCCAAGGCCAAGTGGAACGACCTGTGGCTGCTGACCGAAATCCTCCACGAAGGCAAACAGCCGCAAGTGCTGGAAGAGTCGGTGACCAGCAGCACCACCAACCTCAAAGACGATTTCCATCAGGGCTACCGCAACCGCTTCCAGGCCACCCCTTGGGACGTGCCGAATCGCCCGCCGCTGAACCACCCCAAGCCACGGATCCTCGGCAGCCAGAGCGCCGTGGTTACCGGCCCCAAGGGTGAAGAGATCCACTGTGACCAATACGGCCGCGTCAAAGTGCAATTCCATTGGGACCGCGAAGGTCAGGCCGACGACAAGACCAGCTGCTGGCTGCGCGTCTCCTCCGCCTGGGCCGGCGCCCACTACGGCGGCATCGCCATTCCACGCATCGGCATGGAAGTGCTGGTCAGCTTCCTCGAAGGCGATCCCGACCAACCGCTGATCAGCGGCTGCCTGTACCACAAGGAAAACGTCGTCCCGTACGCCCTGCCGGCGAACAAGACCCGCAGCACCTTCAAAACCCTGAGCTCTCCGGGCGGCGGCGGTTTCAACGAACTGCGCATCGAAGACAAAAAGGGCCAGGAGCAGATCTTCCTGCACGCCCAGCGCGACTGGGACGAAAACGTCGAGCACGACCAGAAAATCCGCGTCGGCAACGAACGCCACGACACCGTCGAGCAAAACAGCTACAGCGAATTCAAGGCCGAAGAACACCACACTGTCTACGCCGATCGCAAAGTCGAAGCCCGCGCCAACGACCACCTGACCGTAGGCGTCAATCAACACATCAAGGTCGGCACCGGCCAATTCATCGAAGCCGGCCAGGAGATCCACCTGAGCAGCGGCATGAAAGTCGTGCTCGAAGCCGGCAGCGAACTCACCCTCAAGGGCGGCGGCAGCTTCATCAAGATCGATGCCAGCGGCGTGACGCTGAGCGGACCGGCGATCAACATGAACTCCGGCGGCAGCCCGGGCAGCGGCACTGGAGCGGCACCGCTGATGCCTGGGGCGCTGAAACAGGCTGATGCGGATAAGGCTGGTGCGGTGTTGACCCCTGCGCAGATTAATACGCTGAAGCGCAATGCGCCGTTCTGTGAAGAGTGCGAGAAATGTAAGGCAGGTGCTTGTGCGATCTGATCCGATGACTCCACAGGCTTGGCTGGCTGAACGGCCGTTGCGGGTGGGTGAGCGGTTGTACTTGATTGTGAGTGCGGCCAGTGATGCCGAGCCACTGAAGGCCTTCTACCAGCAACATATGGCGCCGGAACTGATTCCGATCTGGAGCGGCACGCCTTACGCCGATTGGCAGCCCGTCATGCCTTACCTCGCCGAGCTGAAACCCAATGCTGGTTTTCTGCAATGGATCACCGAAACCGATGCCCAGGACTGGGGTTGGCTGGCAGTGTCCACCAGTACGCCGGACGTGGTGTTCGAGCACCTGCGCAGTTTGACCCAGGTGCGTATGCCCGATGGGACCGAAGTGTTTTTCCGGTTCTGGGACGGGCGACATATTTACCCGATTCTTGAAGGGCTAGGTGCTGGCGCGGGTGAAGTATTGCCGGTGTTTGACCGTTATCTGATCAATGGCCAGAGCCTGGAAGTGGGGCCGAGGGCCGTACCGCCAGCGAAGGAATGGCCGTGGTGGGAGGTGCCGCAAAAGTTGCTCGATAGTTTGACGGAAAAAGATCACACCACCGTTGTCGACAACCTGATGCAGTGGCTGGGAGAGGACTGCCCGGAACTGTTCTTCGCCTTTCCCGAAAATAACTTGCGCCAAAAGGTCGAGCGCTTCGTTCGCCAACAACCCAATACAGAAGATTTGGCAGAGCGTCTTGCTGCTCAGCTGACAAAGGAAGTCACGTCATGAATACCCCGATTGGTACCTTGGTCCTGCGCGTGCTGGACGCCAAAACCCCTGACGTGAACCTGATTCTCAAAGACTTCAAGAACTGCCTGAGCGATTACAAGGAATGGGCGGATGGCTTCCTGACCGGTTGGGCACTGGATGTCGACCAAACCTTCAAGGTCGGCAATGAAGTCAGCGTGACCAAACGCAAGACCAAAACCGGTAAGGTCGAGACCTACGCGACCTGCCCTCTGGCAGGCGACTTCACGCTGATCCACATGTTCGAGTCAGCACGATTCGTACCGATCGGCAACACACCAGTGAAACTGGAACCCGTCACCAAAGGTACTTTCTACGACGACGTCACCGGCCCCGTTATTGAAACAACGATCGGCCCGAGCGGCATCAAGGTGATCGACGGCTGCAAGAAGGGCCAGATGTATCGCATCACCTTTTTCCCGAACGTATCCCAAAGCAATGTCAAAGCACTCTACGACTCCTACCAGGGAGTGATCGGCAATCTGAACGGCTGGTTGCAAAGTGAATGGTCGAGCAAGTTCCAGCCTCAGTGGGCCAGTTACTCGGCTGCTGACCGCGCGGGCCGTTCCGTCATTCTGTTGAAACGGGCGATGGATGGTCTGGAGAAGGCGCTGCTCAGGTTGTGGGATGACATCAAAAGCCTGTTCGAACTGCTCGCACACCCAAAGGAAAACCTCGAAAAGCTGCGCAAGTACCTGTCGGATGTCGAGATCGACAAGCTCTACGCCGCGTCCAAGGAGTCCATTGCTTCGGGTCTGCTGATCCTCAGTGACGAACCATTGATGTTCATTTACGTCTCGGCGATTGTGGCGTGGGTCGGCATGCTGCCACCGCAAGTCATCGTTGACGTGGTGACGGCCATTGCGTCGGAATTCCTGATCAACGTGGTATTGGGTATTTGCCTCACTGGCGGTGCCGGGATCGCGGTGCGGGTGGGGACCAAAACCCTGTCCACGGTCAAGTCCGGCACAGCGCTCAAATACCTTGAAGAACTGGCCGCGAAACTGATGAGTCTAAGCGGCAAGCACAGCCTGCCAGCGCACGCGGAGGTTTCCAAGCCACTGATTGCCAGTGCCAAGAGCGTACCGATGAAGCCGACCAAAACGGCGGCGCTCAAAATCGACGAGGCAGCCGCCAACGGTTCTAAAAATCAGCTGCCGAAGACTACGGATACGCCGAAGCAGGAAGTGAAAGACGCTTCTTCGTTTCCGCGTGGCAAGAAAGAAAAACAGACTACTCTCGCACCAAAGGAAAAGGTCGACGACGCTTCTACTCAGTCGAAAACACCTGACGACAAAAGCGCTGCCTGTGCAAAGAAAACCTGCACCAATGGTTGCCCGGTATCGATGGTTACTGGCGAAGAGCTGCTGACGCTGACCGACGGTGAACTCGGTGGCCTGCTGCCCTTCAGCTGGACGCGCCTCTATCGCACCAGCGCCGCAGAAATCGACTGTGGCCTCGGTTACGGCTGGAGCCATGCCCTGGCGCAACGCGTCGACATCAACGACGGTGAGGTGGTCTGGACCGACCACGAAAACCGCGTCACCACCTTCCCGTTGCCCAGCGTGCAGCGCCCGGCGATCACCAACAGCCTGTCGGAAGCGGCAATTTTCCTTGGCGACGATCCGTCCGAATTGATCCTCACCCAAGCCGGCGAACGCACCCAGTTCTACCACTTCCGCTACAACAGCAAAGGTGCGACGCTGATCGCCATCAGCGACAACTACGACAACCGCCTGCACATCACCCGTGACATTCACGGACGAATCAAACGTGTCGATAACGGCGTCGGTCGCGCCCTCCTCGTGCGTTACGACCGCAAACACATCGTCGCCATCGACTACCAGCAGTTTAGCCCGGCGGATAACCTGGAAGATGCCTGGAGCACTGTCCAGACCCTGGTCACCTATGGCTACGACGCCCAGCACCGCCTGATCGAAGCCAAAAACGCAGCCGGTGAAGCCGAGCGTTATGCCTATAACGAGCAGAACGTCATTCTCGAGCGGCAACTGGCGGGTGGTGCCAGCTTCTACTGGGAATGGGAAAAAGAAGGCAAGTCAGCCCGCTGCATCCATCACTGGGCAAGCTTCTCGCAGATGGACGCGCATTACGCCTGGGATGACAAGGGCAGCGTCACCGTTACCAACGCTGACGGCAGCGAAGAGGTCTACACACACGACGATCAGGCTCGACTGGTCGCCAAAGTCGACCCGGATGGTGCCGAACACCTGAAGGCCTACGATGACAAGGGCCGTCTGATCGCCGAAAAAGACCCACTCGGCGCCGTCACCGAATACCAGTACAACGAAGCCGGTCGATTGGTTGCGGTGATTCCGCCGGAAGACGCCACCACCACTTACGAGTACTACCACGGCTACGTCCGTGTGGTGAACCGTGGCCCGGCAAAGTGGACATACTGGCGCAACGATCAGGGCGACATCACCGAACAAGTCGACCCGGACGGCAATTCGACCCACTTCAGTTACAACCGCCAGGGCCGTCTGCTGGAAATCCGTCACCCCGACGGCAGCCGTCATCAACTGGGCTGGAACAACCTCGGCCAGCTGCTCGAAGAACAGCTACCGGACGGCGGCCAGCGCAAATATCGCTACGACGCCTTGGGCCGGCAGATCACCCGTCAGGAAGAAACCGGCGCCATCACCCACTACCAATGGGACGCTGCCAACCGCCTCGCACAAATCACTTTGCCTGGCGGCGCTACGCGCGCATTCACCTACAACGCCTACGGCAAAGTCACTGCCGAACGCGATGAACTGGGCCGCGTCACCCGCTACGAATACGCCGATGGCCTGCACCTGGTCAGCCGTCGCCTCAACCCGGATGGCAGCCAGCTTCGCTACCGCTACGACAACTCACGCTTGCTGCTCACTGAGATCGAAAACGAACGTGGCGAGCACTACCACCTCGATTACTACCCGAATGGCCTGATCCAACAGGAAACCGGTTTCGACGGTCGCCGCACTGCCTACGAGTACGACCTCAACGGCCAACTGCTGAAGAAAACCGAATTCGGCGAAGACGGCAGTGAGTTGGTCACCGAATACCAGCGCGATGCCGCCGGCCGCTTGCTGGTGAAAACCCTGGCCGATGGCGAGGAAATTCACTACACCTATGATGCATTCGGCCGTTTGGTCAACGTCGACGACGGTCATTGGCCCCTCGCCTACGAATATGACCTGCAAGACCGCTTGATCACCGAACATCAGGGCTGGGGCACCACGCGTTACGAATACGACAAACTCGGCCAACTGAACCACTGCCGCCTCCCCGACGGCAGCAAACTCGACTACCGTCACCAACCCGGCGGTCGCCTGAGCAGCATCGACCTCAACGGCTCGCGCCTCACCACGCACCAGTTCAGCGCTGGTCGCGAACAACAACGCCAGCAAGGCTTGCTGCTCAGCCAATACCAATACGACGAACAAGGCCGACTGCAAGCTCACACCGTCAGCCAGCAGGACCGTAACCTGTTTCGTCGTCGCTACGCCTACGACGCAAACGGCAATCTTGCGGGTATCGACGACAGCCGAAAAGGCAACCGCAGCTACCATTACGATCCGCTCGATCGCCTGATCAGTGTGCGCGGAGCTACGCCTGAAAGCTTCGCCCACGACCCGGCGGGCAACCTCCTGGGCCAAGGCGACCAGCCGGCCGCGAATCTTGCCAACGTCAAAGGCAACCGCCTGCTCATGCAGGGCGACCGCCACTATGACTACGACGCCCACGGCAACCTGATTCGCGAACGTCGCGGCACCGGGCAGAAACTCGTCACCGAATATCGTTACGACTGCCAACATCGCCTGATCGGTGTCAGCCTCCCCGGCGGCAGCATCGCAAGCTACAAGTACGACGCCTTCGGCCGCCGCATCGCCAAAACCGTCGATGGCCACACCACGGAATTCCTGTGGCAAGGCGAACGTCTCATCGCCGAAAGCGCTGACAACCGCTATCGCAGCTACATCTACGAACCCGGCAGCTTCCGCCCACTGGCCATGCTCGATGGTGAAGGCCCACTTGAAGCCACGCCGTTCTACTTCCAACTCGATCACCTGGGTACGCCGCAGGAACTCACCGACTACAGCGGCGAGATCATGTGGTCGGCGAAATACCGCGCTTACGGCAATCTCGCTACTCTCGATATCGCAGAAATCGAAAACCCGTTGCGTTTCCAGGGCCAATATTTCGATGCTGAGACGGGCTTACATTACAACCGGCATCGCTACTACAATCCGGGCACTGGGCGGTATCTGACGCCGGATCCGATCAAGCTTGCGGGTGGGTTGAACAACTACCAGTACGTGCCTAACCCTACGGGGTGGGTGGATCCGTTGGGGTTGAGTTCAACGTGTCCTGGCCCTGATTGCAAGCTGCCCAATAATTCGGCAAATGCAACGAAGCCCGACAATATTCCCATGTCCCAGGCTAAGTACGATGAAGTGATTAACCTTGAAAAAGGAAATAGGCCGGCTGACACACGTGAATATCTACCGGAGCATTATGTAAATATGCACGAAGAAGCCTTCAAGCAGCAGGGAGGCTCCTTTGTCGTTATTGACGAATGGATTGAACGCTCTAGTTATCCAACATTCCCTCCTAGAAAATTTGTAGGATTGCCATCAGAGATGGATACCGTGGTTGCCAAATACAAAGCTAGTGGGGGTAACTGGCAAGTGCTCAACAAGGAGCTCAACCTTGGTTCCTCGGACCTTTCCTCCGCCAAAATCTACCTCGTCAAAATCAAGCCTGATGATCCTAGATTTAAATATGAAATTCCAAATGGCAATGAAGCAGGTGCCTATCCAAAAGAATGGGTACCTGGAGGCGAAACAAAAAGCGGAACGAAGGAAGCAGCCCTGATCGGGTCCGAAAAAATCAATCACGGAGCTGACATGAACAAACTTCTGAGCCAATTTGACGACTGGGAACAACTCCAATGATCAGCAACTTTGAAAAAGCGCTAAATAGAGACGAATTCCCAGCCTACTTCAGAGGGGCTGGCGTTTATTTCACGAAAGATCCTGACTGGGGAACTCAGCTACACATCATTAACTGGCAAGGACTTTGCGGCTTTCTAAAAACACAAAAAAGTCCAGAGTCCATATTAGCAAACGCGTTCAAAAAATACGTAGCAACCATTAATAACACCGTAGAAGATGCAAATGATCTTCTCGAAAATATTGGCTGTTATTACTACATGCGAAAAAAGATTCCAGCCCTAGCTGCAAATGGGTTCGATCTAATCCGCGACTTGTCTAGAAATGAAAAGCAGATAATATCTAACTCCATGGAATTCCTGCGTCAAGAACTGAACAAAGCCAACAACGCACAAGACATTGAGCTTTACAATCGGCGAATGACAAAACTTCTAAATGATGGCGGACCAACAAATCTAGAAAATTTATAAGCATAAAATAAGGACAAAGGGACAGATTTATTTTCTAAGCGCTCATGAAAACAAACCTGAGAATCGTCTGGCCGACCTCCCCCTCCTCACGGAGGAGGCGCAAAATTCAAGGTGCGAACTTAGACTTTGCTAGGAGTATGCCAATTGCCTTATCCCGATCTGCAAAATGCTGTTCAACATGCTGGATTCACCGTCACCGAGTTCTCGGATCAGCGAGTATATTTCGGCTGTTGGTCGCTGACCGTCGAAGCTCATGGGTACACCTACTTAATAGTCAACGAAGGACGAGACGGTTGGTTAATGTTTTATCGCATGGGCACCGCAGGAACATTTACGGAACTGGACAAGAAAGTATCGACTTGGATGGACGACTCCGATAAAGCAACTCAATGCCTGATCTGGCTTTCTAGCTACCGTCCTCCCCTACAGCCCCACAAAGTCCGAAATTATTATGTGATTGCCGAAAAGGATCTTGTACCGGAGCAACCCCACAGCGCTGACTGGCCAAAATTGATCGGCTACTGCTACGACGATGACTACTTTTTGTTTTTCGAAGGCAAGGGTCATGGACTGAGTGGGACAGCAGTACCCGCTTGCGAAGGCAAAAAAGCTGAGTGGCTAAAGATATTCGCGGCACTGGACGTCGAGTGGTTTATGAGCTGGCTGGAAACACTGAAGTTCACGTCGGAGGAGGCATTTACCTTAGCGTTAACCAAGAAGACAGGCTCGCTCGGAGTTCGTCGATATTAAAAACCATGGTGGAGACAGATTTGTTTCTACGTGACCATGAAAATAATCTGTCCCCCTTTTGCTTCCGATGCATTGCCATCGACAAGTCACTCCCAAAGAAACCGGATCACCACCCAACAAAGGAATGAACCCTTGGTTACCGTTGCACGACCATTCGCCATGCTTCTGGCATTGACCCTTTCTCTTGACGCCGTTGCGCTGTCACTTCGATCAGAAAAGCGCGAAGACGGTGCCACTGTGCTGCTGCTCACCAACGACCCTGCCCCGGAGCACGCACCACAGCTCAACGAAGATCCGGCGATACGGGCCGCCTTGATTGACTTCATCGGTTACGCGACAGGCAGCTACACCAACGATGGCTCGTTGATCGTGACGCAAGTACTGGAATCTCTCGATTCAGAGTTCTCGACGTTTGAGGAAGGTGTGCCTGCCGGGCGCAAGATGCTTGCCGCCATGGATGACGGTAACCACGGCGACGAACGCGGCGCGCTGTTGCTGGACGAAAAGGGGCAGTTGATCGCCGTTGGGCTGGTCAATGGGCACTGTACCGTCAAATCACGCACAGAGTCGTTGTCCTGCAATCCCGGTCCAGAAACCGTGCTGACCATCTTCCAGGCGAAAGGCGCCAAGAAGAGCGACGCTGACCCAATCATTGTCTGGAGCAAACAGTTGCCGCCATTGATCGCGTATTGGGCCGAAAGTGAAGATCCCGAAACACGCGCTCGAGCGCAAAAAATTGCCACGGTCGAATACATCACCACTGATCCGAAAAAAGACTCCTGGAACGCCTCGCAATTACCTTCCGACTTCCCGAAGGCGATGCTCCCGTTGCTTCCGAAGAATGCCCATCTGGCGGGCGCCGGCGTCGATGGCGTGTACACCACGCCCGGCATGAAAGGCGCACCGATTTACGGTGACTTCGACGAATTGGCAGGCCGCCCACGACATGATTTCGAGGTCATGCTGAAAACCTATACCGAGTTCTCCGACGTCGTCGAGTTTTACAAACAGAATGCCAAGGGTGCCGAGTTAAGTGCGAACGATGAAAAGGCATTGATTGAAGGCGTTGCGGGTGGTGCCACCTACAAGATCGAGATCAAGGATAACGAGGAAGAAGGAACAGCCATCACCTTTTCCGCATGGAGAAAAGAAGTCTGACTTTCTTTAACTAGATGATCGAACGCAAGACGCAG
Organism: Pseudomonas sp. Pseusp11; assembly: GCF_047304405.1. Classification (NCBI taxonomy): domain Bacteria; kingdom Pseudomonadati; phylum Pseudomonadota; class Gammaproteobacteria; order Pseudomonadales; family Pseudomonadaceae; genus Pseudomonas; species Pseudomonas sp. Pseusp11. Next base: position 134,675 of record NZ_JBGLZF010000006.1, read on the forward strand.
ACTTATTCAAATCTTCGTGACGGGTAATCTGCCCTTTGCCCAATTTCGTTCAGGTGGTTCGACCATGACTCGATACGGCATCGACTGCACGATCCCTCCCCTGCTTGCTCGACACCGCAGCGCCTGTCGAGGTGCTGCATGCTGGACGTAGTCGGACGACGGTTACGGGCGCAGCTTTAATTCAGCCAATAAAAATGGGCGACGCCAGGGTCGCCCATTTTTATATCCGACGTTTAATATCATTCCTCAAATTGATCCACACAGCATTTCGCAAGAGGCTGCTAAAACATCACCTGCAAATTTATTGATACAGGAGCAAAAGCCTTCAAACTTCCACTATATTGGACTCTTCCGCAAAATCTTGACCACCCAAGAAACCCAAAAAACTGGCGCTTCGGTCAAGTAATTTCCACACTGAGAAATATTGGTTTTCAGCCAGTCTTCAATTTATGCTTGAGCTCACAGTATGGAGGCTGTGATGAATGTTCAAACTCAGACGGAAAACATGGGCGTTACTTTTGGTCTACATCGTAGGTGTCAGTGGTTATATCTACTACCTTTACGTCGAGACTCAAGGCATCCTCACTGACAACATTAATAACAAGCTGCTGCATGCCGCGTTGGGCGCTTCGGCCATCCTCGGCGACCGCTACCATGACAATCTGATCGACAAACAGTCGAAAACGGAAGCGCAAGACTGGGATGCCATTCAGCGGCTTTCCAGGTTCAACGAGTCCATGGGCACCGCGTTTGTCTATAGCGTGGTCAAACGCGCTGGGGAAGCCTATCTAGTCAGTTCCAGCGCATCGAAAAAAGAAATTCAAGAGCAGAATTTCGTACGTTTTTTCGATCCTTATCCCGATGCCAGTCAGGCTTTGCTCGACAGTTTTGAGCGCACCGAGCCCACCTGGATCGATTACTCGGATCACTGGGGAGACTTTCGCGCTGTCTTCGTCCCGATGAAGTCCCAGGACGGAACGGTTTATGTAGTGGGGGCGGAGATGACGTTGGCGGATTACTACCACCAACTCAATCAGGACTCCCTGCACCATATCCTCCTTGCCATTCTGGTATTTCTCGCCTTCAGTCTTTTACGCATGCGTGCGCATCTTCAGCAATTGCAAATAAACGAACAGGTATTGAATCAGGCAAAAAATGCCGCCGAGGACGCTGATCGTTCAAAAACCAGATTCTTGGCCACCATGAGTCATGAAATCCGCACCCCCATGTACGGGGTTATCGGCGCGACCGAGTTGTTGGCTGGGTCTGCCCTCACTTCCGAGCAAAACAATCTGGTAAAAACGATTCATACCAGTGGACGAACCCTGTTGTCTCTTATCGACAATATTCTTGACTTGGCAAAAATCGAAGCGGGCAAACTTGAATTGAAGCCTCGTGTATTCGACGTGAGAGTACTGGTTTCATCCAGTATTGAAATGATCCGGCAAAACATTCAGGACAAACCAATAGTCCTTGAGGCCCAGGTCTCACCGGACGTACCGCCGTGGGTCAAAGCCGATAGCGATTGCCTTCGCCAGATATTGATCAACTTGTTGGGCAATGCGGTCAAATTCACCGAAGCCGGACAAGTATCACTCGTGGTCACGACTCGTGGTTACGGCCCTCGAGCGCGCCTCGACTTCTCCATACGCGATACCGGCATAGGTATCCCCTTGGCTCGGCAAAGCAGCCTGTTCAAGCCCTTTACCCAGTTTAAAGGGCCGACCAGTCAACGCTTTACCGGGAGCGGGCTCGGTCTTTCCATTTGCAAGAATCTGGTCGAGGCACAACAGGGGACGTTGTCCTTTACCAGTCAGCCTGGCGTTGGATCGACGTTCTTTTTCTCACTCCCCATGGAGCTTTTTTCAGTTTCGGAGATACCCATCGAAAGCAATCAGGCAGCGGTTGGTTTCGACGCTTCTTTTGCCCAGGATTATCCACTGGATATCCTGCTGGTGGAGAATCATCCAATTAACCAGAAAGTTGCTCTGGCGATGTTACAGGCATTGGGCTATACGCCTGACCTCGCGTCAAATGGCCTGGAGGCGGTCAATCAGTGTATGACATCGACTCCGGATATCATTTTCATGGATATCAATATGCCTGTTATGGATGGATTAGCGGCCATGCGTAAAATCCGCCAACGACCGCTGGGCGATACTTGCTATATCGTTGCTTTCACCGCAAACGCTTTTTCGAGCGAGATTGAACGTTTCAGGGCCGCCGGAGCCAATGATATTTTAACCAAACCGACAAACTTTCAGTCCTTGACCCGAGTGCTTCAACGAGCAGCCAATTACCGACAGCAGCTCCAGGCCGGCACGCGGGGAGTGAATACCATTTCAAGTTGACGCCAGAATCTGGCTGTTGATGGCGTACACCGTATCCTGACCCGGATTGGCTCCATCAGCCAATAAAAATGGGCGACCCCAAGGTCGCCCATTCTTATATCCGAAACTTTTAAACAGCACCTCCCAAAGAAGGTGTTCGCCCAGTGTAATGGCCTGGCAATCCATGCACCGGTAAAGAGCCCTGACACCGGGCGAACGGGAAGGATTTTAATAGAATTTGGCAGATATGTCCTCGTGTACAAACATGAAATTTATGCACGTAATATTTCGTTAGGCCCCGCTTACACAACGTCTACAAACTTCCTAAACGCACCGGTTCGACCATTAAAATTGATTGTTCTTATACAGCTATCCGCACAAGAACAATCAATACGTACAAGTAATGATCAGCTTGGGCGCTGGCAGGCCACTTTCAGCACATCGCTACAGGTCAGCACAACGCTCTACCCTACTTTCAGATCTTTCAATTTCACCGAATAACGTGGCGTCGAGAGCTCCAACTCAATACCCGGTCATCTCCAGATACCCCTGCCCCCCATGACTGCCGCTCAGCCGCACCGGCCCTTCCCAGTAAGGAATGCGCAAGTCCATCCAGGCCTTGGGGTTGAGGGCGTCGATAGTAATTTCGAGGTGCTTGCCCGGGATGTTGATCGACCAGCGCACAGGCATCGAACGCCCGGCGACCTTGGCGGTATCCTGCGGTGTGAGGCTGATGTCGTCGGCGTGCAGCAACTGCGTCTGCCCTTGGGCGTCGATCCAGGTGCCGGTGAGGTATGGCGCGCCGTCCTTTTGCCGCATGCGGTAGAGCATCACTTGCTCACCGCTGTCCAGGTGCAGGGAGAACCAGTCCCAACCGGTCTGGTTGGCGGTCAGCGGTTGGCTGCTCCACTCGCGGTCGAGCCAGGCCGGGCCGTTGACCGTGTAGGTTTTGCCGTCGATTTCGAGGGTGCCGCTGGCCTGGAAAAAAGGCTGGCTGTAGTAGTACGACGCCTGGCCTTGTTCGGATTTCTGGCTGAAGCCTTTGTCTCCCTGAAGTACCAGTGGCCGGGTTGATGTCAGTCGAAGCTGGTAGCTGAACGCCTTGTCGCGGGCGCTGAGTTGCAGGTCTGCCAGTGGGTTTTCGTCGGTGGCCTGACTGCTGAAACGCCAGTCATCGATCCATGCATTGAACGGCTTAAGGATCACTCCGGCCTGGCCGACACCGCCTCGGGCATAGCGTTCGGCGGCATGGTGTGCGGCGGCGGATGTCACGGCCGCGTGGCCCAGCCAGATAGTCTGATTGGCCCAGCCAGGTTGCTCGGGCGTCGCTTTCAAGGCGCTGCGAAACAGCGTCCATTGCGCGCCGAACTCGCGCCCCTGATCGTCCTTGAGGTTGGCGGTGACGTACCACCATTCAATGCGAAAGCCATCATGGGGGCCATGGTCCGCCGGGAAACTGAACACTCGCCCAGGCACCACCGGGGTAAATGCGGCAGCCTGATGGCCGAGACCGGCGAAGCCTTTTTCCGGCGCAGGCGTGTTGTCGCAGCCACTCAGCAACGCCAGTAACAACACGCCGACTTTAATCTTCATGAGCAAACGTCCTCAGCAGATCCGCCGGTTGCGTGCGATATAGCGAATACAACGGCCACGCCGACGCAAGCAACGTGGCGAGCAAGGCCAGGCCCATCAACTGCAACAGTTGCAGTGGAAACACCCGTAGCGGCAAGCGCCAGCCGAAGGCCTGAACGTTGATCACCGTGTCCAGGCACCACGCCAATGCGATGCCCAACGGCAATGCCAGCACCAACGTCAGCACCGCGAGCAACCAGGTCTGCCCGAGGTTGAGCAGCATCAACTGTCGCCGCGTCACGCCCAGCGCCCACAGCGGCGCGAGTTGTCCGAGGCGGCTCTGGCTCTGAGTCAGCAGGCTGATGAACAGCGCCACGCCCGCGACGCAAAGCGTCAGACTGTTGAGTGCGGCGGTGGCGGCGAAGGTGCGCTCGAACACTTGTGTGGACCAACCCTTGAGCCGGGCCTGATCGACGATGCGGCTGTCGTCCAGGGCGAAGCGCGCTTGCAGCGCGGCCAGGAACGCGGGAATCGACGCTGGCTCGATGCGCAGGTTGAAACGGCCGGGCGTCAGCTGCGGCCAGCCGCGCAGCAGGTGATTGATGTTGACCAGCAGATGGCCCTTGGGATTGCCGTAGTCGGCGTAGATCCCGACGATCCGTGGCGACCATGGACCGTTGGGCGTGGCAATGGTCATGTGATCACCCAGGTGCACCTTCAACCGCCGGGCCAGTTGTTCGCTGAGCATCAGCGCGTCGTCCTTGGCCAGCCGCTCCCAAGGGTCGTCGCCCAAGGCCTCCAGCAACGGCCAGTGCTGGCGATAGGTAGGGTGATCGATCACGCCGAAGACATCCGCCGGCCAGCCCTGCAACTGGATCGACACTTGCCAGTTGGGTAGCACCGCGCTGACTTGGGGTTGTTGTTTGAGCCAGCTGTGCAGCTCTCGAGCCTGAGCGGGGTTTTGCGGATTGACATACAACTCGGCAGTCAGCCGTTGTTCGAGCCAGTTGCTGAAGGTCTGGCGGAAACCGGCGGTCATGCTGCCGGCACCGATGTTCGCCGCCAGCGCCAATAACAGCGCCATCAAGGCCAGGCTCAGGGCCGGCAACTGCTGACGGCAGTCGGCGACGAACCATTGGCCGAGCACCGAGCGACTGCGCCGCAGCACCCGGTTGAGCACGCTGTTCAACACCACAGGCAAGGCCAGTGCGGCGCCGATCAACAACGCGGCCATCAGCACGAAACCACTGCTCAGACTGTCGCCGAACATCAACGCCAATACCGCGATCAGCGCAGCCATCGCCGCAACCCAACCCTGGCGCCGCAACCAGCGCGCGTGGGCCTGATGCCAGGCTTGCGGATCGGCCAGCGCCAGCAACGGCAAACGCGCCGCTCGCAGCAAACTGTTGGCACCTGCCAGCAACGCGCCGAGCAGGCTCAGACCAATACCGCTGAACCACCACAGCGGGCTGAGGCTCAACTGTCCCGGCACTTCGGCGCCGTACAAGCCGCGCAAACTGGCGGCGACGTCCGGCAACAGCACGCCGGCCAGCAGGTAGCCGCTGAGCACACCGGCGACACCACCGATCAACGCCAGACCACCCAGCTCGACGGCGAGGCCGGCAATCAACATTCGCGCACTGACGCCACAGGCGCGCAGGGTTCTGAGCAAGCCTCGACGTTGCTCCAGCGCCAGGCCGATCGCCGCGTGCACGATGAACAGGCCGACCACGAACGACAGAAAGCCCAGGGCATCGAGGTTCAGGTGGAAGCTCTCGGTCAGGCGCGCAAGATTGTTTTCTTCGCCGCTGCTGATGAGTTGGAGTTGGCCCTTGAACTGATCAGGCAGGGTCGCGGTGAAATCCTTGGGCAGCAGCAGGCGCGACAGTTGATCGGGCATCTGCAGAATCTGCTGGGCGAAGCCAATGTCCACCAGCAACACACCGGGGGCCATATCGGGTTGGGCACGCAGGGGCGGCAAGGTGACGCCGCTCTGGGCCACCGGTGTTTCACCTTCGGCCAAGCCCAACGCCCGCAAGGTTTGCGGCGAAATCCAGGTGCTGCCCGGCGCCGTGAAGAACTCGACCACCTGCTCGATCGGCAACGACCGCCCGGCCACTGCGGAACCGGCCGGCAGCGACACCGGTTCGATACCCATCAACTGCAAGCGCTGGTCTTCATGGCCCTTGAGCGTCACCCGGCCTCGCAACACCGGCGATACCGGCCACCCCGCGCGACGCAGGTCGATAAACAATTGCTGAGGAAACACCCCGCCGCCAGGCGCGCTGAGGCTGGCTTGAGGTTCGCCGCCGATCAACTGACTGGCCCGTGCGTAGCTTTCCCGTGCCTGACTGTTCAGCGCTTGCACGCCAGTCAGCAGGCTGGTGGCGAGCCAGAGCCCGGTCAGCACACTGAAAAATTGCACCGGATGTTGCCGCCAATGGCTGAGCAGCGCCCGCAGTGTTTCGCGAAAAACCCGCACTTCAGCGCTCGTCCGCGCCAGCCAGACGGCCACCGTGCAGCACCACTTTTTCCGCCAGCCGCGCGGCGACCCTGGGGCTGTGGGTGACCATCAACAACGTCGTCGGGCTGTCGTCGAGCAGCTCCAGCAACAACTTCAACACCTCATCGCTGGTGGCTTCATCGAGACTGCCGGTGGGTTCGTCGGCCAGCAGCAGTTTCGGTTGCGAGGCCAACGCCCTGCCAAGCGCAACTCGTTGCTGTTGCCCGCCAGACAGTTGTTCCGGATAGCGCTGCAACAGATCCACCAACCCAAGACGCTGCACCAGATGCGCCTGCCAGCGCGGATCGTGGCGCCCGGCCAGACGCGCCTGAAACGCCAGATTGTCTTCGACCCGCAAGCTGCCGATCAGGTTGAACTGCTGAAACACCAGGCCGATTTCGGTGCGCCGCCAGTGGGCCAATTGGCCTTCGTTCATCTGTTCCAGCCGATGCTCGCCGCTGCGAATGCTGCCGCGATCGACCTTGTCCAGGCCGGCGATCAGGTGCAGCAAGGTGCTTTTGCCACTGCCCGACTCGCCCATCAACGCCAGGCTGCTGCCGGGTTTCAATGAGAGGTCGACGCCTTGTAATACCGGCAAAGGGCCTTGGGGGGTGGCGTAGCTTTTGAAGACGCCCTGGACCGAAAGCATGAGAGGAGGCTCGTTGAAGGCAGTGGGCCTAGGATAGCGGACGGCAGCGGGACCGCGTTATCGTTTATCGCGAGCCTGCTCGCGATAAGGCCAGGCCATTTCATCAAAATCTCACTGCCCCACCGCCACACTCGGCACCACCGGCCCCGGCGTCACAATGCTCTTCAGATCGATGTACTTCCACGCAGGCACAGCGCCGAGCCGCGCATTGAAGCGATAGTTGAAAGTAAAGTCATCCGCCGTCGACACGCTCAACGGCTTGCCATACACCGCCTCGATCCCTGCCAGGTCATAGCCCATCAACTGCAACAACGTCGGGAAGATGTTGTAGTGACTGGAGCGGTCCTTGTTGGCCGGCAACTGCGCCTGCCAGTCCATCGTCTTCAAGTCGCTGCCCGAAATCACCACCAACGGCACCAACCCCTCTTCCTCCACCGGATCACTGCCGCAGTGAGTGTTGAGCCCCGGGTTACCGCGTTCATGCAGATCCTGCCCATGGTCCGAGGTGTAGATCAGCAACGCATTGCGCAAGTCCGCCTGGGCGAAAACCCGTGCGAAGAACTCGCCGACATTCCACAGCACGGTATTTTTATAGGCATTGCGGTACAACACCCAATCATCCGGCTGACCGTTGAAGCCATCGCGCTTACCGGTGTCCGCCACCTCGACAAACTGCCCCCGAGGCAATGTCGGGCGGTAGGCCATAAACGCATCCGGGTATTTGTCGTGTACCGGGAAATGCGCGCCGACCTTGTTGATCACCACCAGCTCCGGTATGCCGTCGTTGAGCAGATCGATCAGCTTGGCCGCCGCGGCCATGTCGCGGTCACGCACGCTGGTCTGGTCGAATTGCACGAACTCGTCGATGTCCTGCTTCTCGGCATTGCTCATCAGGTTCTGCAAGTTGCCGCCCGTGCGCTGGGCATCGATGTAAACCGTGCGCAGCCCGGCCTTTTTCGCGTACTGCCAGATCGACGGCAGCGTGGTGTTGATCCGCATGTAATCGCCACGGGTGCCGCCATAGCGCAGGGTGACGTTGGTGTCGGCGCTGCAATTGGCGATGGACGCGGCGTAGCCGTAATTGAAGATATCCACGCCCGGGTGCGCTTCCTTGAGGTTGCTGTGCACACCGAATGGCGTGTTGATGTCCAGGTAATTACCGGAAATGCTCTCGTCGATGATCAGTACGATGTCGTGGTCCACCGGCTGATCGATGCGCGCCAGACTCACCGGCTCGCGCGGGCCGACGGTATTGTGCAGCGCTTCATAGGTAAACAGATTCAGATAGGCCAACGGCGTGTACATGATCGGCAAGCCACGGGCACCCTCGCCGGCCCGCACGAACAGCACGACACTGAGCAGCAGCACGCCGAGCACCGGTGCCGCCACCAACAGCGCCCCCGGCAATGGTAGCCGTCGACGCGGCTTGAGCCCGATACCCAACAGCAGCAACGAGCCACTGACCATCGCGCCGATGATCGCATCGCGGTACTGGTAAGCCGCTTCCTGAATGAACCCACCGGAATACACCAGCGATACAAAACTGCTGTAGGTCAGGTAACTGGCGGTCACGTGCGTATACACGTCAAAGAAAACCGCCGAGCCAAACATCGCCAACGCGAACAAATGACGGATCAGTGTCTGACGAATATAGGCTGTCATGAACAGTGCGATCGTCAGCACCACGAACATCCCGCCATACAGCAACATCGGCAAACCGATGCCCAATGCCTCGAGACGATCGAGGTAATAGTCGTAGCTTTTGAGTAAATACAGAACCAGCAACAGTTCCTTGAAGTATCGGATCATGGTGGATGCAGTACCTCCATGGCTGCCATTGGCCAATGGAAACCAATGATTATCAGCCATTTTCTGACACTAGCACCGAGCCATGAAAGCGCAAGAAATGCCGGTTTTTTGCCAAAAGCGTCAAAAAAACATTAACTCAAATCTGACGCTTCAAAACGGCTGTAACCCTTGTAATACAAGCCTTTCGACCGTTTATCGTTTTCTTGAACCCCCTAAAAACCGCGACAAATCCAGCAACGGCAAGCACTTGATAGCAAATAGCCCGTGAAATCAGGGTTTTCAGCCCGCGCTACCCGTCATTTTGCTGACACGCTTTCCCAAGGCTGGGCTATACCCCTTTTGACAGTCTCATTTCAGTTACATCCACCGTCTTACGAGGCGCGCCAATATGGACGTAAGCGTATTTGGTACGGGCTACGTCGGCCTGATCCAAGCTGCGGCATTGGCTGCTCCCGAGGCGCCACGATCATGAAGATACTCGTCACTGGAGCCGCCGGCTTCATTGGTGCCCATTGTGTGTTGCGGCTGTTGAGCGACGGGCATCAGGTGTGCGGGCTGGACAACTTCAATGACTACTACGACCCGCAACTCAAACATGATCGCGTGGATTGGGTGCGCGAGCAGGTCGGCGATTTCCCCCTCGCAAAAGTCGACCTGGCCGACGCCGAGGCCCTCGACGCACTGTTTGAGTGTGAACAACCGCAAGTGGTGATTCACCTCGCGGCCCAGGCCGGGGTGCGTTACTCCCTGGAAAATCCTCGGGCCTACCTCGACAGCAATCTGAGCGGGTTCCTCAACATTCTCGAAAGCTGCCGTCACCACCCGGTCAGGCACTTGATCTATGCCTCGTCCAGTTCGGTGTACGGCGCCAACCAGCACACGCCTTATACGGTCAAGGACAACGTCGACCATCCGTTGTCGCTGTACGCCGCGACCAAAAAAGCCAACGAGTCGATGGCCCACAGCTACAGCCATCTGTTCGGCATTCCCTGCACCGGTTTGCGTTTTTTCACCGTGTACGGGCCCTGGGGCCGGCCCGACATGTCGCCGATCCAGTTCGCCCGGGCGATCGCCGAAGGGCAGCCGCTGAAACTGTTCAACTACGGCCAGCACCAGCGGGACTTCACCTACATCGACGACATCATCGAGAGCATCGCCCGCCTGATCGAACGCGCACCCCAGCCGGCACCGGACTGGAACCGCGAGCAACCGGACCCGGCCAGCAGCATGGCGCCATGGCGCATTTACAACATTGGCGGACAGCAGCCGGTAGAGCTCAAGGACTACCTGGCGCTGCTGGAAAAGCACCTCGGGCAAAAGGCCCTCGTCGAGTTGCTGCCCCTGCAACCGGGCGACGTGCTCAACACCTGCGCCGATGCCAGCGATCTGGCACAGGCCACCGGTTTCCAGCCACGGATAGAGCTGGATGAAGGACTCGGACGATTCATCGCCTGGTTCCGTGACTACTACCCACTGCGTAGCGCCCACTCGCCATACATGGCCGGGCTTTAGCGGAGGACTCTATGACTGGACATGAAAAAGGCATGTTGCTCGATCACATGCAGAGTGACAACCGCCTGGATCCCGAGCACCGGATGCGCCTCGACAAGGCGATCCACGTGCAGGGTCACGGCTGGGTGACCGGCCGCAGCGGTGGTCGGTCCTGGACCCTGTCGCGCACCAATCGGGTGCTCGCCTGCCTCGGTGCACTGGTGATTTTGCTGTTGATCTCCCCGGTACTGCTGGGCCTGGCACTGGCGATCAAGTTCAGCAGCCCGGGGCCGGTGATGTTCGTGCAGAAACGCACCGGCTACCGCGGCCGCATGTTCGGCATGTACAAGTTCCGCACCATGGTGGTCAACGCCGAGGAGCTCAAGGAGTCCCTGCGGCATCTGAACAAGCACGGCGCCGACGCCATCGACTTCAAGATCGACAACGACCCGCGGATTACCCCCATCGGCAGCTTCCTGCGGCGCAGCAGCCTCGATGAATTACCGAACCTGATCAATGTGGTGAGCGGCGACATGCGTCTGGTAGGTCCGCGCCCGACCTCGTTCAACGCCCATCGTTACAAGGACAGTCACCTTGCACGCTTGAGCATCTACCCCGGCATGACCGGCCTGTGGCAGATCTCCGGGCGCAGCAATATCGACTTCGACCAGCGCGTTGAGTTGGACCTCACCTACATCGCCGAGCAGAGCCTGTTGCTTGATCTGAAGATTCTGTTGAAAACCCCCTTCATCGTATTCAACGGCCACGGAGCGAGTTAAATGGACGGTTCATCGAATAACAGCCTGACCATCGCCAGCCCGAGCGAGTCCAACCTGACCTCGACCGTGCTCGACCTGGATCTGCGGATCCTTTTTCTGACCGCTGCCAACGCAGGCACGGGCACCACCACCAGTGCCCTGGCGCTGGCCAGCCAACTGGCGTCGATGAGCAACGGCCAAGTGCTGCTGGTGGACGCCAGCCAGTCGACGGGCAACCTCACGCAACAGCTGGGGCTGAGCAAAGAGCGCGGTTTTCGCGACCTGCTGTTCAACGACTCTCCGCCGCCGCTGCAGGACTGCCTGGTGACCGTCTCCAGCCTGCCCTTCCACGTCCTGCCGAACGGGCGGCACATCCGCGGTACCGAGCACCTGACCAGCGAACAGCTGATCCCGTTGCTCGAACAGTTGGTCGATCGGTATCGCTTCGTGGTGATCGACGGCGATGCGGTGTATGAGGCCGTCGACACCCTGGTCATCAGCACTTTGGTGGACGGCGTGATCATGGTGGTGCGCGCGGAAGACACCCGCTGGGAAGTGGCCCAGGCCGCGGCCCAACGCCTTACCCAGGCCGGCGCGAAACTGGTGGGCAGCGTCTTCAACCGGCGCAAGTACTACATGCCCAAATGGCTCTACAAAAACCTGTAAGCACCCACCTGAAGGATGAAGTCATGAATGCCAAAGTGCTTGTCCTGCTGTTGCTACCGCTTGCAGGTTGCTCCAGCACCAGTGAAACCCAGAACATGCCGGTGCAGATCCTCACGGCCGAGCCGGCCAACGCCCAGGCCACCGATATGCCCAAGGTCGAACAGACCTTGCGGCCCAAGGATGTGCTGGATGTGATCTTCCACGTCAGCACCAGTGGCTCGGAGGCTTACCGCATTCAGCCCGGTGACCAGGTCGCCCTGAACTTCACCGCGGCCAGTCAGCTCAACGGCACGCAACTGGTGCTGCCCGATGGCACCATCGAACTGCCGGGGGCCAACACCGCGGTGAAAATCGGCGGGATGACCTCGGTCCAGGCCCGGGAGGAAATCCAGCGCGCCTATAACCGCAAAGCTCTGTTCCAGCCCAATCGCAACCAGTTGACCGTGCTGGTCACCAGCCCGCTGAGCAACGAGCAAAACCTCAAGAGCGCCCTGAACCACCCCGCTACCGGCATGAGCCGGGAGATCACCGTGGGCAACGACGGCTATGCGAGTTTCCCGGAAATCGGCTCCGTGCCGCTGCAAGGCATGACCGTCAACCAGCTCGAAACGTTCCTCAATCAACGTTACGCGCAATTGCCGGGACGGATGACAGTCGACGTCATGCTCAAGTCCACATCGGGCAACGAAATCTATGTACTGGGTGAAGTCGGGCAGCCGGGCTCCTACCCGATTCGCCGCCCGGTCTCGGTGCTCGAAGCGTTGACCCTGGCCCGTGGCACCAGCGTCAAGGCGCGCCTCGATTCGGTGGTGATCATGCGCCGCACCGGCAACCAGGTGCAGGCCGTGCACTACGACGTGGAAAAAGCCTTGGCCGGTGACGCGTCGCAGATTGCTTACCTGCAACCGGACGACATGCTCTACGTACCCAAGACCAAACTGGCCAGCGCCGGCGAACTCGCGCGGCAACTGGCGGACGTGGTGTTGTTCCAAGGGGTCGGCTTCAGCTTCGGCTACCGCGTCGACAACAAAGGCAGTAACAACTAAAGCTCAGGTGACCGATCATGAACCCAAAGGAAAACTACCTGCATGAGTTCTTCAGGATCTTCTTCGCCAACAAGCGGTTGGTGAAGCGAATCTTCCTGATCTTTGCAGTGATCGCCCTGCTCCTGCCGCTGGTGCTCAAACAGAGCTTCGATATCACCGCGCAGGTGCTCGTGCAGTCCAAAAAACTCTCTCAGGGAGACGCCACCACATCCCTGACCCAAGGTGATGCCTCTTTCATTCCGCCGTCACTGGCGGATATGGAAACAGAGAGCAATATCCTGCGCTCGCCGGCCCTGATCCGTCAGACCATCAGCGACCTGCAGGCCAAAGGCGAGTACACGCCCAACCCCGGGGCCTTCAACAAACTGGTGACCGTACCGATCCAGAGTTTCGTGACCAACCCCTTGCGTGAATACGTGATCAACCCGGTGCGCGGCGCGCTCGGGCTTGCAATCGATCCGGTGCGGGACACCACCCTGGATACTTTCACCCAGGAGGCCATCGATAACCTGAAGATCGACACCCTGCCCGGCTCCAACGTGATCTCCATTATCTACAGCTCAAGCGATCCGGCCCAAGGCACCCGGTTTGTCGCAACGATGTTGCAAAACTACCTGGCCAGCCGTCAGGAACTGCAATCGATCGATCTGCCACAGAGCTTCTACGAAACCAAGAAGAAGCAGTATCAGGGGCGGCTCGATGGCCTGGAAGGCACTCGACTAGCGTTGCTCGAGAAGATCGGCGCGTCCGATCCGAAGGAAGAAATCACCTTCCGCCTCAACGCCATCAACACCGAGGAAGAGAACCTGAACCAGTATCAGGATCGCCTGTTGCAAAGCCAGCGCTGGCTCGACTACCTGAAAACCGCGCTGGCGGCGGCCAACAATACCACTCGGCTCAACGACTACACCTTCCCCTTCACCTTCACCACCACGGTGGACAACATTGCCTTCGAAGACCGGGAGATCCGGCAGATCGGTGAGCAACTGACGACTCAAGTCAGCCGCTACATGAACGACCTGGCGGTGTTCCAGCCGGGCAGTGAACCGATGTTGCTGGCCCGCGAGCAAATTACCCGCACCCGCCAGCAGTTCCTGAAAATCGTCAGCAACCGGATTCAGGAACGCACCAGCGACCTGGCGATTGTCACCTCGGTGATCAACCAGAAAACCGCGCGCATCGCCGAGTTCAAAAACCGCATCCACCAGTTGCAAGTGGCTCAGAGCAAGCTGCAGCAGATGGATACCGAGATCAATGCCTTGCACGCGGCGTTCTCCACCTACGCCCAGCGCTTTGCCGAAAGCAGCACCGCTCGCGCGCTGGACAGCGATTTGTCTAACGCCCGGGTGCTCAGCCCGCCGTTCGAACCGAGCGAGGTGGCGTTTCCCAAACCGCTGCTGATCATTCCGTTCGGGATGCTGACCGGTCTGCTGCTGGCGATTGCCTTCGTCTACGTGCGTGAGTTCTTCGATCACAGCTTCAAACATCCAGCGCAAATCACCCATGAACTGGGCTTGCCGGTGCTGTTGGTGATCAACGATCAGGACGTCCTGCCGAACAACCCGCACAAGAACTGGACCGTGCCTAGCCTCATGTATTGGGTGCGCCATTGAACGGGCCGCTCAACGCCAGCGCGCTGCCGATCATGCATTTGATCAGCAGCGGCGGCTTTTATGGCGCTGAGCGGATGTTGCTGGACCATTGCCTGGCGACGCCGGGGCACCACCAGGTGCTGTTTCTGGATGCGCCGCCGGCGCTGATCGACCGGTTCCGCGAGGCCGGGATCGACTGCCGCGCTTTCGCGGGAATTGGGCAATTGCTGGGTCATTTACGTTATCGGCGGGCTGAACATCCGCTGATCAATACGCACAATTTCAAAGGCCTGGTGTTTGGCTGGGTCGGCGCGACATTGTTTGACTTGCCGTTGGTGATTACCCAGCACGGGTTCACCCCGCGCAGTCGCAAGCAACGCTTCTACGGCTGGCTGAGCCTGCAACTGTGCCGCACCGCGTCGGTGAATCGGGTGGTGTGCGTGGCCGAAAGCATCGCGGCGCTGCACCGCAAGGCCAGTGTTCGGAAGGAGAAGCTGCAAGTGATTCCCAATGGTCTGCCAACCGCCAACGGCTTGCTGCCCCACAACGCCAGACACCCGCGCTGGCTGGCGGGCTACGTCGGTCGGCTAACCCATGAAAAAGGCCCGGACCTGTTTCTCGATGCGCTGATTACGCTGTGTCAGCGACATCCGCAACTGGACGCGGTGATGCTCGGCGATGGCCCGGAACGGGAAACCCTGCTGGCGCGAATTGCCGCCGCCGGCTTGCACAACCGCATCACCCTGCCGGGTTACCAGACCGACATGAACCGCTGGTGGCCGCAACTCGACGCGCTGGTGATCAGCTCGCGCACCGAGGGCACGCCGATGATTTTGCTCGAAGCAATGCAGGCCGGAGTGCCAGTGGTGGCATTCAGCGTCGGCGGAATTCCCGATGTGCTGGAGGATCGGCACAACGGTCTGCTGGCGCCCCCCACCGACAGCGTCGCCCTCGCCCGGCAGCTCGACACGCTGCTGAGTGAGCCGGCACTGGCTGGCGAACTGATCGACAACGCAAGACGTACGCAACAGGACCGTTACGACCTGAAGGCCTTGGCCGAACGCTGGTCGCAGCTTTATATCCGTACTGCACGGGAGGCACGCGCGTGATCTTTCCGCTCTCGATCGTCAGTCTGCTCGCCCTGGTCTGCCTCGGTTTGCTGGCCAGCCCTTACCCCTATCTGGCGCCCGGCGCGGTACTGGGCATGGTTGCTGTCGGTGTGCTCTACCGAAAACCCGCCTGGGGGTTATTGGGCATCGCGGCGCTGGTGCCGTTCGAAGGTTTCTTCAAGGGCAACGCGCTGTCGGGCACCAAATTCATCGGTGCGTCACTGGCACTGGTCCTGATGTTGCAACTGGCCATTCACCAGATTCCATCCGAGCGCCTGCGCAGCAACATCTGGCGCTACCTGATCGGATTCATGGTGTTGTACGGGTTGAGTATGATCAATACCGACAGCATGGACATGTCCCAAAGTCATCTACGGGATTTGAGCGTCGGCCTGGTGCTGTTTGTGATCACCTTGCTGATTGGCCGTGACTTGAACCTCGATCTGTTCGCCCGGCTGGTGACTCTCAGCGTCGCCGCGACCTCTGTGCTGGCCATGTTCTCCACCAAGTATCAGGACCAGGGCCGTGCCGCCGGGCTGCTGGAAGACGCGAACTCGTTTGCCCTGCTGATCGCCTTCGCCGTGCCGCTGGCCCTGCTGTTGGTGATCCGTGGCCCGAACCTGTTGCACCGATTGTTCTGGGGCGGCTGCTGCATTTTACTGTTGGGCGGCATGACCAAAACCGATTCCCGATCCGGGCTGGTGGTCCTGTTCCTGAGCTTGATGATCGGCGCCTGGCACTACCGCGCGCAGTTGCCACGCATCCGGCCGCGCCACTTGGGTTTTGCCATGCTCAGCCTTGCGCTCGTGATCCCGGTGGGGATTTATTCGATGCCGGCCGGTTACCTCAAGCGCATCCAGTCCTTGAGCGTCTTGAAAGAAGGCGCCAAAAGCCAGGACGAATCCCTCGGTCGCCGCACGTCATACCTTGTGGTCGGCAGCCAGATCATTCGTGAACACCCGTTACTCGGCTCCGGCCCCGGCACCTTCCCGCTGCACTACGCCACCTCCGGTTACGCCAAGGTGTTTTCCGCCAACCGCAAACCCGGCGACTTGTACCGTCGCGCTCACAACACCTACATGGAAATCTTCAGTGAACTGGGGATTCCCGCCGGGCTGTTGTTCGTCGGCATGCTCGGCCTTGGGATGTACAACCTGGTCCGCGCCCGTCAGGCCTGGATGCTGCGACGGGATTGGGAACAGGCCGACCTGATCACCCACCTGGGGATCAGTTATCTGTCGTTGACACTGTTTTTGATGTTCCTCAGCGCACCGAATCACAAGTACCTGTGGATCATGCTCGCCCTGACCTGGGTGTTGCGCCTCAAGGCTGAGGAACGTCCGCCGACGGAGGCCAGGGCATGAACCGCATCAGCATTGCCATCCCGATGTACAACGAGGCCAGACACATCGGCCGCACCTTGCTTGCCGCGAAAAAAGCCGCGCAGGCTGCCGGGATGGAATGCGAGCTGATTGTGGTCGATAACGGCTCCAACGATCAGGGCCCGCACATCGCTCGCCAGCTCGGGGCGCAGGTGCTGGTGCTGCCCGGGCTGCTGATCGGCGCCCTGCGCAATCGCGGGGCGGCGATGGCGACAGGCGAATGGCTGGGCTTCATCGACGCCGATATCGAGATGCCCGAGGACTGGCTCACGCTGTTGTTGAGCATCCAACACGCGGTTCAGGTCGACGTCCTGGGACTGGACCTGCACACCCCGGCCGAAGCCCCGTGGTATGCCAACGCCTGGCAACGCCGCACGTTGCGCCCGAACGATGAAGCGGTGAAAGCAGTGCGATGGCTGCCCAGTTCCAACCTGTTGATGCGTCGTCCATGGTTCGACAAGGTCGGCGGCTTCAACGAAAACCTGCGCACCGGCGAAGACAAAGATTTCACCATGCGCCTTTCCCACTCTGGCGCACGCCTGCTGTCCGTCAACCAGAGCGTTGCCCTGCATTGGGGTTACGAGAGCAGTTGGCGCGAATGGCTGGGCAAGGAGTTCTGGCGTCAGGGCAGTCACCTGCAATTACTGCGCAGCCACGGCTTGAATCTGCGTTTACTGCGTTTCCCGATGCTATCGATCATCGCCTGGGTGTTGGATTTCATGGCGCTATCCGCCCTGTTCAACGGTTCCACCCTACTGGCGCTATTCATGCTGTTCGTCACCAGCCTGCCAGCGCTCGCCCAAAGTCTGCGCCAGAGCCTGATACACCGCGACCTGCGCCTGATGCTGCAACTCTGGGGCCTGCATTGGGTGCGTCTGCACCTGGCGGGTGCCGCGCTCATCCTGAGCCTTTGTCGCTGGAATGCCAGGAGACCCGCCCGTGGCTGAATTCATTTTCTGGTGGTGCCTGTTATTGCCGGTGTACGCCTGGTTCGGCTACCCGCTGCTGCTGACGCTGCTCGCGCCGTTATTTCCCGCGCGGCGTCATGGGCCGGCACAGCCGATGAACGTGAGCATCGTCATCGCCGCGCACAACGAGGCCCAGTACATCGAAGAAAAGTTGCGCATCCTGCTCGCCCAGGATTATCAGGCGCGCTCGCTACAGATCATTCTGGCCAGCGACGGCTCCACCGACGACACCGTGGCCTGCGCCCGCAAGGTCATCGACCCGCGCATCAGCGTGCTCGACCTGCCCCGTCAGGGCAAGGCAGCCACCTTGAATGCCGCCGTTGCCCTGAGCACGGGCGAGATTCTGGTGTTCACCGATGCCGACAACCAATGGTCGACCGACACCCTCGGCCAATTGCTCGCGCCTCTGGCCGATCCACAGGTCGGGGCTTGCGCCGGGCACATGTTGATCCCGGTGGCGGGCCAGGGCCTGAGCCTGGGCGACAGCCTTTATCGGCACTACGAAGGCTGGCTGCGTATGGTGGAAAATCGCACCGGCTGCATGGTCTCCGCCGACGGCGCCCTGCTCGCCCTGCGCCGCGAGTTGTTCCAGAACGTGCCGGCGGAGGTCAACGATGATTTCTTCATCAGTACCTGCGCGCCGGTGGCGCTCAAACGCATTGTCTATGTGCCCACAGCCCGGGTGATCGACCAGGGCGTCGATGAGATCGACAAACAATGGCGTCGTCGTCTGCGCGTCACCGTCGGCGGTTTGCAGAGCCTGGCCCAGCGTCGGGAGCTGTTGAATCCCTGGCGCCATGGCTTGTATGCGATTGCGCTGATCAGCCACAAACTGATTCGACGCCTGGCACCGATCCTGTTGCTGCCGTTGTTGCTGAGCAACTTCTGGTTGTGGAACGTGCATGGCTTCTATCGCCTGAGCCTGATCGCGCAACTGCTCGGTTATGCGGTGGCCATCGCCGGCCTGCTGGATGTGCAACACCGTTTGCCCAAACCCTTTCGCCTCGCCGGCTTCTTCCTGGTGACCCTTGCCGGGATGAGTATCGGTCTGTGGCAGTTCCTGCGTGGACAGCGGTACGCGCAGTGGAACCCCGAGCAAAATCGTTGACAGGACCGCGTCATGGCGATCAGACAATTATTAAAACGCACCAGTGGCTGGCTCTATCTCAACTCGCCGGTAGGCCGTCACCAACTGCACGGTGCCGGGGTGATCCTGATGCTGCACCGGGTGCTGCCCAATGACCGCGCCGCCGACCTGCCCCATCGCAATGAGCTGTGCGTGGGGCCGAAGGCCTTTGCCCATCTGCTGCTCTGGTTGAAAAAACACTTCGATTGCGTGCCGCTGATGGAAATTCTGCAACCCGGCACCGCCATGTCGGAGCGCCCCAAAATCACGCTGACCTTCGACGATGGCTGGCGCGACAACGCGCTGAATGCCTTTCCGTTGCTGAAAAGGTATCAGATGCCGGCGAGTATTTTTCTCTCCACCGATTTCATCGGCAGCCGGCAACGCTTCTGGTGGGAAAGCCTGGGGGAAACCCTGTGGCACAGCCACGGTGAAAAAGCCCGGACGCACTTGATTGAATGCCTGCGACAGATCGGGCGACCGTTACCGGTGCTGCTCGATGATCTGGATGTGCAGCGCCGTAGCCTGGCGCTTTTGCATTTTCTGCAAAGCCTGAAAAGCCTTCCGCCGGGCGAACTCAACCGACTCACCAATCAATGTCCTGAAGAGTCGTTGCCCCAGGCCCTGGACTGGCATCAAGTGCGCGCGCTGGAAGCCAGCGGGTTGATCCGCTTCGGCCCTCACGGCGCCAGCCACACGATCCTCACCGAGCTTGACGATCAACACCTGGATGAAGAACTGAGCCGCAGCCGCAATGCACTGTTGAACGGCTGCAACCGGCCGCTGCCGGTCTATTGCTACCCCAATGGCGACCACGATGCGCGGGTGCGCGAGCATGTGGCCGACCACGACTTTGCGTTTGCCCTGGGCACCGCCAGCGGGATTTACCGTGGCGTCGACGATCCATTGGCCTTACCACGGATCGGCATCAGCCAGCGCACGGCACGCAACCCGGAGTTGCTGTCGTGGCGCATCTACCGCGGAGCCCGGCCATGAGTCGCAGCCACTACCTCAAACACCTGGCCCTGAGCATGGGCACCAAACTGGCGATGATCGGCCTGCGCCTGCTGCGTAACGTGTTGCTGGCGCGGATACTGGGACCCAGCGAGCGCGGCCTGTTCGCATTGCTCAGCACCCTGCCCGATTTGATCAGCGCCGCCACCAGCGGCGGGCTGAATTCGGCGGTGGGTTATCAGGCGGCCAAGCAACGGCCGATGGGTTTGCTGCTGAGCCAGGTGCTGGTATTCGGTTGCCTGCTGGCGGGTTTGCTGACGTTGCTGGTGGTGGCGCTGACCCGCGAGTTCGGCAGCGAACTCGACATCACCATACAACTGGGGTTGCTCGCCTGGCTGTTGCTGCTGGCGGTGCCGTTGACCGTGCTCAAGAGCGGCCTGCTGACCTTGCACAACGCGTCGGGCGGTGTGGTGGCGTTCAATGCCTTGCGGCTGGTGGAGTCGCTGGCACCACTGCTGCTATTTATCGCCTTGTTCTGGATGTGGAAAGACGCCGCGCTGGAAGCGGCGCTGATCAGCTGGCTGGCCGGCATCAGCCTGGTGGTGCTGGCCGGCTGGGTCTGGCTCAACCGTGCGCAACCCTTGACGTTGCAATGGGACCGCGCCAGCCAGAAAGAACTGTTGCGCTACAGCGCCCGTAGCCATCCCGATTTGTTGTTCCAGCAAGTCATTCTGCGCTCCGACTACCTGTTCATCGGTGCCTTGCTCGGCAGTACGGCATTGGGTCATTACGCCATGGCCAGCGCTGCCGCCGAGTTGCTGCTGATCGTCCCGGAAGCGGTGACCACACCTCTGATGAAACGCCTGCTGCAACAGGACGAAGGCATGGATCGCCTGACGCCGTTGGCCTTGCGCCTGACCGCCACGGTGATGCTCGGTGCCTGCCTGACCATGGCCGTGATCGGGCAATGGCTGATCGTCACCCTGTTCGGCATCGCCTATCAACCGGCCTACCCGGCCTTGCTGGCGCTGCTGCCGGGGCTGCTCGGCCTTTGCTATGCGAGCATCCTGCGCCTGGACTTGCTGGGCAAAAATCGCCCCGGCACGGTTTCGCTGCTGGTGGGCCTCGGCGCGCTGCTGAACCTGGCCCTGAACCTGTTGCTGATCCCGATGTATGGCATCGTCGGTGCCGCGGCGGCATCGTCCATCGCCTACCTGGCGGTGACCGTCGCGCTGCTGGTGATGTACTGCCGGTTGAGCGGCGTACCGGCCTGGCAAACCCTGATCATCCTGCCCAGCGATGTGGCACCGATGCTGCAGATGCTGCAACGGAAATCGGCATGAAACGCCTGGTGCTGCTGTTGAGCCTGGGTCTCGGTTTGAGCGCTCAGGCGGCGCCCATGCGCTGGACCGACATTCGCGACGGCAGCCTGTACCTGCAAGCGGACCGCCCCGACACGTTGACCATCCAGTGGGTCCCGGCGTGGCAGGCCGATGCCAACGAAGAACACCTGTACCTGCTCGACGGCAACGGCAACCTGAAGGGCGATCGCCTGATCGCTGCCAGTGAAACACGCGGCAAGCAGAGCTGGCCGCTGGCGCCGGGTGCCGCCAGTTATCGACTGGAAATTCCGGGCTACAGCTTCCGCCGCTACACCGTCGAACACGACGAACGCACCGTGGCATTGTTCGCCCCGGCCAAGGTGCATTTCAGCGCCGAAACCCGTGGCGGCGATGAGCTGTATTTCAAAGTCGCACCAGGGGAACACGCGGTGCTGGCCGGCAAATTTCACGGTGGCGTCAGCGCTCTGCTGGCCCAGCGTGTGGGCGATAACAAACAAGTGACACTGGCGCTGAAACCCTATCGCGCCTATTGGCAATTCGATCAGCTTGAACTGCCCGTCACCCAGGACGAACAAGTCTGGCGCCTGCGCCTGCAAGGCAGCGGCAAGGTCGCGTTCTGGCTCGATGGCACGGCAAACCTGTTCGCCCAGAACCCGCAGCAACTCAAGCCGCTGCGCGAGGACACTGGCCAGACCCGGCTGACCCTGCATAAAGAGACGCTCGGCCCGACCCCGAACCTGGGCATTTACTTGCCTTACGTGCTGCCGCCTCAATCCAGTTTCGCGGCGCTCGACGCCCTCAAGCCTCAGGCGGGCTCCTATTACAGTTTCGTCGACGTCACGGCGCAAAATCCGCACCACGAAGATGCGTTCCGCCAGCTCTATCAGAACCGCTTCGGCATCACACAGGACATCACGCTGTTGGCCGGCAGCCAGCGTCAGGCCGATCTGCGCGCCGACACCACGAGCAACGCCGGCCTTGACGCCTGGCTCACCGCCACCCGTGCCCTCGGTGGTGGCGGCACTCACTACATCGCGTTCGCCGACGAGCCGAATCTCAACTACTCGAGCTACGCCAACTACCAGGCGATCTTCAACAGCATGGCCCGGCAAGTGCGCAGCGATCCTGCCAACGCCAAGGCCGGCATTCGCATTGCCATGCCCGCCAGTTCGCGCTTCGTCAATGGCCCGTTCACCGACGATGCTGCCGACAAGCGCGGTATCGACTGGGCACGGCGCCTGTTGGCCGAGTCCGGCGAGCAGATCGACGCCCTCGCCTGGCATGAATGGATGGTTCGCGACCTGCTGGCGACCCGGGCCTACCGCGACAGCGTGCGTCGCGCCGCCGAACTGGTGGGCCTTGATGCCAAGGGCCGGCCACGCAAGGCCTTGCTGCTGGACCAGACCAACCTGTCCAGCGGCTCCAGTCTGAGCCCCTACGATCAGGAAACCCATTTCGCTTCGCTGTGGTGGGCCTCGGTTGTCATCAACTCGGCGCAGGACGGCTTGCTGGACATGCTCAACTGGTTCCAGGCCGCCGATGAACCGAACTACCCCAAAGGTATGGTGCGGGTACTGGGCGGCGATCGTTTCGAGCTCAAACCGGTGGGATTGGCTCAACAATTCATCCGGCAGCACTGGCTGAAAAACGTCATGCGCCTGGACAACGACGCCTTCGAAGTCGACGTGCTGGCGATGGCCACCGAACACCAACGCAGCCTGTTGGGCGTCAATAAGGGCGCGCGCTTGCAGCGTGTCGATCTGGCCGGGGCAACATGCCCGCTGACCAAGGGAGCGCTGGTGTATTTCGGTGCCGACAGCCGCAGTCGCGAAGGCAAATTCAACTGTCAGGACGGTCGCGTCAGCTTCGACCTACCAGGGCAAACCCTGTTCGCCCTGAGCTGGAGCGCCTCATGAACGTCCATGAGTTATGCGGCGGTCTGAATCTATGATGGCTCGATTCGAATGGCGCACGTCGTTGTGCGCTCCGGACTTTCCAACAGCCGCTTATGAGGGGTTGCGCTGGCGCATGACGGACCACACGCCGTTCAACACCCTCGCCTGGCTGCGCGCATCGGAACAGGCACTGGTTGCCGGGGAGCGCTTGCACGTTCTGCTCGGCTGGCACGGCGATGAATTGGCCTTGTGTCTGCCGTTGGTGGTGTCCGTGGAGCGCTTTGGCGGGCTACCGTTTCGAGTCCTGCATCACCTCGGTTATCCCCTCACCGATCGCCTGGCCCTGCTCAGTTGCCTCGATGCCGAAAGCATGCGCAAGGCGCTGGTGATCATCCGCCGTCGCGTGCCCCATGCGATGCTGCAACTCAATGAATTGTCCGAACCCATCGGCGAGGAAAGTGCGCTGACCACCTGGATGGCCCACAGCTCGACCGGCGAACGCCGCCTCAGTTGTCGGGTGCCGGTGCACCTGATCAGCGACGC
This sequence comes from Pseudomonas sp. Pseusp11, assembly GCF_047304405.1. Lineage (NCBI taxonomy): Bacteria > Pseudomonadati > Pseudomonadota > Gammaproteobacteria > Pseudomonadales > Pseudomonadaceae > Pseudomonas > Pseudomonas sp. Pseusp11. The sequence continues at coordinate 158,411 of NZ_JBGLZF010000006.1, forward strand.
CGACCACCAGGAGGTATCCGGCGACCCGCGCTACAAACTGCGCCGTGCGCGTAAACGCATTGCGGCCTGCGGTGCCGAGGTCCGGCGGATAACCCCCGACGCCGCCACCATCAGGCCACTGTTGCGGACCCTCGGCAAAGTCGAAGCACTGAGCTGGAAAGGCCTTCAAGGCGTGGGAATTTTCACCAATGACCGCTACCGGCAATGGATCGAGCAAGCGTTCACCGCCCTCGCCGAACTGGGACTGGTGCGGGTGGTGGTGCTGGAACTGGACGGGCGCTGCATCAGCTATCGCATCGGCTTGCTGGAACGGGGTCGGTTGTACGACTACAACCTGGCGTTCTTGCCGCAGTACGCCGGCCTGGGCAGTGGTCGCGTGCTGCTCGAAGAGTGGATCCACTGGGGGCTGGACGACAACTGGCACTGGGTCGATGCCTCGCGGATCAGCCTGGAAAACTCCAGTCATCAACTCCTGGAGCGCATGACCGGACAACTGGAGCACTGGCGCTGGAGTTTCTATTCCTGGCGTCCCAGCGGCCTTGCCCTCGGGCTGGCCCTGCGACTCTGGCACCGCATCAAACCCTGGTTAAAAAAATGGCAAGCCAGGCGTGCAGCGGCGCTGGTTACTCCTACGCTTACACCTATACAGACTCCTATTGTCGCGAAAGACGCCGCACCCACCGAAAAAGACCAAGAGGGCAGCCATGCCTCGCCAAGTCATAGTCAACGCTGACGATTTCGGCCTCAGCCCGAGCGAAAACGCGGTGATACTGGGTGCCTTCCACGCCGGGGTCATCAGTTCCGCGACCGCCATGGCCAACATGCCGGCCTTCGAAGCGGCCTGCGTCCTGGCCCGGCAGCCATTGCTCAAGGGGCGGATCGGGCTGCACTTCAACCTCACGTATGGCCGGCCGTTGAGCCTGTCGATTCTCACACGTTCGACGTTTTGCGACAGCCAGGGTGAGTTCGACCTCAGCCTGCCCCGCCACAGCCTCTGGCTCAACCGCCTGGATCGCGACGCGGTGCTGGAGGAACTCGAAGCCCAATGGCAACGCTGCCTGGACAACGGCCTGCACCCCAGCCACCTCGATTCCCATCAGCACGTGCACAACATCTGGCCCATCGGAGAAATCGTCGCACGGTTTGCCGCCCGCCAAGGGGTGCCCGTGCGACTGGCACGCGATCTGGGCAGTAATTTGAGTGTGCCCAAGCGAGTGTTCAAGACGTTGCTCAACCATCGCTTGAACAGCCTGTCCGGAGCGACCGCCCAGAACGTCTGCACCCCGGTCGACCTGCGCACCGTGGCAATGCCAATCGACGGCCTGCTGGAAATCGTCGTCCATCCGATCCATATCGGCGCCGACTTTGGCGATGCCTATCTGGACCCGGGCGAGTCGCTGAGCCTTGTGCTGGAACAGCGTCTTGCGGGTGTTCCAAGGGTGTCCTATGCCGTTGTGCCGAGGGCGTCCAAAGAGGAGCCGCACTACCCGACCGAACTGCACCCGTTGAAATCCTGATTTTTCGCCATCGAAAACGTTACCCACCACACCCTGGCTTCGGCCTCGGAGGACTTCATGAGCGCCATCGACAAGATTCGCGAACGCATCAAACAAAAAGGCCTGCTCCACACGCTCCAGTCGCTCTGGAAGCGCTATGTGTACTTCCATCGGGAGTTGCTGTGGCTGGGACGTGATCTGGTGACCCCGGTGGCGCCGCAAAATCTACGGCCCTATTCGGGCTTGCGCCTGGTGAACATCACCCCGGAAAACGCCACCGCGTTCACCAAGTATTACGGTAACCGCGTCAAGGCCATGGCCGAAATCGCCGCCGAGGGTCACACCGGACACATGTACGTGAACGAGGAAGGTGATGCCATAGGATTCATCTGGGGCAGCGCCAGGGACTACTTCGACCGGCACTATTACGGCTGCTGGTTCCGGATCAACCCCGGTGAGTTTTTCGAGTTCGGCGGTGAAATGATCCCGCTCTACTTTGGCACCAGCCTGTCGATGGACGCCCAGTTCAAGCTCTGGGACGCGATGCGGGCCAAAGGCTGCAACAAGATCGTCGACGTCTGCGATACCCGCAACATCCAGGCGATGAAAATGCACATCCGCATGGACTACCAGGAGCAAGGGCGCATCACCCACGTCTACGACCTGTTCGGCCGCTGGCGCTTCTTCCGCGAAACCTACTACACCGGCTCACGGCTGACGGCACTGCGCAAACCGGAACAGCAGCCGGTGACGGCGGCGCAGGCGTGATTGGCTTCCACATCGATCTCAATCAGCCACTTTTTCGCGGCCGACTCAGCCCCATGTGGGAGCGTGGCTTGCCCGCGATGGCGTCAGTTGCCTACACAGTTCAGGGAAAAATACACCCATTACAAAAGAACCAACTGACTCCTCATGCCTGCGCTAACAGATACATTCGCACAGGAATGAGGAGCCAGAAGCATGAATCAAAAACTAACAAACTTCGACATGGCGGCACTGCTCGACAGTGACGAAGCCATCAGCGAATACCTCTCTCAGGTATTGGCGGACGGCGACAACGAAGAGTTTCTTCGTGCTATCGGCTACGTGGTAAAGGCCCGCGGCATGACACAAATTGCCAAAGATTCCGGAATGGGGCGCGAAAGCCTGTACAAGGCCTTCGCACCCGGGGCGAAACCACGTTTTGATACGGTTCTAAAGGTCATTCATGCCTTGGGCATTGATCTCTGCGCGCAACCAGGGCACGCGGCAAATCACTCAACGCTCTGAAAATACCCCTGGCACTACGTCGCTCGCTTCACCGCCACCAACGTGTAACACAACGGCAACTGCGCCTTTTGCTGCTGATACTTGTCGTAGAGTTCTTCGCGATTGGAATGCGGGTACTCCTTGAAATGGCAGATCTGCAACCCCGCTTCGACGGCACCGGTGAAGATGGCGCCCAGGGTGTGGACGAACCAGTAGGACGCCGAGGCCTGCTGTTCGACTTTGCCTTCGTAGACGATCGGTTGGTCCTGGACGAAAGGCTCACTGCGAAAATACGAGCTGTCCGGGCGATAGGGATCGGCTGACTCGGGGTCGAACATTTCCAGGAACGGGTGGGTTTCGTAAATCACCAGGCTGCCGCCGGGCTTGAGGGTTTGCGCGACATGGCGCAAAAACTCGCCGATGTCCGGCATCCAGTTCAATACGCCGATGGTGATCAGCGCCACGTCGAAGCGTAGGTGCAGCTCTGTCGGCAGGTGATGGATATCAGCCTCGATGAATTCGGGCTGATGAGGCGAACGGGATGCCAGCTCCCGGGCCTGATCGAGAAAGGCCCCGGACTGGTCGACGCCCACCACGCTGCGGGCCCCCAGCGCAAACAGCGAAAGACTTTCCCGGCCATTGTTGCAGCCCAGTTGCACCACATCCTTGCCGTCGACACCGACCTGTTGGAGCAACCCGGTGAGGGTGTCATCCAGGCAGGAAAAATCGCCATGGCTCACCGCACTCAAACGGGCCCGCCATTCGGGGGTGTCTTTGTGGTGTTGGGCGGAGTCATTCCATGCATCGCGATTGCTGGCGATGGCTTTTTCGTTTGTCGGCACTTCCATTGCACGCTCCAGAACACGGGTCTTCGATTGACCGGCACGAGTCTAGATCAGCGTCAGGAAAAACCACATCTGGGGTTTGTTGCAATCTTGTAATCAACGATGACATGAGCCCTCTTATTGTTTATTCAGCCGCTCACGCAAGAACTCGATCAGCGCCTGCACCGGCCGCGAGGCCTGACGGTGCTGCGGGTAGACCGCCGACAAGGTCAGTGGCTCGGGGCGGAAATCATCCAGTACCGGCACCAGCCGGCCGTCTTCCAGGGCCGAATCGACGATGAAGGTCGGCAAGTACGTGATGCCCATGCCGGCGATGGCCGCGTCCTTGAGCAGTTCACCGTTGTTGACCCGCATCCGCCCGGTGACGTTGACGGTCATCGGCTTGCCCCGCCCCTCGAACCGCCATTGCACCTGGCGACCATGGCCGTAAGGCAGGCAATCGTGGGTGTGCAGATCCTCGGGTTTGAGCGGCGTGCCACGCTCGGCCAGATACGCCGGGCTGGCGCAGTACAAACGCTCGATGGAGGCGATGCGCCGGGCGATCAGTGTCGAGTCTTCCAGCACGCCGATGCGCAAGGCCAAATCGTATCCCTCACCGAGCAAGTCCACCGGCCGATCACTCAGGTCGACCTCGACGGTGACGTCGCGATAACGCTGCAAAAATACTGGCAGCAAACAGCCCAAATGCGCCACGGCAAACGACAGCGGTGCACTCAGGCGAATGGTCCCGCGAGGCTCGATGGTCTGGCCGGCGATGCCCTGCTCCACTTGCTCGACTTCACTGAGCAGGCGCAGGGCCGATTCGTAATAGCTCTGCCCCAGCGGGGTGACGTCCAGCCGCCGGGTGGAGCGGTTGAGCAGGCGCACGCCGAGGCGCTCTTCGAGTTGCATCAGCCGGCGGCTGACGAACTGCTTGGACAGGCCCAACTGATCGGCCGCCGCGGTGAAGCTGCCGGAGTCCATGACCTGGCAAAAAATACGCATGTCTTCGAACGGGTTCATTGTCACTCTCTGGTTGACAGTTAATCGCTTTATAGCCGCTTTTTCACTTTCCGGCATCTCATTAATCTGTGTTCACGGTGTTGCTGAGGCCTGAACCCCAGCGCCACAGCAGCCCGATCCCAAGGCATAAAAACTCAAACGGTTTAAAAAGGATTTGCACATGAACATCAAGAAAACCCTCGCCACTTCCGTTCTCGCCCTGTCCATCGGCAACGCATTCGCTGCCGGCAACCCCGGTGTCGAACACAACACCCAGGCCTTCCTCGATGCCCTCGCCGCCGGCGGTGGCAAACCGCTGGAACAACTGAGCCCGAAAGACGCCCGCGCGGTGCTGACCGGTGCCCAGGCTTCGGTGAAGGTAGATCTGTCGGGTGTTGAAGTCAGCGACAAGGCGATCAAGGTCGACGGCCAGACCATCAACCTGAAAGTGGTGCGTCCGGCCAAGGTCAAGGGCGAGTTGCCGGTGTTCATGTTCTTCCACGGTGGCGGCTGGGTATTGGGCGACTTCCCGACTCACCAGCGCCTGATCCGTGACCTGGTAGTGGGCTCCGGCGCAGTCGCGGTATACGTCGACTACACGCCGTCGCCGGAAGCGCACTATCCGACCGCCATCAACCAAGCCTACACCGCGACCAAATGGGTAGCCGAGCATGGCAAAGAGATCGGTGTCGATGGCAAGCGACTGGCGGTGGCCGGCAACAGCGTCGGCGGCAACATGGCGGCGGTCGTGGCGCTGATGGCCAAGGAACAGAAAACCCCTGCCCTGCGCTTCCAGCTGTTGATGTGGCCGGTGACCAACGCGCAGTTCGACGACGGTTCGTACCAGCAATTCGCCGAGGGGCACTTCCTCACCAAAGGGATGATGCAGTGGTTCTGGGACAACTACACCACCAACCCGGCCGAGCGTGCGCAGATTCATGCCTCGCCGCTCAACGCCAGCGCCGAACAACTCAAGGGCCTGCCTGCCGCACTGGTGCAGACCGCCGAATTCGACGTGCTGCGTGACGAAGGCGAAGGCTACGCCCGCCACCTCGATGCGGCCGGTGTGCCGGTGACCTCGGTGCGCTACAACGGGATGATTCATGACTTTGGCCTGCTCAATCCGCTGAACCGGATTCCGGAAGTCAAAGCGGCGGTACGTCAGGCCGCGGCTGAGCTCAAGACGCATCTGAACTAAGCCCAACCTCTCGCCACACCTCAGGGTGTGGCGAGTTTTTTTGTGCCCGCTGGAGTGCAATCCATGAGCCTTTTCTCTGCCCACCTGTTGCCTTGGAGCGCCCTGCTGCTGGTGCTCGACGCCCTGCTCTGGCACCTCGTCCCGTTCAAGCATCGCGCGCCAAAGGTCGGTGTGCGGCTGGTGCTGTTTCTGGCGTTCAGCGCGCTGATTATCAACGCTGGCGTCAGCCCGTTGCAGACACCGTTGATTGCCGATGACCAGGTGGCGCAACTCGGTGCTACGGCGCTGGGGATTATCTGGTGGCTGTACGCCGCACGAGTGCTCACCGAGGTGTTCGGCCTGGTGCTGATGCGACGCATAGGTCACAGCGGCCGTTTGCTGCAGGACGTGATCGGTGCGCTGGTGTTTCTGGCCTCCATCGTCGCGGCCGCCGGTTATGTGCTGGATCTGCCGGTCAAGGGTCTGCTGGCGACTTCCGGCGTGTTCGCCATCGTGGTCGGTCTGGCGTTGCAGAGTACGTTGGCCGACGTGTTCTCCGGCATTGTGCTCAACACCACCAAACCCTATCAGGTGGACGACTTTGTGGTGATCGATGGCGTCGAAGGCAAAGTGCTGGACATTAACTGGCGCGCCACGCACCTGTTGAGCAGCGCCGGCACGATGGCCGTGGTGCCGAACTCGGTGGCGGCCAAGGCCAAGATCGTCAACCTCAGCCGCCCGAACAACCTGCACGGGGTGTCGATCAGCATCAAGGTGGCGAACCACATCCGCCCACGCCGGGTGCTCGACGCCCTCGACCGCACGCTGCAAGGCAGCAGCAACCTGTTGCTGAACCCGGCACCCAAAGCGGTGTTGAAAGAGGCCGGCGAAGAGATGTCCGAATACGTGGCCAGCGGTTTCATCGCCGAGCTGGGCAAGAAAAGCGACGTGCGCAATCAACTGTTCGACCTCGCCCATCGCCACCTGGAAGCGGCCGGCATATCGCGGCACCCCGACGGCGTGATCGAACCCTCGACCCGCGCCCGCGCACTGCTCGATGAAGTGAAGATTTTCCGCTCGCTGAGCCATGAGGAACGCGACCGCCTCGCCGAATCGATGGTCGCGCAACAATACGCCGCCGGCGAGGTGGTGCTGGATCTGGCTGAAGTGCCGGACAGCCTGTTCGTGATCGCCACTGGCGTCGTCAGCGCCAGCGTGCCGGACGGCAATGGTTTCACCGAGGCCGGTCGCATGGGGCCGAGCGAAGTCATGGGCGAACAGAGCATCCTGGCCGATACGCCGTCGCAGGCAACGTTCACCGCGCTGACATCTTCGATCATCTACCGTCTGGACAAGAACCTGACCCGCCAGTGCATGGAACAGCGCAGCGAAGTGGGCCGGGCGTTGAACAAGTTGCAGGCGGTGCGGCAGCAGAACAGTCGGCAGGCGTTGATGGCCAAACCGGTGCCGATCAGGAAAGGTGGGTCTCTGGGATGGTTGCAGAAGCGCTGATGCAGCGGACATTCGAGCAGCACAAAAAAATGCCCGCACATCGCGGGCATTTTTCTTCAACGCCTTACTTGGCGGTGAACTTGGTGTAGCTGTTGATCAGGTTGCGATAGTTCGGCAGACGCTGGGACAACAGGTTGGCCAGGCCTTCCATGTCGTTGCGCCAGTCGCCTTGCAGCTCGCAGGCCACGGCGAACCAGTTCAGCAGGTGTGCACCCGCCGCCGACATCCGCGCCCACGCCGCTTGTTGCACGGTGGTGTTGAAGGTGCCGGAAGAGTCGGTTACCACGAACACTTCAAAACCTTCGGCAATGGCCGACAGGGTCGGGAACGCCACGCACACGTCAGTCACCACACCCGCGATGATCAGTTGCTTGCGGCCGGTGGCCTTGATGGCTTTGACGAAGTCTTCGTTGTCCCAGGCGTTGATCTGGCCTGGACGCTGAATGAACGGCGCGTCCGGGAATTGCTCGCGCAGTTCAGGCACGATCGGGCCGTTCGGGCCTGCGTCGAAACTGGTGGTGAGGATGGTCGGCAGGTTGAAGAACTTGGCGATGTCGCCCAGGGCCAGCACGTTGTTCTTGAATTCGTTGGGCGAGAAATCCTGCACCAGAGAGATCAGGCCGGTCTGGTGATCGACCAGCAGCACAACGGCGTCATCTTTGTTCAGACGTTTGTAAGGAACGTTGCTCATGTGAAACTCCTCGGAGGGTGGTGAGTGAAGCGTCGACCACACATGGTCGACGCTTTTGTTGCAAGACTCAGAACGCGAAGCAGGAACAGCCGAAGGCGCCCCAGAAACCGGCGAAGTCACTCACCGGCACGCTCGACATACGGGCCTTCTCATGGCTGTGGGTATGCACGGCGCACGGGCCGCTGCACTGGTGCACCTGCGCCTGCATTGGCGCGTTCGGCCGCCAGTGTCCCGGAACCTTCGCCACCGGCGACCAATCCGGCAGCACCGGCAGGCTGACAGGCCCGAGTTTTTCGAAGTCGCCGGCGGCGTACACCACCTTGCCGCCGACCACGGTCAATACCGACTCGATCCACTTGATCGCTTCTTCCTCGACGCTGAAGAAGTCCGCGCTCAGTGCTACCAGGTCCGCCAGTTGCCCGACCTTGATCTGGCCTTTCTTGCCTTGTTCCGACGAGAACCAGGCGCTGCCATGAGTGAACAGTTCCAGTGCAGTGGTGCGCGGCAAACCTTCCTCGTACAGCGCCAGACCACCGACGGTACGGCCGCTGACCATCCAGTACAGCGAGGTCCATGGATTGTAGCTGGACACTCGCGTGGCATCGGTGCCGGCGCCGACCGGTACACCCTCGGCCAGCATGCGCTTGATCGGTGGCGTAGATTCGGCGGCCTGCTTGCCGTAGCGGTCGACAAAATATTCACCCTGGAACGCCATGCGGTCCTGGATCGCAATGCCACCGCCCAGCGCCCTTACCCGCTCGATGTTCTGTGGGGTGATGGTTTCAGCGTGGTCGAAGAACCATGGCAGGCCGTTGAACGGAATGTCGCGGTTGACCTTCTCGAACACGTCGAGCATGTGGCTGATGGATTCGTTGTAAGTAGCGTGCAAACGGAACGGCCAGCGCTGTTCCACCAGATGGCGGACCACCGGTTCCAGCTCCTGCTCCATGGTCTGCGGCAGGTCCGGACGCGGTTCGAGGAAGTCCTCGAAATCCGCCGCCGAGAACACCAGCATCTCGCCGGCGCCGTTGTGCCGCAGGTAGTCGTCGCCCTGGTGCAACTTGACGCTGCCAGTCCAGTTCTGGAAATCGGTCAGCTCTTCTTTCGGCTTCTGGGTAAACAGGTTGTAGGCGATACGCACGGTCAGTTGATCATCTTTCGCCAACTGCTCGATCACCTGGTAATCGTCCGGGTAATTCTGGAAACCACCGCCGGCATCGATCGCGCTGGTCAGGCCGAGGCGGTTGAGCTCACGCATGAACTGGCGGGTCGAGTTGACCTGATACTCAAGCGGCAGCTTCGGCCCCTTGGCCAGGGTCGAGTACAGGATCATCGCGTTCGGCCTTGCGACCAACATGCCGGTCGGATTGCCGTTGGTATCACGCACGATTTCGCCACCCGGCGGGTTCGGCGTGTCGCGGGTGTAACCGGCAACCCGCAATGCAGCGCGGTTGAGCAAGGCGCGGTCGTACAAATGCAGCACGAACACCGGGGTGTCTGGTGCCGCCTGGTTGAGCTCTTCCAGGGTCGGCATGCGCTTCTCGGCAAACTGGAATTCGTTCCAGCCACCGACTACCCGTACCCATTGCGGCGTCGGTGTGCGGTCGGCTTGCTCCTTGAGCATGCGCAACGCATCAGCCAGGGACGGCACGCCTTCCCAGCGCAGTTCGAGGTTGTAGTTCAAACCGCCACGGATCAGGTGCAGGTGCGAGTCGTTGAGGCCAGGGATGACACAGCGGCCCTTGAGGTCGATCACCTGAGTGCCCGAGCCGCGCAGGGCCATGGCTTCGGCGTCGGTGCCGACCGCGACGAAGCGGCCGCCCTTGATCGCTACGGCGCTGGCGAGGGGCTTTTCGCGGTCTACGGTATGAAATTTACCATTGAACAGAATCAGATCGGCGTTCATCGCAGTTCCTTCGTCATCAGTGAAATGAAGCAAAAAAGCGCCGGCTCAGCGCGGCGAATTTGCGTTGGATTCGAGGTGCTCCCGCGGCTGACTGGCCGTCAGCCAAGGCGCAAACAAGCGAGTCGCAGCCGGCATGCACACGTACACCACCGACACCACGATGGTCAGGGTGATCAGGAACGTGGCGACCAAGTAGTTGGAGAGAAAAGCGTTGAGTTTGAGCAGCGGCCCCCAGAGCAGCGGCACCAGCAAGGTGTGCGGCAGAATTACCAGCAACGACACCACGGCCTGCTTCCAGCGCGGTGGCGGCGAGGCGGCATCGGCCAGCGGCGCAAACCAGAATTCGTTGACCGGGTTGACCTCGGTCTGGTCGCCGTCGGCCAGCATCGGCGCGGCTTCATCGATCAACGATTGACGTTGCGGCGAATCGAGCCAGTGCTGCATGGCCTCGGTGGAGCAAAAGCGCAGCACGCAGGTGAACATGTCCAGGCCCGCGTTCTTGCCGCGGATCACGTCCACGCCCAGATGCCCTTCCGTGCGCCCCGCGACGCTGACGATGTTGCGCAGCCAGGCTTCATAGGCTGCTTCGAAACCGGCCTTGACCCGGTGCTTGACGATCAGCGTCACGATCTCATCGGACCCCGGCGCTTTTTGAGTTTGGGCTTCAGACATAACGGAGCACTCCGGGCAAACGAACATTGAGCGCCAGCCGTCCAGGCCCGGCGATAAACACAGAGGTGAAGATGATCAACAACAGCCAGCCGAACTGCCCTTCGGCCACGCTCCATTGCGGGTGCACGACCAGCAGCGCCACCAGCAGCACAAACAGAATAGGCAAGCACGCCAGACGCGCCAGAACACCAGCGACAATCAGCAGCGGGCACAGCACTTCGGCGAAAATCGCCAGGCTGAGGGTGAGGTGGGCACCGAGGTGGAACGGGTCTTCGATCAGTTGCAGCTGCGCACTGAAGTCCAGCAGCTTGGGCAAGCCGTGAACCCACAGCAGAAACAGACCACCGCTGACCCGCAGAAACAGCAGCCCGACATCCCGCGCCTGTTCATCCCGTTGCGAAGCGTTCATGGCTCACCCCTGTTCAATCATTGGATTGAATAGTGCCGCCAAGGGGTAGGGAAAAATTGAATGTACGTGCTCTCTTTGTACCGCGGGAATTGTGGCGAGGGAGCTTGCTCCCGCTGGGCTGCGAAGCGGCCCCAAAACCATTCGACCCAATTGCATCAGGTAGACCGCATGTACAGGGTTTACGACTGCTGCGCAGCCGAGCGGGAGCAAGCTCCCTCGCCACAGGGGTCAGCGTTTGACCTCAGGTCATAGGGCCGGGTTGGCCTTCAGCTCCAGACTGTCCAGCGCCCGATTCACCGCCAACTCGCCGAACATGATGAGCTGCGCGACGCCCAGTATCGTATTGCGCTGCGGCCCCTCCAGAAACCCGGCACAGTCACTGGCGATCACCTTGGCCGAGGCAAAGGACTCGCAGGCATTGGCCAGCAGCTCTTCGATGTTGATGTCCGGGGCGACGGTGTAAATCGTGCTCGGTTTGCGCGGGGGCTTGGGATCGGACGGCTTGAGGTAGTGATCGAGGGCGCGCTCGGCGGCTTCGTGGAGTTTTTTGGGATCGAGGGGATCGTAGGGGGAAACATCGTCGGTTGCTGGCGGGTTAGGTGTGGCTTTGAACATGGTGAATCTCCTTTGGAAATAGCACCACCAGAACCTGTCGCTAAACAAGTAAGAGTGGCGACTGTATGCAGGTTAGCGAACCGGTCAAAGGCACCCGGTAGACCCGAGAGTCTCCCGCATACAGCCACCATAACGTTATGCAGACGTCAAAAGTCGGCAATAAAGTCTGGAGCACTGATGCACTTTGAATAGTCGAGTCGCTAAACCCGATCGCTGATTGGCAGCGATACGGAAACGATAAAGACCAGGCCCAAAGCGCACAAGCCGGCGGATTCTGGCGCAGTCGTAGGCAACGGCGCAAGGATCTGTAGCTTTCATCAAGTAACGATAAACGCCGTTAAACACAACCCACTGAACGCCAAAACCTCCCGCCAGCCCTTCTTCAAGGAATGGCCCGAATGGTGTACTGACGTGCGGCGAAGACCACCGCCGTCGCCGGATTCGGGACCTGATCCATATTGACCCTGAAGCGAATGGACAACGTGCTGCCTTCCGCCAGATCCTGCAAATAGCTGTACAAAACGGTAACGCTGTAGCGGCCGTTCAATACCCAACTTCGATGCACTGCAAAGTTGAGGCCCGTCCACATGGTGAGATTGTGGCTGCCCCCACTGGCGTTCTGGCCCTCCAAATCCAGCCAGATCGGCTGACCGGAGGCAATAAGCGGCCAACCGCCAAACAGGAGCGTTGCCCCGGCTTGCACATCGGCCAGACTCAGCACCGTCGTACCGTTCGCCTGGGTGATCACCGGAGGGACGAACCGGTCTGCCGGAATAGTCCCAATGTTCAGGACAAGCGGCCGTGAATCCACCGGTGGTGCTGTTCCGCGATCATATTCGAAGCTCACCGTCACCCGTTTGCCCAAGCTGAAAGCCAACAGCGTAACGGGCAGCTGGATTATCCTGGGTCGGATGGTAGTGCCGGCCTGAACGGTATTGGTGGTGTGCGAGCCCGCCGCGGGTGTTCCTGGCGCAGCCGTCCAGATGACCCTGATCCTGTCGTTGGCCTGCATGTTGTAATCCAGGACAGCCGTCAGCCTCGTCAAGGCCGCAAGAGGATCCAGATTGCCGTTATCGGGCGCCTCTGCAATCGTCAACTCCAAGTTTAGCAGCACGACGTCGATCGTCCACGGCGTGGAGCCCCCACCGCCGCCATTCAAGGGCCGGGCGGTGAATACGTGCAGGCCGCCCGTCAACGCAGATACCGCAAGCTCCCAGACACCGGAAACTGCCGTGATCATGCCTATGACGGTCTGCCCGTCCAGTATCTCCAGTGGTTGGCCGGCCATTGCGCTGCCGCTGATCGTCACCTGGGTGGCGTTGGTGGTCCCGCCATTGGTTATGTCATTACCGGCAGAGTCTTTCACCGCCAGGATCATCGGATCCTGCGGTATCGGTCCGCCCGTTTTGACGGTGTACTGTTTCGCTGGAAACTTCACTGCTGAACTTTTGCTCAGGCTTTTATCCAGCGCCACCCTGAGTTGCACTGTCAGTGTGCTGCCATCCATGAGCAGGTTTAGCGGGGTGGTTGAAAAGATTTGCGAAAAGAAGTCGTGGGTGACAAACGACTGGTCGACAGGGGGGTGGGGGGCAATCACGTACTCGACATTGAAAACGCCGCCATCGGCCAATGTTCCAATCAGGCTTACCCAGAAGTACTGACCGACGGCGATCAGCGGCCAACCCTCTATGAACAGGGTGAACTCTTTGAGGGAGGTCAAGTCCAGCTCGTTGCCATGACCATTGCCCAATGCTTCCCTGATGATCGGCTGGGGCAATGCGTTCTGCGCAAGAGGCAGCACGTTCAACATCAGCGGCAGCGAACTCACGGCGGGAGCGTTGCCGACCATCAGGTCAAAGATCACCGTCACCGTTTGGCCCAGGTTAAAGGCGACCACCGAATTGCGCAGCGACACGTCTTTAGTACTGGTAGCACCGGCATCGACATAAGCGGTGACGACTGAACCCTCTGGCGAAGTGCCCGGCGCACCTATCCAGCGCACACGGACCCTGGCGCCCGTTATCACGGGAAAGGAGAGACGAGCCGTGAGGGTGTATCGGGCCGCCAGCGGGTCCAGATGAGGGTTACCTTTGGCTTCCACGATAGAGGGAGCCAACAGTCGCGTTTGGGCATCGTTATTGATGGTGTAGTGACGCGGCGCAAACTTCAGTGCTGCATTCTTGTTCAGTTTTTTATCCAGCGCGGCCCTGAAATCCAGTGTCAACGTGCTGCCATGCTTGAGCATCTTGAGCGGCAACGCCGAAAACGTCTCGGCATGAAAACCGGACTGCAGAAATGTCTGAGTAACTACGCTGTTGGGCGCTATCCAGTATTCAATGTAAAAAGCGCTGCCGTCGTCGTTGATGCCACTCAGGCTCATCCAGAAATACTGCCCGTCCGTTATCAGCGGCCAGCCATTGATGCGTAGGGTGAAATGGGTCAAGAACGCCACATCCAACACGCTGCCGATGCCATTGTTGGGCGCTTGGGTGATCAACGGGATGGGCAGAGCGCTCTGCGCAAGCGGCACAATGGTGACCGTCAGCGGCAAGGAGGTCGTGATCGGTGTGGTGCCGTTCATGACGACATAAGTCACCGTCACCACGTTGTTCAAGCTATAGGCCACTATCCAGTTGGGCAGCGGGACTTTCCATGGCGCAGTGCCGCCGACCGGAAAGAAGACGGTCGTGAATGAGGCCTCGCTCGGCGCTCCCGGCGCAGCCGTCCAGATCACCTGCAAGCTCTCCCCAGGCTGCATGGGGTAGTTGATGACAACCGTCAGGTTATTGCGGACCAACACTGGGTCAAGTGGCGGGTTACCCGGGTTTTGCTCGAGTTCAGGGGCTGGCGGAGAGTTGATGAGCGCTGCGGCAACTGGGCTATTCATCATTCGCTCCTTGTGGATGATTGAGGTCGCCCCATGGGCACTGACTCATCACACACTGGTTGGCGACATCGCGCTACTATCAGAAATTACAGGTCAGGAAAAAAACGGATGAACGGTAAGAGCAAAAGCGCTTGCTCGCAGCACGTGTTCTGCCTGTTTACACCGCCGCAATATCCAGCGGCGCCGACATGAACTGACTGATCCGCGATCTCAACCAGCGCTCCGCTGGATCGTTGTCATGCACCCCGCTCCAGGCCATCGACAGCTGCGCGGCGTCGATGGGAAACGGCGGATCTTCCGCGCGCAACCCACACCCCTCCACCAACGCACACGCGGCGTAATCCGGCACGGTGGCGATCATCTCAGTGCCAGCGAGCAACGCGCGCAAACCACTGAATTGCGGCACGCCCAGCACCACGCGGCGGGTGCGGCCGACCTTGGCCAGGTCGAGGTCGATGTTGCCGCTCAGGTCGCCGGAGAACGACACCATCGCATGCGGACGGGCGCAGTATTCGTCGAGAGTCAGCGGCCCCGGGCGGTCATCGCCGCGCAGGACTTTACAGGGGATGTCCCGCAGCTTCTTGCGCTTGGCATTGGCCGGCAGATCGGTGGTGTAGCTCACCCCCACCGAGATTTCCCCTGACGCCAGCAACGCCGGCATCAACAGATAGTTGGCGCGGCGTACCACAACCACGATCCCCGGCGCCTCTTCCTGCAACTGGCGCAGCAACGGTGGAAACAGCCCGAACTCGGCATCGTCCGACAGCCCGATGCGAAACACATCGCAGCTGCTGGCCGGCTCGAACTCTTTGGCGCGGCTGACCGCCCCCGAGATGGTGTCCATCGCCGGTTGCAGCTCCTTGAGAATCGCCAGCGCCCGCGCCGTCGGCTCCATGCCGCGACCGTTGCGCAGCAACAACGGATCGTCGAACAAATCACGCAACCGGCCCAGTGCCGCGCTCACCGCCGGTTGGCCCATGAACAGTTTTTCGGCGACGCGGGTCAGGTTTTTTTCGAACATCAGCGCTTCGAAAATCACCAGCAGGTTCATGTCGACGCGACGCAGATCATTACGGTTCATGGGCACGGTTCCCTTTTGTGTTCAGCCAGGCGCAAGTGTGTCGGACTTTACTCGATCATCGGCACTTTCGCCGCTCGTTTGTAAGGTCCGTACTCGATGGGCACCCACTGGAAATGCTTGTCCACTGCGGTGATATGGCCGACACCCGGAAACGGCAAATGCGCTGCCGTGACCCAGATCTTGCTGGCCGCCGCATCGCTGAAAACCTTGGCGCGGCTCTTGATCGCCTGCTGATTGTCGACGTCGAAACGAATCGACACCTCAGGATGCTCGAACTGCACCGCCAGGTTATGCACCAGATCGCCCATGAACAGAATGCTCTGACCTTGGGAGTTGAACCGATACGTGGTACTGCCCGGTGTGTGCCCGGCCTCCAGCTCGGCATCGACAACGCCCGGCACTGGCGACTGCCCGGCAGTAAAGGTTTTGAAACGGCCCGCCGCGATGTAGGGCGCGGTGGAGTCCTGGGCGATCTTGAAGAATTCCCTGGCACCGGCCGGTGCCTTGACCATGGCCTGAGGGTCAAGCCAGTAATCGGCTTCCGCCTTGGCGGCGTAGACCGTGGCGTTGGCGAACACAGGCTTTTGCTGCCCATCCACCAATCCGCACACATGGTCCAGATGCAAGTGGGTGAGCAGGATGGTATCGACCTGTTCTGGCTTATAACCAGCGGCTTGCATGTTCGCCGACAATTGGCCCGCAGTGGCACCGATGCACTGCCCTGCCCCGGTATCCACCAGAATCAGTTGTTTGCCGGTATTCACCAGAAACGCGTTGAACGCGGTTTGCACCCCCGGCGTTTCAATCGAACGACGAGCCAGCAACGCGCGGATCTGGTCTTGGGTCAGACCGTCGAGCAATTTAGGCGAGAGGTCGTTGTAGCCATCGAACAACGCCGTCACCTCGTAGTCGCCCACCGCGAGCCGGTAATAACCGGGCACCTGAGTGTTCACCTGAGCTGGCGCCTGGGCCAGGCTGATGCTGGACATCAGCGCCAATGCCAGGCCAAGTCCGCCAAGTGTGCAAACGCGGGATTGCTTCATGAGATCACCCTTGATCGAGCCAGAAAAAGCGGCCCAGTCCAGGCCGCTACACGTCGCCCATCTTGCATGACCGTGCATCCGCACGAATTGCAGCGATGTGCTCAGTTGGCGCACTTTCACCCTTAAGCCTGACTGCGGAATTAACAACGTTTAACTCGCAAGCCAAAGCCCTCGCGACCAAAAATGAAGCCTTCTGCGCAGAGCTCTTTTTTAGAGTTTTTAGAAAAAGAAACGTGCTGGCCCACCGTGCAGTGCACCCGCGCGCGCCCACCGACACGGACATTGGCCATGGCTCTCATTCAGCAAAACGCGATCAAGGCGTGTGCCATTGAAACGCAAAAAAAGACCACGGGAGGCCTTAGCCCCTGGCGTGAAAACCTGGTTAAACAGTTGATCCTCGACCACCTCGGCGAAACCCTGGAAGTGACCGAACTGGCACGGGTCTGTGCCCTGTCGCGCAGTCATTTTTCCCGTGCGTTCAAATGCAGCACCGGTGTTTCACCGCAAGACTGGATCCGACAGCAACGCATTGCTCGGGCCAAACAGTTGATCCGGAACACCGACCTGACCCTGACGCAAATCAGCCTGGAATGTGGCTTCTGCGACCAGGCACATTTCTCTCATATATTTACCCGCAGCGAAGGCATCACACCGTTTGCCTGGCGTTGCCGTGCCGTGCGTGTTCTTCCCTCTCTCAAGATCAAAAGATCGCAGCCTTCGGCAGCTCCTACGGGTGTTCACATCACCTTGTAGGCGCTGATGAACAACAAAGATCGCAGCCCTCACCAGCCCCACGGGCGTTCACATAACCCTGTAGGAGCTGGCGCAGCCTGCGATCTTTTGATTTTGATCAGCCCTTGATGAACGCCAGCAGATCTTCGTTGAGTTGATCCTTGTGGGTATCGGTCAGGCCGTGCGGGGCTCCCGGGTAGACCTTCAACGTAGAGCCCTTGACCAGTTTCGCCGAGGCGATGCCCGCCGCTTCAATCGGTACCACCTGATCGTCGTCGCCATGCACCACGAGGGTCGGCACGTCGAACTTCTTCAGGTCTTCGGTGAAGTCGGTTTCAGAGAACGCCTTGATGCAGTCGTACGCGTTCTTGTGGCCAGAAGCCATGCCCTGCAACCAGAACCAGTCGATCATGCCTTGCGAGGGTTTGGCGCCCGGCCGGTTGAAGCCGAAGAACGGGCCGCTGGCCAGATCCTTGTACAACTGCGAACGGTCGACCAAAGACGCCTGACGAATACCGTCGAACACTTCCATCGGCAGGCCGCCCGGGTTGGCCTCGGTCTTGAGCATCTGCGGCGGCACCGATGAAATCAGCCCGGCCTTGGCCACGCGTCCAGTACCGTAGCGACCGATGTAGCGCGCCACTTCGCCACCGCCAGTGGAGAAACCGAACAACACAGCGTTTTGCAGATCCAGATGCTCGATCAACTGCGCCAGGTCATCGGCGTAGGTGTCCATGTCATTGCCGAACCATGGCTGGCTCGAACGGCCGTGACCACGGCGGTCATGGGCGATGACCCGGTAGCCTTTGGAGGCCAGGAAGATCATCTGCGACTCCCAACTGTCGGCATTCAACGGCCAGCCGTGGCTGAAGACGATCGGCTGACCGGTGCCCCAGTCCTTGTAGTAAATCTCGGTGCCGTCTCGGGTGGTGAAGGTGCTCATTATGATTCTCCTGATGCATGGGGTTTACGACGGTTAATAAGAGGTATGAGCCATTCGTTCGGCCAGGCGCGCCACCCGCTCGCCCAAATGTGCGGCGGTGCGGCGGTCTTCCAGGGGCGGAGCAAATTCGGGGGATTGTTCGACGTTGGATTGGGCCATCGCCCCCAGAGAACTGCCGAGTCGGTTCAACTGCCCGTTGAACACGCCGATGCTGCTACGCGCCGGCAGCAGGTCGAGGCCGACCCAGATCATCGAGTGCTGGGCGGCGAACACCGCCATTTGCAGCAAGGTGTTGAGCTTGTCGCCGCACAGGCAACCGGAGTTGGTAAACCCGGCAGCGAGTTTGTCGCGCCAGGGCTGGGCCAGGTAGAACGACGCGGTGGCCTCCATGAAACCCTTGAAGGCGGCCGAGGCGCTGCCCATGTAGGTCGGGGCGCCAAAGATGATTGCATCGGCATGGTGCAAGCGCTCCCAGTGCTCCTCCACTTCTTCCACCGGAATCAATCGACAGGTGCTGCCCAAGTGTCGTTCCACCCCCAGGCCCACGGCTTCGGCCATGACCCGGGTGTGCCCGTAACCACTGTGATAGACCACCACCACGTTGCTCATTCCGGCTCCTCCAGAAGTGTTCGTCCTTTTTGCGGCACGCTTTTTGTTGCACTTTCTGTTGCAAAAAGGCCGATACCTTCGGCTACTTGAAGAAATGGATTTTTGAGCGTAGACCGGATCGGTACGAGTTAAACGTTGTTAATTTTCTGCCGTACACCCATGGCCCCGGTGCGCCGTTCACCAGCGCTGAGTCCAATAAATACGGGACCGCCGGGCACTGACGGCAAGGCCGCAGCCGTTGCACCTGCTGCCGAGATGTATGGCGCCACGTTGCGCTGCCGAAAAAACCTCAGGAATATGCCTGGATACCGCGTGATAGACGGATGCAAGCAGGAGTGACCCGTTGACCCTTACCCCCGAACAGGCCATCCATTTCGGCCCCTACCGGATCTACCCTGGCCAACGCCTGGTGATGGAGGCCGACCAGCCCCTGCGCCTGGGCAGGCAAGCCATGGACATTCTGTTGATGTTGCTGGAGCACGCAGGCCAGGTGGTGAGCAAGCAGCAACTGATCGCGCGGGTCTGGCCCAAAAGCGTAGTGGAAGACTCCAACCTGCGCGTGCACATGGCGGCACTGCGCAAAGCCCTTGGTGACGGTCAGGCCGGCCAGCGTTACATCATCACCGTCGCCCAGCGCGGCTACAGCTTTGTCGCGCCGTTTTCCCTGGAGTCCATCGAACAACATCCCCAAAACGACGCCAATGAACCGGGCGGCCATAACCTGCCGGTGCGCCGGACTCGCATGATCGGCCGTCAGGCGCTGGTCGACAGACTGTTGGCGCAACTCTCGCAGCAGCGTTTCATCACCCTGGTAGGCCCCGGCGGGATCGGCAAGACGACCGTGGCGCTGCGCGTCGCCGAGCAACTGATCGGTCGCTATCGAGACGGCATTCGCCTGGTGGACCTGGCACCGATCAACTGCCCTTTGATGATCGGCGCGCACTTGGCGTCAGCGCTGGGCTTGTCGTTGCATGACGCCGACCCCATAAACGGGCTCGCCACATGCTTGCGCGAACGGCAGATGCTGCTGGTCATCGACAACTGCGAACACCTGATCGATGCCATTGCGTTGCTCAGCGAAAGCATCCTGCGCGCGGCACCCCAAGTGCACATTCTGGCCACCAGTCGCGAAAGCCTGCGGGCCGAAGGCGAATACGTGCAGCGCCTGGAATCACTGGACTGCCCGCCGCCCATCGCCCTGCTCGACCGCGCTCAGGCCCTGACGTTTTCGGCGCTGCAATTGTTTGTCGAGCGGGCGATGGCCAGCCACGACAGCTTCGAACTGAGCGAAGCCGACCTGCCGCTGGCGATTGAAATCTGCCGACGTCTGGACGGCATTCCGTTGGCGATCGAACTGGCAGCGGCGCAGGTCGGCAACCTGGGTTTGAGCGGCTTGCTGTCGCAACTGCAAGACAGCTTTCGCCTGCTCGCCCAAGGCTGCCCGACCACCATGGGCCGCCATCAGACCCTGCGCGCCACGCTGGACTGGAGCTTCGAACTGCTCAATGCCTGCGAGCAGACGTGCCTGCGCCGACTGGGGATATTCCGGGGCGCTTTTACCCTGGAATCGGCGGCTGCCGTGATTGTCGGCCAGTACGTCGAGCCCGATGTGGTGTTTGCCTCGATTACCCAATTGGTGGCCAAGTCATTGCTGAACGTGGAAGTCGGCGATGAAGAAGTGTTCTACCGTCTGCTCGACACCACACGTGGCTATGCGCTGGAAAAACTCGACCAGGCCCAAGAGCTGGCGGACACCCGAGAGCGCCACGCCGAATGCTGCCTGGCCTTGATGCAGCAGGCGCAGAGTGATTGGGAACACACCCAGAGCGAGCGCTGGACCGAGCGTTACGCCCGCAACCTGGAAGACATTCGTGCGGCGCTCGATTGGGGCTTGAATACTCAAGGATCGCAAGCGTTGGCCATCCGTCTCGCCGCGACCTCGGCACCGCTCTGGCAAGAGCTGTCGCTGCTCAAGGAATACGGCGTGTACGTGCGCAAAGCCCTGGCGTTGCTCGAAACGACGCATCAGCCCTGCCCGCGCTTGACCATGAACCTCAAGCTTGCCCTCGGCAGTTCCTGCTATCACACCCTGGGCAGTAGCGCCGAATCCGTCGAAGCCTTCGTCAGCGCCAAACACCTGGCCGAACACTGCAATGATGTGGCCGGTCAGCTCAAAGCGATTTCCGGGCACCTGGCGGTTGATCTCAGCTGCGGCCACTACCAACTGGCTCTGGAGCAGAGCCGACAATTCGAGCGGTTGAGGCCGCACGACGACGCGGTGACGGCCCTCAGCACCCAACGTTTGCGGGTCCTGGCCCTGCATTTTGCCGGGGATCAGGTACTGGCGCGGGAGAATGCCGAACAGGTCATTCAACGCCTGGCCCAGAGCGGCCAGCTCAACCGCTTCACCCATGGTTTTGGCGTGCAATACGACCAGAGCGTGGCGACGCTGACGATTCTGGCGCGCATTCTCTGGCTGCAAGGGCTTCCGGAAAAAGCCTGGCATACCGCACGACAGGCGCTCGACATCGCGATGCAAATCAATCATGGCACGTCCATCTGCTACACCCTGGCGCTGTCCGGTTGCCTGATCGCCCACTACAACGGCAACACGCCGGTCGCCCGCGAGCTCCTGGCCTTGCTGCTTGAGCAGGCGAAGAAACACTCGGTGTTGCTGTTCTACACCTGGGCCAAACATTACGCGCAGGTGATCGACGGAACTGATGCGCCCTCATCTCCGCGACCAGACACCGGGTTGATCAAGGAAATCATGGTCACTCTGGGCAGCCGTTTCATCGATGATGCGTTGCTGGAGCGGGCCGAAAACGGCGCGGCGGGCTGGAGCACGGCAGAGATTCTGCGGGCCCGGGCCGACGCGTTACTGGCAGAGGATTGCCCGAGCAGTGCTGACGCGGCCGAGGCGGTGCTGCTCAAGGCTTTAGCCGTGGCAAAAACCCAGGGAGCGCTGGCCTGGGAACTGCGCAGCGCCACATCACTGGCCCTGCTGTGGCAGCGTCAGGGCCACTTCCGGCAAGCCCATGAGCTGCTGGCGCCGATTTACCAGCGCTTCACCGAAGGCTTCGCCACACCGGACCTGATAAAAGTCCGGCGGTTACTCGGCGAGTTGCAGCACCACCTGTCCGACTGATGTCCAGTGGGCCCGGCTGATGTAGCGCTCATAACGCAGTTCGAAGGCACGCAAGTAACCGCTGTGTTCAAGCTTCTCCAAAGCGTAGGTGCGCGTGGTATTGAGGAAGCGGTAGCGGGTCACACCGTTACCCTGCTCCACCGACAGCAGCGATGTATTCGCCAGACTCTCCACCACACTGACCAGGCTAGCAGGCAGCAGCATCGCGTCACTGATCACGCCAATCGCCGCGTCCAGCGTAAACGCCATCTTGAACACCGCCAGCCGCTGCAACACGATCTGTTCCAACGGGCTCAGCCGTTCATAGCTCCAGTCCAGTGCGGCTTTGAGATTCTGATGCCGCGGCACGGCGGTGCGTCGACCTTGGCTCAACAGCTGAAAACAGTTACCCAGTTGCGCTTGCAACCCCACCAGCGCCAATGCATCGATCTGCGCCGCCGCCAGCTCAATGGCCAGGGGCAAGCCATCCAGCCGCCGACAGATTTCGCGCACAGCATTGAGATCCTGTTGGCGCAGGGCAAACCCTAGCTGACGGGCTCGGGCGCGGCTGACCAACAGCTGCACCGCTGAATACCCCATGGCCTCGTCCACGCTATGAATCGCCGAGGCGGGTGGCACCGTCAGGGCGGGTAACCGCAGCAGCGTTTCCCCCGCTGCTCGCAGCGGTTCGCGACTGGTGGCGAGGATCGACAACCGAGGCGCCGAGGCCAGCAAATCGTCCACCACTGTCCGACAACGCTCGAGCACGTGTTCGCAATTGTCGAGCACCAGCAAGGCATGCCGCTGCGTCAACGCCTTTGCGCCGACGTCCAGTTCCAGAGTGCGCGACAGATGATCGACAAGCTGCGACGGGTCATCGATGGCTGCCAGATCAACCATCCAGACACCGTCCCGATAGTGCTGCAACAGCAACTCGGCCACGCGCAACGCCACGGTGGTCTTGCCAATGCCGGCGGGGCCGACCAGGGTCATGAAGCGTCGAACCGGCAACTGCCGAACCACGCTGCCGACGATCGAGTCGCGACCGATCACCGGTGTGAGCCGCGCAGGCAGGTTGTGTTGAGGCTTGTGCACGGTTTCGAGCAGCACCGGCGTGCCCGCCCGATCGTGCTGCACCGGGGCGATGAAGCTATAACCGCGCTGGGGAATATTAACGATATAGGGCTGCCCGTTCGGCCCATCGCCGAGCGCTCGACGCAGGGCGGCAATGTGGACGCGCAAGTTGATTTCCTCGACCACCGAGGTCGGCCATACGTGGGCAATCAGCGCCTCTTTGCTGACCACCGCACCAGCGTGCTCAACCAGCACCTGCAAAATGTCCAGGGCTCGCCCGCCCATGCGCAGCGGCCGATCACCGTCCAGGATCAACCGCTGATGCAAGTGGAATGCGTAGGGCCCGAACCGCAGCACCGTGTCACTGTTTATCTCTCTGAGGTTGTTCATGCACGTTCATATGCTGAAAACCTGGCTCGGCTCAAGGAACTGCAAGCTCCCTCGATCCCGCCCATCCAGGCCCCGCACCTCCCAAAAAAGAGTTCACGGGTATCTTGGCAGGCATGGGTGACGGTACAACGGCCATGGGAGGAGCGTCACGGTCATCGCGGTGCGCACGACGGACAACAGCGCGTTAACTGAACTGCTCGCGATACTGGGTGGGGGTCAGGCCGAGCTTTTCACTGAATAGAAAACGCATGTGCCGCACGCTGCCGAAGCCACTTTTATAAGCCACGGTCTTGAGCGGCAGCTCGCTGGTTTCCAACAGATTCCTGGCGTGATCGATGCGCGCGCTTTGCAGAAACTCCATCGGCGTCATATTCACTTCCCGAGTGAAAACCCTGGCGAAGTGCCGCGCACTCATGTTCACCAGACTGGCCATACGCTCAATACCGAACGCTTCGTCGAGGTGCTCGAGCACATGGTTCTGCACCCGGGTGACTGGCGTTTCCTGGGGGCCCACCGCGGCCATCAACGGACTGAACTGCGCCTGCCCGCCCTGGCGTTTCATCACTACCAGCAGCACTTTGGCCACATCCTGGGCGACTTTCTTGCCGTGGTCCTGGGCAACCACCGCCAGCGCCAGGTCGATGCCGGCGGTGACACCGCCGGAAGTGATGAGGTTGCGGTCCTGCACGAAAATCTGATCGGTCTCGACGATGGCCTTGGGGAAGCCTTTGATCAGTCGTTCGGTGTAATGCCAATGAGTGGTCACGCGAAAGCCGTCCAGCAATCCGGCATGCCCAAGCACGAACGCGCCGGTGCAGATCGACCCGTATCGGTTCGCACGGCTGACGGCACCCTGAAGCCAGTTGAGCAGCGGCGGATGCTTTTCGTTGTAAGCCCCCGGCCCGCCCGGCACCAGCAGCACGTCATAGTGCCCGTTCGCCTGATCGATGTGCAGATCGGCCTGGACGCTGACGCCATTGGAGGCCCGCAATGCGCCCTGCTCGGTGCCGATGGTCAACAGCTCGTATCGGTCCGCCGGTTGCAGATAACGATTGGCGATGGAAAACACTTCCATGGGACCGGCCATGTCGAGCAGGAGAAAGTCTGGGAACAACACCATTGCCACGGTTTTCATGGATTCAAAGTCACTAATAGAGAACTGTTCAATACCACTGCGCCGCCCACAGGTCTGGCGCCCGGCATTATGGCCACATGTAACAACAAGCATACATGAACCCGCTCACATAACTGTCAACCTGCAAGAGACAGTATTTCAATTTTCATCTACTTATTGCACTTAAGCGTAACCATTAACCTTCTCCTCACTCGGACGAATTCACGTCCTGACAGGAGATTTCATAATGCTGACCCTTCGCAAAGCTTCGGATCGCGGCGCGGCCAATCACGGTTGGTTGAAGTCGTTCCATACCTTTTCCTTTGCCAACTACCGCAACCCGCGGGAACAGGGTTTTTCCGACCTGTTGGTGATCAACGACGACCGCGTGGCCGCCGGCAAAGGCTTTGGCCAGCACCCTCACCGCGACATGGAGATTTTCTCCTACGTGCTCGAAGGCGCGCTGGAACACAAGGACACGCTGGGCACCGGTTCGGTGATCCGCCCTGGCGACGTGCAATTGATGAGCGCCGGCAGTGGCGTGGCGCACAGTGAATACAACCACTCATCGACACGCCCGGTGCACTTCCTGCAAATCTGGATCGTGCCCGACGTCAGCGGCGCCAAACCGCGTTATCAGCAAGAGCATTTCAGTACCCAGAAAAAACGCGGCCGCTTGCAGCTGATCATCTCCCCGGACGGGGCCAACGGTTCGCTGAAAGTCCGGCAGGATGCGCGAGTGTATGCCGGCCTGTTCGACGGCAAGGAAAGCGCCACGCTGGAACTGGCCGCCGATCGCTACGCTTATGTGCATGTGGCGCGGGGCAGTGTCGAATTGAACGGTATGCAGCTGCGCGAAGGCGACGGCGTACGGGTTCGTGAAGAACGGGTGCTGACCTTGAGCAATGGCGTGGACGCCGAGGTGCTGGTGTTTGATTTGCGGCCGCAAGAGTTGCCGGAAATGCCGTGATTTTGTGGCGAGGGAGCTTGCTCCCGCTGGGCTGCGCAGCGGCCCCAAACCGGTATAGGGAGTTTTCCTGACACACCGCATCCGCCGTATTTGCGACTGCTTCGCAGCCGAGCGGGAGCAAGCTCCCTCGCCACAGGGGCCGGCGATTAAGGTTTTCGCCAGGTACAAAAAAACGGCGGACAGGCCGTTTTCACTCGGATCAAATCAAGTACAGGAATACCTAAATCGCCGCCCGCAATTCCCGTGGCGACAGGCCGTAATGTGAGCGAAAGCGCACGGCAAAACGTGAGGCCGAGGCGTAGCCGCTGGCGCCGGCAATTTCACCGATGGGCCGAGAAGTGGTTTGCAACCATTGCAGCGCCGTTGCAAGTCGAACACTTTCCAGAATACTCCTGAAACTGCTCCCCTCATTGGCCAGTTGGCGCCGCAACGTCGACTCACCAAGGTTCAGGTGTTGTGCAACGCTCGCAACCGTCCAGTCGCTCTCAGGGCTGCCCATCAGCAACTGCTGCACACGTTCGCACAGTGGATCATTGCGATCCGTCAGCAGCGGTCCGGCCTGGCCGTTGAGGCTCAGGCTGAGCAGAACAGCTTCCCCATAGTGGGTGCGTAATGCATCCGGAGCGTTCGCATTGATGGCGGCCAATAACTGATCCCATGCCTGCGTCGTATGCCTGTCCAGAGGCACACACAGATCTGTCTTCGGGGCACGGTGACCACTCATGATCTGCCGGCCATATCGGCTGCTGAAGTTGCGCAGTGTCGAACCGGGAAAGGTCACGACATCAGCGATGTAGTGACCATGAAGGCCGGGGAAGTTCGAGATGCCAAGCTCGCGCCCGGCCGGCATCAGAATCAGATGTTGCGGCCCTGCGCGCATCTCCCGGTCATCCCATTGCAGCAGCTTTTCCCCCTGTCGCACTCGACACAAGGTGGTTGCGAATATCGGCACCCGTTGCAAGGTATGAGGCTGCCGCGCCCGTATGACACACGCATCGATAATGTTTTCCCGGTGCTGGATGCCGTCACAAGGGCGCATTGTTCTTAACGTCCGTAAGTTGAAGTGATGGTCGCTTTGGTCAAGGCGTTGGCATTGAGCATATAGCCCACCAAGGCTCCGCTGGCCTGGTTGTCGAGTGGCAACTTGTCGACTTTCAACGCCCATACGGTGAATTGATAGCGATGGGGCTTCTCCCCAACCGGAGGGCAAGGCCCGCCATATCCCGGTTGGCCATAATCGGTTCGCCCTTGTATTGCACCGGCAGGCAGGTTCGAACCGACTCCTCTTGGCAAACTTTTGGTTGAAGCGGGTAAATTCACCACCGTCCAATGCCACCAGCCGCTGCCGGTCGGCGCATCAGGGTCGTAGACCGTGATCGCGTAACTTTTAGTGCCCGCCGGGGCGTTAGACCAGGACAGTTGCGGAGACGTATTACCCCCTTCACAACCGAAACCCTGGAATACCTCGCGACTGGTCAGCGGGCGATTTTCAGCAATATCCTGGCTTGTCAGCGAGAAGTCGGCTGCGTGCCCAGTGAGGACGACCCCCATGGACAATGCGGATAGGATAATTCGGATGTTCATCGTGACCTCATCGGTGTCTTGGCGTGAAGCACGAGTCTAGAGAGAGCGCTGGGCGATTACTGTGCCGAAACGCTCGACCATTGTGCCTGAACGCTCTCTCGATCCAGGTAAGCCCCGCCGACTCAGACCGGTCCGAAAATATCCTTCATCGCCGCATACTGCAGCAGCATGATGGTCTTGGCATCGCAGATCTCCCCGCGATAAAACGCCTCAAGGGCGTCGTCGAACTTCCACTCCAGCACTTCCAGTTCCTCGGTTTCTTCTTCCAGCCCACCACCCTCGCTGACTTTTGAAGACGCGTCGTATTCGGCGATAAAGAAATGCAGTTTCTCCGTGACCGAACCGGGGCTCATGTAGGACTCGAACACCTTCTGCACATGGTGGACGCGATAGCCGGTTTCCTCTTCGGCCTCAGCGCGAATGCGCTCTTCAGGCGCAGCGCCTTCCAGCAGCCCCGCCGCCACTTCAATCAACAAACCATCATGGCCGTTGACGAACACCGGCAACCGGAACTGGCGAGTCAGCACGACGGTTTTCTTCTCGCGGTTGAACAGCAGAATCGCCGCGCCGTTGCCACGGTCGTAGACCTCGCGGCTCTGGCGCTGCCAGTCGCCGTTGTTGCGCAAGTAATCAAACGTGATTTTCTTCAGCAGATACCAGTCGTGGGACAACACCTGGGACTCGATGATGTTGACCCGCTCGGCTGTGTTCGACATGACAATTCATCCTTATTTTCGTCAGAGGGCGTCCATGTTAGGCGAAAACAGAAAAGCCCGGCATGGTTGCCGGGCCTCTTTTTTTAACGCTTTGTCCAATCCTTCAGAACGTGTTGATTCAGAGGGTTGGTGTTACTAGAAATCCAATTGGACTACACGCCAAAGTAACAAATGATTGTGTGCTTCAGGTCAGCGGCCCGGGAGTTCCAAACAAACTACGATCGCGATAGGCTCCCTCTTTGCCATATGGATGTAGCCCATGACCCTGCGAATTGAACTGTCGACAAACGCCACTCAGGAAGAACGCGAAGCAATCCTCACACCGCTGCGCGCCTACAACGCCTCAAAAGCCGGGCCCACGGTGTCAGAGCAGATTGCCTTGCTGGTACGCGATGACAATGACGAGATTCTCGGCGGGCTTTATGGCCGAGTGTTTTACCGGTGGTTTTTCATTGAATTGTTGTCGGTGCCGGACCAGGCCCGGGGACAAGGGATAGGCTCGAAGCTGATGCAGATGGCCGAAGACCTGGCGCGGGAGAAGGCGTGCATCGGCATCTGGCTGGACACCTTCGACTTCCAGGCGCCGGAGTTTTACAAGAAACACGGCTACAGCGAGCTGGGGCACATTGCCGATTACCCGCCGGGCCACAAGCGCTTCTTTTTCCAGAAGCGTTTGATGGATTTGTAAGCTTCGGTTTTTGGGGTGCCTTTTCTGGATCTTCGATCTTGCTTACAAACAGGTCGCCAACGCCGCCAAACGGCGCTTGGCGACAAAATCATCATGCTGGGCGTAGTAGCTCAAGGCCGTACCTGAAGCATCGCTGGTCACGTCCACGAAAGACTCGGCCGAACGGGTGTAGACCGTCGAGCCGCCCTTCTTGCCCGGCTGCAAATACGCGCCGGCATCGACGCCGAACACCGCCTCGTCCTGCCAGGCAAACTGCACGCACTGGGCGACGACTTTTTCCGGTTTGTCCGAGGTCAGGGTTTTGTACGGGGTTTTGGTGCGGGCGTCGTTCATCGCCGATCCGGCGCAGCCCGCCAGCAAGGTTGCGGCCAGCGCCACCATCAGAATTCGCATTGCGTTCGCTCATCAGGAAAAAGCGGACTTTACCACCGCGGCACGACGTATCGTTCTGCTTTACTTCATTTATACCGCGACACCGCGCAACGATTCGCGCACCCTGTCGCGCCGATAGCGTCGCATCGCCCATTTTTCAGGAAAGCCATGACACCCAATGCCGAGTTCTACAAACCCTCCACCGACTACGCCGACAAACTGATCAGCCAGATCGGCCAGACGCCGGCCTGGATCGCCAAGCGAATTGGCGTCACCGACAAGCGGATTCGCTACATTCTCGACGGCGAAAGAACCGTCAAAGGCGAAACCACGCCGATCCAGATGACCTACACCGAGCAGTTTGCCCTCGAGTGCCTGGCCGCGGCTGCCAAGGCGAACAAAAAGCAGTCTTCGTAATCCCTTCAAGGAGTGACCATGGCGGCAACTGAACAGCAACACGAGCAGGCGCTGAAGAAGTTTCTCGATCAGCGCCCCGAGCTGCGTGTCGAACTGGACAACCTTAATCCACTGTTGGCCCAGGCCAAAGGCGAGACAGTGACGCAGTACCGCGACGAGCGTTTGCATGAAGCGTTCGAAGCCGAGGCGGAGCGTCTGGGTTTGTTTGCCTGGGAGCTGACACTGCAACTGACCGCCGCCACGCCTGAGGATTACCACGCCCAACGCCTGGAGGTGCACAAGGAAGTCGCAGAGATGGCCGGTATGGACTGGCTGGAGTATTGCGAGTTATATGGGTTGACCAAGTAACCGTCGCAATCTCACCTACCCAAAGCCCTTCGCCGCCCCGCCGATAAAGCTTTATCATGGCCGCAGTTTTGCTGATCGAGTCCGTCATGAAATTCGCCATTGCGCTGTTTTCCGCCGCCCATGCGCCCTCCTCGCGCCGAGCCTTGCTGTTCGCCCAAGCCGCGCTGGCCAGCGGACATGAGATTGTCCGGCTGTTTTTCTATCAGGATGGCGTCTACAACGCGTCCGGCAGTGTGGTCACGCCTCAGGATGAGCAGGACTTGCCGAAACAATGGCGCACCTTTGTCAGCGAGCATCAACTCGATGGCGTGGTCTGCATCGCCGCCGCCCTGCGTCGTGGCGTGCTGAACGAGGAAGAAGCCCAGCGCTATCAGCGTGAAGCGGTCGCCGTGGGCGCGCCGTGGGAATTGTCCGGCCTTGGCCAGTTGCATGACGCGGTGCAGGACGCTGACCGCCTGATCTGTTTCGGAGGCGCGTGAGATGGCTAAATCCTTGCTGATTATCAGCCGTCAGGCGCCGTGGTCCGGGCCGAATGCGCGGGAAGCGCTGGACATTGTATTGGCCGGCGGTGCTTTCGATTTGCCAATCGGCCTGCTGTTTCTCGATGACGGCGTGTTCCAGCTCGCTGCGAAACAGGACGCCAAGGCGTTGCAGCAAAAAGACCTGAGCGCCAACCTGCAAGCCTTGCCGATGTTCGGCGTCGAAGACCTGTTCGTATGCGCTGACAGCGTAGCGGCCCGAGGCCTGGACCCCAAAGGTCTGTCGCTTGAAGAAGCCCGGGTACTGAGCGCCCAGGACATCACCGCCCTTATTGACCGTTACGACCAGGTGATCACCCTCTGATGTCGACTTTGCATGTGTTGTCTCATTCCCCTTTCGGCGACGAGCGCCTGAGCAGTTGCCTGCGCGTGATCGGCCCCAACGATGCGCTGCTGCTGAGTGGCGATGCGGCCTATGCCTTGCAGCCAGGCACCGCGCCATTCAGCTCTTTGCATGCTCGCAACCTGAAACTGTTCGTACTGGCCGAAGACGCACAGGCCCGTGCTGTGCAAGTTCCGGACTGGGCCAGTGCCATTGACTACCCGGCCTTCGTCGAACTGTCGATTCACTATGACAAGGTCAACAGTTGGCTATGAAATCCCTGACCGTTGGCGCCCGCGCCATTGAACTGGACAAGGACGGTTTCCTGGTGGAACTGAGCGACTGGTCTACCGAGGTGGCCACCGCTCTCGCCGCCGCCGAAGACATCGAGTTGAGCCCGGAACATTGGGAAATCCTCGAACTGCTGCGCCGTTTCTACGACGAATTCCAGTTGTCCCCGGCCACCCGCCCGTTGATCAAGTACACCGCATTGAAGCTCGGCCCCGACAAGGGCAACAGCCTGCACCTGAACCGACTGTTCAAAGGCACCCCTGCCAAACTCGCCGCGAAACTGGCGGGCCTGCCCAAACCGACGAATTGCTTATGACCGACTATCCAGCGCTGACCCTCGAAACGCCCGCCGAGCACCCGTTCGCCCAGTTCGTGCGGATTCTTGGCAAAGGCAAACGCGGCGCCCGTGATTTGACCCGCGAAGAAGCCCGCCAAGCCATGGGCATGGTGCTCGACGACAAGGTCGAGGACACCCAGCTCGGCGCGTTCCTGATGCTGTTGCGGCACAAGGAAGAGAGCGCCGAGGAAATGGCCGGGTTCACCGAAGCCTTGCGTGAACGCCTGAATCCACCGGCACTGGCGGTCGATCTGGATTGGCCGACGTACGCCGGCAAGAAGCGTCATTTGCCGTGGTATCTGCTGGCGGCCAAGTGCCTGGCGCAGAACGGCGTGCGCATCTTCATGCATGGCGGCGGCGCGCACACGGCAGGTCGGCTGTACAGCGAACAACTGCTCCAGACACTGAACATTCCACTGTGCCGTAACTGGCAGCAGGTCGGTGCGGCCCTCGATCAGGGCGGCCTGGCGTTCATGCCATTGGTGGACTGGGCCCCCCAGCTTCAGCGAATGATCGACCTGCGCAACACCCTGGGCCTGCGCTCGCCGATCCATTCCCTGGCGCGGATTCTCAACCCATTGGGCGCCCGTTGTGGCCTGCAAAGCATTTTCCACCCCGGCTACCAGGCAGTGCATCGCGATGCCAGCGGTCTGCTCGGGGACACGGCAATCGTCGTCAAGGGCGATGGCGGCGAGATTGAGATCAACCCGGACGCCGACAGTCACCTGTATGGCACCACCGGCGGCGAAAGCTGGGATGAAGAATGGCCGCAGCTGTCGAGCCAGCGCCACGTCAAACCGGCGAGCCTGGACCCGGAGCACTTGAAAGCCGTATGGCGTGGCGACGTGGTCGACAGCTACCCGCAAATGGCGCTGATCTCGACCATGGCCCTGGCCTTGCGCGGCCTCGGCCAGCCTCGCGAACAAGCCTTCGAAACCGCCCAGCAATATTGGGACGCCCGGGACCGATCGATTTAATCGATCATAACAGCCCAACCTTTGCGCTTTTTGTTCGAACCTATGCGCATAGACTCCTCTCCAACGCTTATAGGTTGAGGAGTCAGGCACATGGGTTTGTTAGTCGAAGGTCGCTGGCAGGATCAGTGGTACCAAAGCAGCAAGGATGGCGCGTTCCAGCGTGAACAGGCGCAGCGTCGTAACTGGCTGACCGCCGATGGCAAGCCAGGCCCGAGCGGCGTCGGTGGTTTTGCCGCCGAGGCCGGTCGCTATCACCTCTATGTGTCCCTCGCCTGCCCGTGGGCCCATCGCACGCTGATCCTGCGCAAACTCAAAGGCCTGGAAAGCCTGATCGACGTGTCGGTGGTCAGCTGGTTGATGCTGGAAAACGGCTGGACCTTCGATAAAAACCTCGGATCAACCGGCGACAAGCTCGATCATTTCAATTTCATGCACCAGCGCTACACCGCCGATACCGCCGACTACACCGGCCGTGTCACCGTGCCGGTGCTGTGGGACAAACAGACCAACCGCATCGTCAGCAATGAATCGGCGGAGATCATCCGCATGTTCAACAGCGCATTCGATGACTTGACCGGCAATGACCTGGATTTCTACCCCGCTCCGCTGCGCAACGAAATCGACGCCCTGAACGAGCGGATTTATCCAGCAGTGAACAACGGCGTCTATCGCGCCGGGTTTGCCACCTCGCAGCAGGCTTACGAAGAAGCGTTCGATGAGTTGTTTGCTGAGCTGGATCGGTTGGAGCAACTGCTGGGCGCGAATCGTTACCTGACGGGTGAATACCTGACCGAAGCGGATATCCGATTGTTCACCACGCTGATTCGTTTTGATGCGGTGTATCACGGCCACTTCAAATGCAATCTGCGGCGGATTGCCGATTATCCGAATCTGTCGAACTGGCTACAGGAAATTTATCAGTGGCCGGGGATTGCCGAAACGGTGGATTTCACCCACATCAAGAACCACTACTACGGCAGCCACAAGACCATCAATCCGACCGGGATTGTGCCTAAAGGGCCGGCGCAGGATTTCACCGGGGCGCATGATCGGGGGCGGTTGAGCGGGAAAGGGGTTTGGCGAGGGAATTAAGATCAAAAGATCGCAGCCTTCGGCAGCTCCTACAGGATTACGCGATCCTCTGTAGGAGCTGCCGAAGGCTCGGGCCGCGTTCGGACGATCTTTTTCCAACAGGCAGCACAGAAATCAGACCTGCGCCTGAGCCCCTTCGAACCACGCCAGTTTCTCGCGCAGTTGCACCACTTCCCCAACGATCACCAGTGTCGGCGCATGCACTTCATGCTCCGCCACCAGCCGTGGCAGGTCGGCCAGGGTGCCGGTAAATACCCGCTGATTGACCGTGGTGCCCTGCTGGATCAACGCCGCCGGGGTATCGGCCGCGCGACCGTGCTTGATCAGTTGCTCGCAGATGATCGGCAAGCCCACCAGCCCCATGTAAAACACCAGGGTTTGCGCCGGCGCAACCAGGTCGGCCCACGGCAAATCGGTGGAACCGTCCTTGAGGTGCCCGGTGACAAACCGCACTGACTGCGCGTAATCGCGGTGAGTCAGCGGAATCCCGGCATACGCCGCGCAACCGCTGGCAGCGGTAATGCCCGGCACGACCTGGAACGGGATGCCATGGGCCGCCAGTTCTTCGATCTCTTCGCCGCCACGCCCGAAAATGAACGGATCGCCACCCTTCAAGCGCACCACGCGCTTGCCGGCCTTGGCCAGATCCACCAGATGCTGGTTGATCTGTTCCTGAGGCACGGCGTGATCGGCGCGGCGCTTGCCGACGTAGACCCGCTCGGCATCGCGACGGCACAAATCCAGAATCGCCGGCGCCACCAGACGGTCATACAACACCACGTCGGCTTGCTGCATCAGGCGCAAGGCGCGGAAGGTCAACAGGTCGGGATCACCCGGCCCGGCGCCCACCAGATAAACCTCGCCAGTGGCTACAGGTGCTTCGCCATTGATTTTGGCCAGCATCAAGCGCTCGGCCTCGGCGCCCTGCCCGGCCAGTTGCCGGTCGGCAATCGGTCCCTGGAATACATCCTCCCAGAACGCCCGACGCTGTTGCACGTCCGGAAACAGGCCTTTGACCTGGTTGCGGAAACGCGCCGCCAGACCGGCCAGTTGACCGTAAGTGGAAGGAATCCAGGTTTCCAGCTTGGCGCGAATCAACCGCGCCAGCACCGGCGCATCGCCGCCACTGGACACGGCAATGATCAGCGGCGAACGGTCGACGATCGCCGGAAAGATCACGCTGCAAAGGGCCGGCGCGTCCACCACGTTGACCGGCACGCAACGCCGATGGGCATCGGCGGAGACTTGCGCGTTCAGCGGTTCGTCGTCGGTGGCGGCGATGATCAGCCCGCAACCGTCCAGATCCGCCTCGACGTAGCCACGCACCAGGCACTCGCCACCGCTGCCGGCTACCAGCTCACGCAACTGCGGTTCGATTTCAGGTGCGACCACTCGCAGCAGCGCACCGGCCTCGGCCAGCAGGCGGGATTTGCGCAAGGCAATCTCCCCCCCGCCGACGACCAACACACGACTGCCGCGAAGGTTATGAAACAGCGGCAGATAGTCCATTTAGCCGATGACCTCAAGGCCACCCATGTACGGCTTGAGCACTTCAGGCACGCGGATCGAACCGTCGGCCTGCTGATAGTTCTCAAGTACCGCCACCAGGGTACGACCGACCGCCAGGCCGGAACCGTTCAGGGTGTGCACCAGCTCAGGCTTGCCGGTTTCCGGGTTGCGGAAGCGCGCTTGCATGCGGCGGGCCTGGAAGTCGCCACAGTTGGAGCACGACGAAATCTCGCGGTACTTGTCCTGGCTCGGAATCCACACTTCCAGGTCGTAGGTCTTGACCGCGCTGAAGCCCATGTCGCCGGTGCACAGCGCCAGGGTGCGGTATGGCAGCTCCAGCAGTTGCAGGACTTTCTCGGCATTGGCGGTCAGGTTTTCCAGCGCTTGCATCGAGGTCGACGGCTCAACGATCTGGACCATCTCGACCTTGTCGAACTGGTGCTGACGGATCATCCCGCGAGTGTCGCGACCCGACGCGCCGGCCTCGCTGCGGAAGCACGGCGTGTGCGCCACGAACTTGATCGGCAGCAACTTCGAATCGACGATTTCGCCGGCCACAATGTTGGTCAGCGACACTTCAGCGGTCGGGATCAGGTACAGATCGGCTTCGCCGTCGCGGCTGATCTTGAACAGGTCTTCTTCGAATTTCGGCAACTGACCGGTGCCTTGCAGGGCCGGCGCTTGTACCAGATAAGGCGTGTAAGCCTCTTCGTAACCGTGTTCGTTGATGTGCAGGTTGATCATGAACTGCGCCAGTGCACGGTGCAGACGGGCGATCGGGCCGCGCAGCAGGGCGAAACGGGCGCCGGACAGTTTGGCGGCGGTTTCGAAATCCAGCCAGCCGAACTTCTCGCCCAGGGCCACGTGGTCCTGAACCGGGAAGTCGAAAGTCTTTGGCGTGCCCCAACGGCGCACTTCAACGTTGCCTTCTTCGTCATCGCCGACCGGCACCGATTCGTGCGGCAGGTTCGGAATGCCCAGCAGGATCGAATCCAGCTCGGTCTGGATCGCGTCCAGCTCGACTTTACCGGCGCTCAACTCGCCCGCCATGCGCTCGACATCCGCCATCAGCGGCGCGATGTCTTCGCCGCGCTGCTTGGCCTGGCCGATGGATTTGGAGCGCGCGTTACGTTCAGCCTGCAGAGCTTCGGTGCGGGTCTGGACGGTCTTGCGCTGTTCTTCCAGCGCTTCGATGCGCGCAACATCCAGGGCAAAGCCACGGGATGCCAGGCGGTCCGCTACGTCCTGAAGGTTGCTACGTAACAGTTTGGAATCGAGCATGTCGGTTTCTCGTTATCAAAGTTTGGTCAAGGACAGGCCAGCCCAGGTGGCGAGCAGCCCGCCGAATACGCTGATGGCCGCATAGCCCAAGGCCAGCGGCACTTGCCCGGTTTCCAGCAGGCGCACCGTATCCAGTGAAAAGGATGAAAAAGTCGTCAGCCCCCCGAGGAAGCCAACGATCAACCCGGCGCGTACCGCAAACGATACTTCCGGGCGAATCAAAAACAGGCCGTATAGAACGCCGATCAGCAAACAGCCCACGATATTAACGGCCAGCGTCGCGGTATAGAAGTGCCGCGGCCAATTCGCGTTGATCCAGTTACCGGTGGCGAAGCGCAACAGCGTGCCGGCGACACCGCCGACAGAAACCGCAACGATCAAAGGAATCACTATTTTCTCCGCTGTCGGGGGCTTAGACGGTCAAGCTGCGCGAGGTGGTTGAGCTTTTCGCCGATCTTCAGCTCCAGGCCGCGGGGCACGGGTTGATAGAACCGTTGTGGCTCCAACTCGTCCGGGAAGTAATCTTCGCCAGCGGCGTAGGCATCCGGTTCATCGTGGGCGTAACGATATTCATCGCCATAGCCCAATTGCTTCATCAACTTGGTCGGCGCATTGCGCAGGTGCAGCGGCACTTCCAGCGAACCGTGTTCGGTAGCGCTGCGCATCGCAGCCTTGAAGCCCATGTACACCGCGTTGCTTTTTGGCGCGCAAGCCAGATACGTAATGGCCTGGGCCACCGCCAATTCGCCTTCGGGGCTGCCGAGGCGCTCCTGCACTTCCCACGCCGCCAGGCACAGGCTCAGGGCGCGGGGGTCGGCGTTGCCGATGTCTTCGCTGGCCATGCGCACTACGCGTCGGGCCAGGTACAGCGGGTCGCAGCCGCCATCGATCATTCGCGCGAACCAGTACAAGGCGCCATCGGGGTTGGAACCGCGCACCGATTTATGCAGCGCCGATATCTGGTCGTAGAAGGCTTCGCCGCCCTTGTCGAAGCGCCGACGGGTATCGCCGAGCAGACTTTGCAGCAGGTCGATGCCGATTTCGCTGTTGTCTTCGGCCAGGTCCGAGGCATTTTCCAGCAGGTTGAGCAGACGCCGGCCATCGCCATCGGCGGCGGACAGCAGCATCTGGAAGCCCTCATCGCTGAGGGTCAGCTGCCGTTTGCCCAACCCGCGCTCTTCGGTCAGCGCGCGATGTACCAGTTTGCGCAGGGCTGCTTCGTCGAGGCTTTTGAGTACATAGACGCGCGCCCGGGACAGCAGCGCGTTGTTGAGTTCAAACGAGGGGTTTTCCGTGGTCGCGCCGATGAAAATCAGCGTGCCATCTTCAACGTATGGCAGGAACGCATCCTGCTGGGACTTGTTGAAGCGATGTACTTCATCAACGAACAGGATGGTGCGTTTACCGTACTGCCCGGCCTGCTGCTTGGCGACTTCCACCGCCTGACGAATCTCTTTGACCCCGGCCAGCACCGCCGAAACCGTTTCGAAGTGCGCATCCGAGACTTCCGCCAGCAGCCGTGCCAGGGTGGTTTTACCCACGCCCGGTGGCCCCCAGAAAATCATCGAGTGCAGGGCACCCTGCTCCAGGGCTTCGCGCAAAGGCTTGCCGCGAGCGAGCACGTGTTCCTGACCGACGTACTCGTCCAGATTGGCCGCACGCAAACGGGCGGCCAAGGGCTGAGCAATCGGGGCGCTGCGAAACAGGTCCATCACGTACTTTTAAAACCTCGAGTCAATTCTCAAGTTTGGCGAACACCACACAAGCCCGCTTCTACAGGTTTACTCCTGGATCACATCGGCACCCTTGGGGATGTCGAACTTGAATTTGGAGGCCGGGATCGGCTCGTTGGCCTTCACGCCGGTGAACAGGATGTTGGTGCGCTGGCCGACGCTGTCGATCATCTGCATATCATTGACCAGACCATTGCGGAACGACAGGCGCAGGCTGTCGAACAGGGTGTCCTTGGTTTTCGGCTTCAGGGTGAAGTCGATCACGCCGCCGGCTTCCTTGGCGCTGATGTCGAAGCTCTGGCTGATCTTGGACACGTCACCGGACAGCAGCAACGCCGGGGTCTGGGTCAGGCGCTGGTCGAGGGTCTTGATGGTGGCCTGTTCCAGATCCGGGTCCCACAGGGTCACTTTCTTACCGTCCGAGACCATGGTTTGCTCGGCCGGCGCGTTGGTGTGCCAGTAGAACAGGCCCGGACGCTGCAAGGACATTTCACCCGCAGTTTCTTGTAACTGGGTGCCGCTGCCATCGAGGGTCAGCTGGGAGAAGCGCGCGGTCAGGGTCTGGGATTTTTCCAGCAGTTGAGTCAGACGCGCCACGTCCTTGTCGTCGGCGTGGGCCGAGAGCGTGGTCAGAGCCAGTACCGGCAGCAACAGCATGCGGATAAGACGCATGGGAGTCCTCATAAACATTCGTGGGAGTGCGGGCGGCGCCTCAAGACGCCGCCCCTTTCAATACCGGATCAGTCGCGCACCGGGCCAGGGGCCAGGACTTCACGCGAACCGTTGGTGTTCATGGACGTTACGACCCCGGCCATTTCCATGGCTTCGATCATGCGCGCCGCGCGGTTGTAGCCGATTTTCAGCTTGCGCTGAACCGCGGAGATGGATGCGCGACGGCTTTCCAGGACGAACTGCACCGCTTCGTCGTAGAGCGCGTCGGTTTCGGCATCATCTTCACCGCCACCGCCGCCATTTTCAAAGCCGCTACCAGCCTCTTCGACACCGGCGAGGATGTCATCGTTGTACTCCGGCGCGCCGCGCAGTTTCCAGGCTTCAACCACCCGGTGCACCTCGTCATCGGACACGAATGCGCCGTGAACACGAATCGGCAGGCTGGTGCCCGGCGGCATGTACAACATATCACCGTGGCCCAGCAGTTGTTCGGCGCCGCCCTGGTCGATGATGGTCCGCGAATCGATCTTGCTCGATACCTGGAACGCCATACGCGTCGGGATGTTCGCCTTGATCAGGCCGGTGATCACGTCCACCGACGGACGCTGGGTCGCGAGGATCAAGTGGATACCCGCCGCACGCGCCTTCTGCGCGATACGCGCGATCAGCTCTTCAACCTTCTTGCCGACGATCATCATCATGTCGGCGAATTCGTCCACGACCACGACGATGGTCGGGAGTTTTTGCAGCAGCGGCGCCTCGTCGTGGATGCTTTCGCGCTTGTACAGCGGATCGCTCAACGGCTCGCCGGCGTCCTGGGCTTCCTTGACCTTGGCGTTGAAGCCCGACAGGTTACGCACGCCCATCTTCGCCATCAGTTTGTAGCGCCGCTCCATCTCGGCGACGCTCCAGCGCAAGGCGTTGGCGGCGTCCTTCATGTCGGTGACCACCGGGCACAGCAGGTGCGGGATGCCTTCGTAGATCGACAGCTCAAGCATTTTCGGGTCGATCATGATCAGCTTGGCGTCTTCAGGGCCCGACTTGAACAGAATCGACAGGATCATCGCGTTCACACCCACCGACTTACCGGAACCGGTCGTACCGGCCACCAGCAAGTGCGGCATTTTCGCCAGGTCGGTAATGACCGGTTTGCCGCCGATGTCATGACCCAGGGCCAGGGTGACCGGCGACTTGAAGTTATCGTACTCGGGGGTCGACAAGACCTCGGAGAACCGCACGATCTGCCGGTCTTCGTTAGGGATCTCGATACCGACCGTGGTCTTGCCCGGAATCACTTCCACCACGCGCACGCTGGTCACGGCCAGGGAACGGGCCAGGTCTTTGGCCAGGTTGGCAATGCGGCTGACTTTCACCCCGGCGGCAGGCTGGATTTCGTAACGGGTAATGACCGGGCCCGGATGAATCGAGTCTACCGAGACTTCGACGCCGAATTCCTTGAGCTTGATTTCCAGCAAGTGGCCGACGGCCGCCAGGGATTCAGGCGAATAATTGAGTTGTTTCTTTTCCGCCGGGTCGAGAATCGAAATCGGCGGCAAGGTGCCTTCCACGGCGCTGTCGACGAACAACGGCGCTTGTTTCTCTTTTTCCACGCGCTTGCTCGGAGCGGCCGGTTTGGGCGGCGCGGGAGCAATCACCGGCGGCACCTGCTTTTCGCGCTCGGACATGTGCTTGCTCAGGGCCTGCTCGCGCTCGATCAGGCGTTCCTTGACCTTGGCCTGCTCACGCTTGTCGGTGACCGTCGGCGCAACCACGTCATGCACGCGATCGTCGACTTCACGTAGCTGGGCGACCAGTTGCTTGCGTTCGGTACGGGCTGCCCACCAGCGATTGGCCGCGCCCTGAAACAATTCGAACAAATCGAGGGTGATCTTGCCGGTGACGTCCATCACCTTGAACCACGACAGGTCGGTGAATACCGTCAGGCCGAACAGGAACAGCGCAATGAACAGCAGCGTGCTGCCCTGAATATTCAGGGCATTCTTCGCCAGGTCGCCGAGGCTTTCACCCAAAGCGCCGCCCGCGCCGGCCGGCAGACCGGTCGCCGCATGGAAATGGATATGGGCAAGCGCCGCGCCCGACAGCACCAGAAACACCAGGCCGATCAGGCGCCAGGAAAACAGCCAGCCGCTCCACTGCCATGGCTCGTGGCGCTGACGGAAGATCTGATAGGCCTTGATCGCCAGCAATAGCGGGAAAATGTAGGCGAAGTAACCCAGGACCATGAACAGGATGTCGGCGCTGTAAGAACCGGCAGGCCCGCCGAAGTTCTGTACGTCGTCGATCTTGCTGTTATGGCTCCAGCCCGGATCGTCCTTGCCATAGGTCAACAAGGCCATCATCAGGAACAGGCACAAGGCACCGATGGCGATCAATGCACCTTCCTTGAGCCGGTAGTGCAATTGCTGGCGCCAGAGCGGAACGACTGTTTTAGGTGCTGCGGTGGATTTCTTCAAAACGCTTCTTTTCCTGCGCCCTTGGCGCGTCCATCTGTTGAATGACTATAAAAACTGCCCAATCCAGGCAGGTAAAAAAGTTAACAGTCCCAACCGGGACTACTTTTAACACTGTGCCCCGGTTTTTCGAAATACGGCACGCAGCGCTTTTTTGATACAAACACTGTTACAAGCGGGCATTGTACGGGTTTGTTCGCCCAATGCCATGCTTGAGACCCTTGGCTCCAGCATAGCCAACAGCACAATACGCGTCGTCCAATTTGAGCATGCATTCTCTTTTGTGACAAAGGCTTATGAGGTGTTTTTATGAGTGAAGCGAAGCATTCCCGCCTGATCATTCTGGGTTCCGGCCCTGCCGGTTACAGCGCAGCCGTTTATGCCGCTCGCGCCAACCTCAAACCCGTTGTCATTACCGGCATACAGGCCGGTGGCCAGCTGACCACCACCGTCGAAGTCGACAACTGGCCCGGCGACGTCGAAGGCCTGACCGGCCCGGTGCTGATGGAACGCATGCAGAAACACGCCGAACGCTTCGACACCGAGATCGTTTACGACCACATCCATACCGCCAAGTTGCAACAGCGCCCGTTCGAGCTCATCGGCGACAGCGGCACCTACACCTGTGATGCACTGATTATCGCCACCGGCGCTTCGGCCCAATACCTGGGGCTGCCATCGGAAGAAGCCTTTGCCGGCAAAGGGGTTTCGGCCTGCGCCACCTGCGATGGTTTCTTCTATCGCAACCAGGTGGTCGCGGTGGTCGGCGGCGGCAACACTGCGGTGGAAGAAGCCTTGTACCTGTCGAACATCGCCAAGGAGGTTCATCTGATTCACCGTCGCGACAAACTGCGTTCGGAGAAGATCCTGCAGGACAAGCTCTTCGAAAAAGCCGCCAACGGCAATATCCGCCTGCACTGGAACCAGAACCTGGACGAAATACTCGGTGACGCCAGCGGCGTGACCGGCGCCCGCCTGCGTCACAGCCATACCGGCGAAACCGCTGAACTGTCGCTGGCCGGCGTGTTCATCGCCATCGGCCACAAACCCAACACCGACCTGTTCCAGGGCCAGCTGCAGATGCGCAACGACTACCTGCTGGTCAAGGGCGGCAGTGAAGGCGACGCCACCGCCACCGCCATCCAGGGTGTATTCGCCGCCGGCGACGTGGCCGACCACGTTTACCGCCAGGCAGTGACCTCTGCCGGAGCTGGTTGCATGGCTGCGCTGGATGCCGAGAAGTATCTCGATGACATTCCCGGCGTTTGACGGTTAACCTTCTATCTGGCGGGTTTATCGGCCCGCCACCGCCCTCCCCTTCTGCAAGCCCGGATGCCATGCTGACTTGGTTACAACGCAATACCCTGACTTTTCCGCCGCTGGAAAAAGCCATGCGCGACCCCAACGGACTGCTGGCCGCGGGCGGCGATCTGTCCGCCGACCGTCTGATTCAGGCGTATCGCCATGGCTGCTTTCCGTGGTTCTCGGAAGGCCAACCGATTCTCTGGTGGTCGCCGGATCCGCGCACGGTGCTGTTTCCCGACGAACTGCACGTCTCCCGCAGCCTGAATAAACTGCTGCGCCAACAACGCTATCAAGTGACCTTCGATCGGGATTTTGCCGCGGTCATCAGCGCCTGCGCCGCGCCGCGCGAGTACGCCGATGGCACCTGGATCACCCAAGCGATGCAGGACGCCTACGTCGAACTGCACAGGCGCGGCTACGCCCATTCGGTGGAGGTCTGGGACGATGGCGTGCTGGTCGGCGGGCTCTACGGCCTGGCCATGGGACAGCTGTTTTTCGGTGAGTCGATGTTCAGCCGCGCCGACAACGCCTCCAAATATGGCTTTGCCACGCTGGTGCGACATCTGAAAGACTCAGGTTTTGTGCTGATCGATTGCCAGATGCCTACCGATCATCTGCACAGCCTGGGCGCCCGAGCGATTCCCCGCACCGAGTTTGCCGGCTACCTTGCCCGGCACCTGGATCAACCCGGTCGTGCCACCTGGGTTTGCTGAGCGACATTGGCCCGTGTGGCTTACACTTAATGCGGGGAGACGAATTGAGAAAGTCCCCTTATCAAAAGTTTATCCCGAGGGTTGATCATGACCGAGTTGGCGCGTTTGAAGTTCTATGCCACTCAGCCCCACTCTTGCAGTTATCTGCCCGAGGAGCAGGCCACTACGCTGTTCCTCGATCCCAGTCAGCCCATGGATGTGCATGTCTACGCAGATCTGTCGGAAATGGGCTTTCGTCGCAGTGGCGATCATCTCTACCGGCCCCATTGCCAGAATTGCAATGCGTGCGTACCGGCGCGCATTCCTGTAGCGCAATTTACCCCCAACCGCCAGCAGAAACGCATTCTCAAACGCAATGCCGACCTGCAGGTACGCCCGG
Source organism: Pseudomonas sp. Pseusp11 (assembly GCF_047304405.1). NCBI lineage: Bacteria > Pseudomonadati > Pseudomonadota > Gammaproteobacteria > Pseudomonadales > Pseudomonadaceae > Pseudomonas > Pseudomonas sp. Pseusp11. The sequence continues at coordinate 201,679 of NZ_JBGLZF010000006.1, forward strand.
CCCGACCAACGTTCAGCGAGGAGTATTTCGACCTCTATCAGCGCTACATCGAACAGCGCCACGCCGACGGCGATATGTATCCGCCGAGTCGCGATCAGTTCTCGACCTTCCTGGTGCGTGACCTGCCGTTCTCCCGCTTCTACGAATTTCGTCTCGAAGGCCGACTGGTGGCGGTGGCCGTCACCGACTTGCTGCCCAATGGCCTGTCAGCGGTGTACACCTTCTACGAGCCTGGCGAGGAGCGTCGCAGCCTTGGGCGTTACGCGATTCTCTGGCAGATTGCCGAAGCCGGGCGCCTGGGGCTGGAAGCGGTCTATCTCGGCTACTGGATCAAAAACTGCAAAAAAATGAGCTACAAGACCCAATATCGCCCTATCGAACTGCTGATTAATCAACGTTGGGTCATCCTGAACTAGAACCCCTTGGCTTAAACCCCACTTTTCGGGCACAATGCACGCCGCTTTTGCCTGGCGCAGTTGCACCGGGCCATTCATTGGACACCGAGGGCTTTACTGCATGTCGAAAGAAGACAGCTTCGAAATGGAAGGCACTGTCGTCGACACCCTGCCCAACACCATGTTTCGTGTGGAGTTGGAAAATGGGCACGTCGTAACCGCGCATATCTCCGGCAAGATGCGCAAGAACTACATTCGTATTCTTACCGGCGACAAAGTGCGCGTCGAGCTGACGCCCTATGACTTGAGCAAAGGGCGCATCACCTACCGCGCTCGCTAATCAAGTCAATACAAAACGCCCGGCTATGCCGGGCGTTTTTGTTTGCCTGCGATTTAACGGCCGCCGAAACCCGATTGCGCAGGGGGGGTGTCGGTGTGTCGGCCAGACAGCAAAAAGGCGCCTTTCGGCGCCTTTTGCTTTGTTGCGGTTAACGTCAGGCCATTTCAGCCGTGGTCTCGTACTCGAAGGTCAGCTCGCCGTCCTTGATGTCGATGTGCACCACACCGCCATGCTCAGCCAGTTCGCCAAAGAGAATCTCCTCCGCCAGCGGACGCTTGATCTTGTCCTGAATCAAGCGCGCCATTGGTCGAGCCCCCATGGTCACGTCGTAACCACCGGCAGCCAGCCAGCTGCGAGCAGCGTCGGTGACTTCCAGCAGCACACGCTTGTCTTCCAGCTGCGCCTGAAGTTCGGTAAGGAACTTGTCCACCACGCTTTTGATGACCTCATGACTGAGGCGACCAAACTGGATAATGGTGTCCAGACGGTTGCGGAATTCCGGCGTGAAGCTCTTCTTGATCACTTCCATCGCATCGGACGAGTGGTCCTGATAGGTGAAACCGATCGAAGCACGCGCTGCAGTCTCGGCACCGGCGTTGGTCGTCATGATGACGATCACGTTACGGAAGTCCGCCTTGCGCCCGTTGTTATCGGTCAGCGTACCGTGGTCCATGACCTGCAACAGCAGGTTGAAAACTTCCGGATGCGCCTTCTCGATTTCATCGAGCAACAATACGCAGTGAGGCTGCTTGGTGATGGCTTCGGTCAGCAGACCGCCCTGGTCGAACCCGACATAGCCTGGAGGCGCACCGATCAGACGCGATACGGTGTGGCGCTCCATGTACTCGGACATGTCGAAGCGAACCAGCTCGACCCCCAACGCCTTGGCCAGCTGCCGCGCAGCTTCGGTTTTACCGACACCGGTCGGGCCTGCGAACAGGAACGAACCGACGGGCTTGTCAGGCGACTTGAGGCCGGCACGGGACAGTTTGATCGCGGTCGACAGTGAGTCGATCGCCGCATCCTGACCGAATACCGTGAGCTTCAGGTCACGCTCAAGGTTACGCAGCAGCTCTTTGTCGGAGCTGGTGACGTGTTTTGGCGGAATTCGCGCGATTTTCGCAACGATGTCCTCGACCTGAGGCACTTCAATGCGTTTCACGCGCTTCTCGACTGGCTGCAGACGCTGATAGGCGCCCGCCTCGTCGATGACGTCGATGGCCTTGTCCGGCATGTGCCGGTCATTGATGTAACGCGACGCCAGTTCGGCAGCGGCGCGCAGGGCTTCATCACTGTATTCAATGTTGTGATGGAGCTCGAATCGCCCTTTCAGGCCACGCAGGATACCGATGGTGTCTTCCACCGAAGGCTCCGACACATCGACCTTCTGGAAGCGCCGGGCCAAGGCACGGTCCTTCTCGAAGATCCCGCGAAATTCCTGGAACGTGGTCGAACCGATGCAGCGAATATCGCCCGAAGACAACAATGGCTTGAGCAGGTTCGAGGCATCCATGACACCACCGGACGCAGCGCCCGCACCGATGATGGTGTGGATCTCGTCGATGAACAGGATCGCCTGCGGACGTTTTTTCAGTTCATTGAGCAACGCCTTGAAGCGCTTCTCGAAATCGCCGCGGTATTTGGTTCCGGCCAGCAAGGCCCCCAGATCGAGGGAATACACCACGCTGTTGGCCAGCAGGTCCGGCACCTGATTGTCGACAATGCGTTTGGCCAGGCCTTCGGCAATCGCGGTTTTACCCACGCCCGCCTCGCCCACCAGCAGCGGATTGTTTTTGCGACGACGCGCCAGGATCTGCGCGACGCGCTCGACTTCGAGCTCACGACCTACCAATGGATCGATACGACCCTGGCGCGCGAGTTCGTTGAGGTTGCTGGCATAAGCATCCAGAGGATTGCCTGAAGAAGAAGACTCACCGCCCTCGTCGTCCTGCATATCTTGTTCACCTTCAGAGTGATCGCCATGCCCTGGCACTTTGGAAATGCCATGGGCGATGTAGTTGACGACATCAATGCGCGCAACGCTCTGCTGTTTCAGCAGAAACACTGCCTGACTCTCTTGCTCACTGAAGATCGCGACCAGCACGTTGGCGCCAGTCACTTCGCGTTTGCCCGAGCTCTGTACATGAAAGACAGCACGTTGCAGTACACGCTGGAAGCCCAGGGTTGGCTGGGTTTCACGATCCTCGTCATGCAAGGGGATCAATGGCGTGGTGGAGTCGATGAACTCCTGCAGGTCATGCTTGAGTTTGTCGAGGTTTGCGCCGCAGGCACGCAAAACGGTAGCGGCAGCCTCATTATCCAATAGGGCCAGCAGCAGGTGTTCGACGGTCATGAATTCATGACGCTTCGAACGAGCCTCCTTGAAGGCTAGATTGAGGGTGACTTCGAGCTCGCGGTTTAACATAGCTTCACCTCATACCCAAGTGGTCGGCGATTAACCGTCCTTCTCGATTTCACAGAGTAGCGGATGCTGGCTTTCCCTGGCGTACTGGTTGACCTGCATGGCCTTGGTCTCGGCGATGTCGCGGGTAAACACTCCACATACTGCCCGTCCTTCTGTATGGACGGCCAGCATGACCTTGGTCGCCAGCTCGCGATTCAGGTTAAAAAACACCTCGAGCACTTCGACGACGAAATCCATCGGTGTGTAGTCATCGTTGAACAAAACCACCTTGTACATAGGCGGCGCCTGTAAAGCAGGCTTAGCCTCCTGAACAGCAATGCCTGCGGAATCGTCGTCGTGTAAATCAGGGCGATCCTGATTGAATGTTAGTCGAATCTGGCTGATTGCATGCATGGAAAGAAAGGTTCGTCAGTTGTGCAAATACAGTGGTGGGGGCGCCCATCGACGATTTCAACTCCGACTGCCCGGTCACCTTGACTATCGGGAAAACGGTGTTACAACCAATAGAGCCCACAGTGGGTAAAAAAGGTCCGCGGAGTCAATCCTGTTTGCAAGATTAGACTGCGGATTAACTGGATGATACTCCAGTGATGGAGTCTGTTGCAGAGGGATATGGGTATGGCTGTCGGTAAGGTGAAATGGTTCAACAATGCCAAGGGGTTCGGTTTCATTAATACCGACGCCAGGGAAGGTCGTGACGAGGACGGAAAAGAAATCGATTTCTTTGCCCACTACTCAGCCATTGATATGAATGGATACAAGACCCTCAAGGCCGGGCAAGCCGTATACTTTGACATTGTTCAAGGCCCCAAGGGGCTGCATGCCGTCAAAATTATGGACAAAGTGGCCATTGACGCAGCAGCCGCCGCAGCCGCAGCAGCAGCCGCTACCAGCAGCCACGCCAAAGCCGTGAGCTGATTCATACCACCCAAGGCATCCAGTCATAAAAAAACCGCCCGACTCGATCACTCAAGCCGGGCGGTTTTATTGCAGCCGCTCTTCGCTTACATGTGCGAGATCAGCGCATCACCGAAGCCCGAAGACGACACCAGTTTGGCACCGTCCATCAGACGCTCGAAGTCGTAGGTCACGGTTTTAGCACCAATGGCGCCATTGGTGCCCTTGATGATCAGATCGGCCGCTTCGGTCCAGCCCATGTGGCGCAGCATCATTTCAGCGGACAGAATCAGCGAACCCGGGTTGACCTGGTCCTTGCCGGCGTACTTCGGCGCGGTGCCGTGGGTGGCTTCGAACATGGCCACGGTGTCGGACAGGTTCGCACCCGGCGCAATACCGATACCGCCCACTTCCGCCGCCAGGGCGTCGGAGAGGTAGTCACCGTTGAGGTTCAGGGTGGCGATCACATCGTACTCGGCCGGACGCAGCAGGATCTGCTGAAGCATGGCGTCGGCGATGGCGTCCTTGACGATGACGTTCTTGCCGGTTTTCGGGTTCTTGAACTGCATCCATGGACCGCCATCGAGCAGGGTCGCGCCGAATTCTTCGGCAGCCACTTCGTAGGCCCATTCCTTGAAGGCACCTTCGGTGAACTTCATGATGTTGCCTTTGTGCACGATGGTCAGCGAGTCGCGGTCATTGTCGACCACATACTGCAGGGCCTTGCGCGCCAGACGCTTGGTGCCTTCCAGGGAAACCGGCTTGACGCCGATACCGCAATTCTGGTCGAAACGGATCTTGGTGACGCCCATTTCTTCTTTAAGGAACTTGATGACCTTGGTCGCTTCCGGCGAACCGGCCTTCCATTCGATACCGGCATAAATGTCTTCCGAGTTTTCGCGGAAGATGGTCATGTCGACGTCGCCCGGCTTCTTGACCGGACTCGGCACGCCTTCAAACCAGCGCACCGGACGCAGGCACACATACAGGTCGAGTTGCTGGCGCAGCGCCACGTTCAGGGAACGGATGCCACCGCCGACCGGCGTGGTCAGAGGGCCCTTGATGGAAACCACGTAATCCTTGACCGCGTCCAGGGTTTCCTGAGGCAGCCAGGTGTCCTGATCGTAAACCTGAGTCGCTTTCTCCCCGGCGTAGACTTCCATCCAGGAAATTTTGCGCTCGCCGCCGTAAGCCTTCTTAACAGCAGCATCGACAACCTTGATCATGACCGGGCTGATATCAACGCCAATACCATCGCCTTCAATGAAGGGAATGATCGGGTTGTTAGGAACATTGAGAGAATGGTCCGCGTTGACGGTAATTTTTTCGCCGACGGCTGGAACCTGAATCTTCTTGTATCCCATGCTGAACTCCATTGTTTGGATTGAACATCTGGCTTCGTCCGAGCGTACCCCAGTTAAATCGGCGCGCAAACCCTATGTTCCGTCCATCTGCCGCGAAGCTGCACAGTTCGTGACGTACAAGCCTGAAAGTAAAGGGAAAAGCGCCAAACTCAAGCACGCCATACAAGGCTACTCCCCACACCTGCCTGCGACCTTTAGACCAATGGACGAGAATCGTTGCATATGAACCATCGGCAGATTGCCAGCTACCTATGTATAATGCCGCCGCTGACCACAGAGTCACGACGGCCGACCGCTCTGCCACTGCAAATGTAGCCGAGATCCTGGGCCCGAAAAAGCAGGATTGTTACCGCAGTCCACCCGCTTGACGCTCGACCGATGCACCCAACATCACAGCAAAGAAACCTCGACATTCGGCTCATGGATGACTTTGAACGAACGCGCTTACCCGGCGCCCCTCGAGTTTCTGTGCACGCTTTAGCAAAGAAGAGAGAGTTAATCCGAATATGCCCACCCGCTCGAAGATCATCTATACCTTCACCGACGAAGCCCCAGCCCTCGCCACCTATTCACTGTTGCCTATCGTAGAGGCCTTCACCGCCTCCGCTGATATCGCCGTTGAAACCCGCGATATCTCTCTTGCAGGGCGCATCCTGGCCAGCTTCCCCGAGCAATTGGGTGACAAAGCGGTAGCCGACCACCTCGCCGAACTGGGCGACCTGGCCGTTACACCTGAAGCCAACATCATCAAGCTGCCGAACATCAGCGCTTCGGTTCCGCAACTGCAGGCCGCGATCAAAGAGCTGCAAGCCCAGGGCTATGCACTGCCGGACTACCCGGAAACCGTGACCAGCGACGCCGACAAAGAAGCCAAGGCCCGCTACGACAAGATCAAGGGCAGCGCCGTAAACCCGGTTCTGCGTGAAGGCAACTCCGATCGTCGTGCACCGCTGTCGGTCAAGAACTATGCGCGCAAGCACCCGCACAAAATGGGCGCCTGGGCCAAGGACTCCAAGTCCCACGTGGCTCACATGAGCACCGGCGATTTCTACGGCAGCGAAAAAGCCGCCCTGATCGACGCCGCTGACGCCGTTAAAATCGAACTGATCGCTCAAGACGGCACCACCACCGTCCTGAAAGAAAAAACCACCGTACAAGCCGGTGAGATCCTCGATTGCGCGGTCATGAGCAAAAACGCGCTGCGCAGCTTCATCGCAGCCGAGATCGAAGACGCCAAGGCCAAAGGCGTGCTGCTGTCGGTTCACCTCAAAGCCACCATGATGAAGGTCTCCGACCCGATCATGTTCGGCCAGATCGTTGCCGAGTTCTATAAAGACGCACTGGCCAAGCACGCTGACGTGCTGGCGCAGATCGGCTTCAACCTGAACAACGGCATCGGCGACCTGTACGCTCGCATCAAGGCTTTGCCTGGCGATCAACAAGCGCAGATCGAAGCGGACATCCAGGCGGTCTACGCCGTTCGCCCTTCGCTGGCTATGGTCAACTCCGACAAAGGCATCACCAACCTGCACGTGCCGAGCGACGTCATCGTCGACGCCTCGATGCCAGCAATGATCCGTGACTCCGGCAAGATGTGGGGCACCGACGGCCAGCTGCACGACACCAAGGCCGTGATCCCGGATCGCTGCTACGCCACCATCTACCAGGCGGTGATTGAAGACTGCAAGGCAAACGGCGCCTTCGATCCGACCACCATGGGCAGCGTGCCAAACGTTGGCCTGATGGCGAAAAAAGCCGAAGAGTACGGCTCGCACGACAAGACGTTCCAGATCAAGGCCAACGGCGTTGTTCGTGTCACCGACAGCAAAGGCACCCTGCTGCTGGAACAGTCGGTTGAAGCCGGCGACATCTTCCGCATGTGCCAGACCAAAGACGCACCGATCCAGGACTGGGTCAAACTGGCCGTCAACCGTGCTCGCGCAAGCAGCACTCCAGCGATTTTCTGGCTGGACCCAATGCGCGCCCACGACGGCGTAGTGATCGAGAAAGTTCAGGCTTACCTGAAGGATCACGACACGTCCGGCCTGGACATCCGCATCATGTCGCCAGTCGAGGCGATGAAGTTCACCCTGGAGCGCACTCGGTCCGGCCTCGACACCATTTCGGTGACCGGCAACGTATTGCGCGACTACCTGACTGACCTGTTCCCGATCATGGAACTGGGCACCAGCGCCAAGATGCTGTCGATCGTTCCGCTGATGAATGGCGGCGGTCTGTTCGAAACCGGCGCTGGCGGTTCGGCACCGAAGCACGTTCAGCAACTGCTGGAAGAAAACTTCCTGCGCTGGGATTCCCTGGGCGAGTTCCTGGCCCTGGCCGCCTCCCTTGAGCATTTGGGTGTGACTTACAACAACCCTAAAGCGCTGGTGCTGGCCAAGACTCTGGATCAGGCCACTGGCCAGTTCCTCGACAACAACAAGTCGCCATCGCGCAAAGTCGGCAACATCGACAACCGCGGCAGCCACTTCTACCTGGCGCTGTACTGGGCTCAGGCCCTGGCCGCCCAGACCGAAGACGCTGCACTGCAAGCGCAGTTCGGCGAACTGGCCAAAACCCTGACCGCGAACGAAGCAACCATCGTTGCCGAGCTCAATGCCGTTCAGGGCAAGCCAGTGGACATCGGCGGTTACTACCACGCCAATGCCGAGCTGATCAGCAAGGCCATGCGCCCGAGCGCAACCTTCAACGCCGCGATTGCTGCGTTGGTTTAAGGTTGTAAGGATGCAAGGAAGCCCCGGCCCAGTGCCGGGGTTTCTGTTTGTGGCACACGCAACCTTTGTAGCACCCCATAATGAATCGAGGACATTTCATGGATTGGCTACCCCACATCACCGTCGCCACCATCGTCGAAGACAACGGTCGTTTCCTGATGGTCGAAGAATCCAAGCACGGACGAACGGTGCTCAACCAGCCCGCCGGCCATCTGGACCCGGACGAAACCCTGATCGAGGCCGCCGTACGCGAAACCCTCGAAGAAACCGGCTGGGACGTCGAGCCAACCGGCGTAATAGGCATTTATCTCTACACCGCCCCGAGCAACGGAGTCACCTATCAACGCGTCTGCTTCACCGCCAAAGCGCTGAAACACCATCCCGATTATCAATTGGACGACGGTATTGTCGGCGCGAAATGGCTGACGCGTGACGAACTGCTGCAACAGCGCGCAAACTGGCGCAGTGAGCTGATCATCCGCTGCATCGATGATTATCTGGACGGTAAACACTTCAGCCTCGAGCTGATCCGCCCTTCTCTTTAGCCTTGCAGGCTTGAGCCTGCTAGAATCGCGTCCTTTTTCAAGACACTCATTAAATCCCTATGCGTGATCCAGCCCCTTCTGCCACACAAAAGAAGCGCGTCATTGTCGGTATGTCCGGCGGCGTGGACTCTTCCGTTTCCGCTCTCCTGCTGATCGAGCAGGGTTATGAGGTGGAAGGCCTGTTCATGAAGAACTGGGAAGAAGACGATGGAACGGAATACTGCACCGCCATGGATGACCTGGCGGACGCACAGGCCGTGTGCGACAAGATTGGCATCAAGCTGCACACCGCCAACTTCGCCGCCGAGTACTGGGACAACGTGTTCGAGCACTTCCTGGCCGAATACAAGGCCGGCCGCACGCCGAACCCGGACATCCTGTGCAACCGCGAGATCAAGTTCAAGGCGTTCCTCGACTACGCCATGATGCTCGGCGCCGACCTGATCGCCACCGGCCACTACGTGCGTCGCCGCGACATCGATGGTCGCACCGAACTGCTCAAGGGCCTGGATCCGAACAAGGACCAGAGCTACTTCCTGCACGCCGTCGGCGGCGAACAGATCGCCAAGACGCTGTTCCCGGTCGGCGAGCTGGAAAAACCCGAAGTGCGCGCGATTGCCGAGAAACACGACCTGGCCACCGCGAAGAAAAAGGATTCCACCGGAATCTGCTTTATCGGCGAACGCCGCTTCAGCGACTTCCTCAAGCAATACCTGCCGGCACAGCCCGGCGAGATCAAGACCACCGAAGGTGAAGTCATCGGCCGCCACCATGGCTTGATGTACCACACCATCGGCCAACGCCAGGGCCTGGGCATCGGCGGCCTGAAAGACGCCGGTGAAGAGCCATGGTACGTGCTGATCAAGGACCTGGAACACAACGAGTTGATCGTTGGCCAGGGCAATGACCACCCGTGGCTGTTCTCCCGCGCCCTGCTCGCCTCGGACATCTATTGGGTCAACCCGATCGATTTGACCGAGCCGCGCAGGCTGACCGCCAAGGTGCGTTATCGCCAGAGCGACCAGCCTTGCACCCTGGAAAAGACCGCCACCGGCTACCGCGCCACCTTTGATGACCCGCAACGCGCGGTCACTCCGGGCCAATCCGTGGTGTTCTACGACGGTGAAATCTGCCTCGGCGGCGGCGTGATCGAAGTGGCCGAACCCTGGACCAGCAAGGACCAGCGTTCATGAGCCCGACTCAGGAGCAACTGACGGCCCTGGGCGGCGTGTTTCTCGCCGCCGTGCTGGTCGACAAGATAGCCAAGACCGGCCAGACCAACGAAGCCGGCCTGACTTGCATGCTCGGCAGCCTGTTGATTCGCGACCCCAAGGACACTCTGGAAGTGTACGGCGGCGACGACATCAATTTGCGCGAAGGCTATCGCGCATTGATCGGCGCCCTGGAACGCGACCCCAGTACCCTTCAGCGTGAACCACTGCGCTATGCCCTGGCGATGCTGGGGCTGGAGCGCCAATTGGCCAAGCGTAATGACATGCTGGACGTGATCGGCAAACGCCTGCCGCAGATTCAGTCCCAGGTCGAACACTTCGGCCAGGCCCACGAAAACGTGATCGCCGCTTGCGGTGCGCTGTACCAGGACACCCTGAGCACCTTGCGCCAACGGATTCAGGTGCATGGCGACATGCGCAACCTGCAACAACCGAGCAATGCCTCGAAAATCCGCGCACTGTTGCTGGCCGGGATTCGTTCGGCACGCCTGTGGCGGCAGTTGGGCGGTCATCGCTGGCAGTTGGTGATCAGCCGACGCAAGTTGCTTAAAGAGCTTTACCCGCTGATGCGCAGCAGCTGAACCGCGCCCGCAATACCGTTTTGTAGTCAGTAACGCGTAATACGCCGGTCAGTTGGCAACGGACCGGCGGATTTTTTTCATGTATGATACGCGCCCCATTTCGTTGCCCGACTGTCCGAGAACACCCCATGCAGCTCTCTTCGCTCACTGCGGTTTCCCCTGTTGACGGCCGCTACGCCGGCAAAACCCAGGCCCTGCGCCCAATTTTCAGCGAATACGGTCTGATCCGTGCTCGCGTTCTGGTTGAAGTGCGCTGGCTCCAGCGCCTGGCCGCTCACCCCGCCATCAGCGAAGTGCCGGCGTTCTCCGCCGAAGCCAACGCGGTGTTGAACACCCTGGCGGAAAACTTCTCTCTGGAGCACGCCGAGCGTGTCAAAGAGATCGAGCGCACCACCAACCACGACGTCAAAGCCATCGAATACCTGCTCAAAGAGCAGGCGGCCAAGCTGCCGGAACTGGCCAAGGTCAGCGAGTTCATCCACTTTGCCTGCACCAGCGAGGACATCAACAACCTGTCCCACGCCCTGATGCTGCGCGAAGGCCGTGATGATGTGATGCTGCCGCTGATGCGCCAGACCGCCAACGCCATCCGCGAACTGGCCATCCGTTTCGCAGACGTGCCTATGCTGTCGCGCACCCACGGTCAACCGGCATCGCCGACCACCCTGGGCAAAGAACTGGCGAACGTGGTTTACCGTCTGGAGCGTCAAATCGCTCAAGTCGCTGCCGTTCCGCTGCTGGGCAAGATCAACGGCGCCGTCGGCAACTACAACGCTCACCTGTCGGCCTACCCTGAGATCGACTGGGAAGCCAACGCCCGCGCCTTCATCGAAGACGAGCTGGGCCTGGGCTTCAACCCGTACACCACGCAGATCGAACCGCACGACTATATCGCCGAGCTGTTCGACGCGATCGCTCGCTTCAACACCATCCTGATCGACTTCGACCGCGACATCTGGGGCTACATCTCCCTGGGTTATTTCAAACAGCGCACCATCGCTGGCGAAATCGGTTCGTCGACCATGCCGCACAAGGTCAACCCGATCGACTTCGAAAACTCCGAAGGCAACCTGGGCATCGCCAACGCACTGTTCCAGCACCTGGCGAGCAAACTGCCAATCTCCCGCTGGCAGCGCGACCTGACCGACTCCACCGTACTGCGCAACCTCGGTGTCGGCTTCGCCCACAGCGCGATCGCGTACGAAGCCAGCCTCAAAGGCATCAGCAAACTGGAGCTCAACGAGCAAAAGATTGCCGCCGACCTGGACGCTTGCTGGGAAGTATTGGCCGAGCCGATCCAGACCGTGATGCGTCGCTACAACATCGAAAACCCGTACGAGAAGCTCAAAGAGCTGACGCGCGGCAAGGGCATCAGCCCTGAAGCACTGCAAACTTTCATCGACGGCCTGGACATGCCAGCCGCCGCCAAGGCTGAGCTGAAACTGCTCACCCCGGCCAACTACATCGGCAACGCTGTAGCACAAGCCAAACGCATCTGATCGACCGCTCTACCCGTTTGAGACGCCCGGCGCCGCCGGGCGTTTTTATTCCCGTCTGAAAAGTGCATTTTTTCAATAGGTTACACATGAATCCTGACATTCCTCTTCAACTTCTGGGCGGCATCACGGCACGGGAATTCCTGCGCGACTACTGGCAGAAAAAACCGCTGCTGATCCGTCAGGCGATTCCTGATTTCGAAAGCCCGATCGACGCCGACGAACTGGCCGGCCTGGCGCTGGAAGAAGAAGTCGAATCGCGCCTGGTGATCGAGCACGGCGAGCGCCCTTGGGAATTGCGCCGCGGCCCGTTCGCCGAAGACGAATTCAGCAAACTGCCGGAACGCGAATGGACCCTGCTGGTGCAAGCCGTCGACCAATTCGTGCCGGAAGTTGCCGAACTGCTGGAAAACTTCCGTTTTCTGCCGAGCTGGCGCGTCGACGACGTGATGATCAGCTTTGCCGCCCCGGGTGGCAGCGTCGGTCCGCACTTCGATAACTACGACGTGTTCCTGCTGCAAGGCCACGGCAAGCGCAACTGGAAAATCGGCCAGATGTGCGATTCCGAGAGCCCGCTACTGCAACACGCCGACCTGCGCATCCTCGCCGATTTCGAAGCCACCGATGAGTGGGTGCTGGAACCGGGCGACATGCTCTACCTGCCGCCGCGCCTGGCTCATTCCGGTGTGGCTGTCGATGATTGCATGACCTACTCGGTCGGCTTCCGCGCCCCGAGCGCCGCTGAAGTGCTGACCCACTTCACCGACTTCCTCAGCCAGTTCCTGACGGATGAAGAGCGCTACACCGACGCCGACGCCCTGCCGGCGGTCGATCCTCATCAGATCCAGCACGATGCCCTCGATCGCCTCAAAAGCCTGCTGGCCGAGCACATGAGCGACGAGCGCCTGCTGCTGACCTGGTTCGGCCAGTTCATGACCGAGCCGCGCTACCCGGAACTGGTGGTCGGCCCGGAAGAAGTCGAAGAGCAAGACTTCCTCAGTGCGCTCGAAGAAGGTGCCGTGCTGATTCGCAACCCGAGTGCACGTCTGGCCTGGTCGGAAGTCGATGACGACCTGCTGCTGTTCGCCAGCGGCCAGAGCCGTTACCTGCCGGGCAAACTGCGCGAACTGCTGAAAATGATCTGCGCCGCCGACGCCCTGCATATCGATAACCTCGGCCCATGGCTGAGCGACGAAGACGGCCGTGGCCTGCTGTGTGAACTGGTCAAGCAGGGCAGCCTGGGGTTTGCCGATGAATAAGATTCACGTACGTGTCGCAGACTGGCAAAAGGACAACGCCGAGATCCGGCGCATTCGTGAAGCGGTATTCGTCGCCGAGCAATCCGTTCCGCCTGAACTGGAATGGGATGCCGATGACGCCACGGCGGTGCATTTCCTGGCCTTCGAAGGCGACTTTCCGATCGGCACCGCCCGCCTGTTGCCCGATGGCCACATCGGCCGGGTGTCGGTGCTCAAAGACTGGCGCGGCATGAAGGTTGGCGATGCGCTGATGCAAGCGGTGATCGGTGAAGCCGAGAAGCGCGGGCTGAAGCAGCAGATGCTGAGCGCGCAAGTGCAGGCCACGGCGTTCTATGAGCGCCTGGGTTTCAGCATGGTCAGTGAGGAATTCCTGGAAGCCGGGATTCCGCATGTGGACATGGTGCGTCACTCGGCTTGATTCCCTGTGGCGAGGGGGCTTGCCCCCGTTGGGCTGCGCAGCAGCCCTAAAAATCTTGGGGCCGCTGCGCGACCCAACGGGGGCAAGCCCCCCCTCACCACAAATACATATCAAGAACACCACAAAACGCCCCGTCATTCTCGGATGCCGGGGCGTTTTGCTGTCTGTGATTCAACTCGCACCACGCCAGGCCGACAAACTGGCAATATCATCAAGACTTTGAAAGCGGAGATAACGGATATGTCCCTACGCACCCTGCTCACCACGCTGCTGCTGACCTGCAGTTTTTCGGTCATGGCCGCCACCGAGATCGTGCCCCTGAATTACCGCACCAGCGCCGACCTGCTGCCAGTGGCGCAGGATTTCATCGGCAAGGACGGCAAGGTCAGCGCCTACGGCAACCAACTGATCGTCAATGCCGACCCCGGCAAGATCGACGAACTCAAGGCCTTCCTCGCGCAACTCGACACCGCCCCCAAACGCTTGCTGATCACCGTCGACACCAATGAAAACAACTTTCAGGGCGATCAGGGCTACTCGATAAATGGCGCCGCACCGAATCAGACCCGCATCATCAATCGCAGCACCGACAGCCGTGAAGGCGGTATCCAGCAGGTTCAGGCCAGCGAAGGCGCACCGGCGCTGATCCAGGTCGGCCAAAGCGTGCCGCTCACCAGCACCCAGACCGACAGCTACGGCGACCCGCGCAGCCAGACTGAATACCGCAATGTCACCCAGGGTTTCTACGTCACCGCCAGCGTCACCGGCGACATCGTTCATCTGGCTATCAGTACCAACCGTGACCGGATGAGCCAGGAACGTCCCGATGTAGTGAACGTGCAAAGTACCGACACAACTGTCAGCGGCCGACTGGGCGAGTGGATCACCCTGGCCGGCGTGAATCGTCAGACTCAGGCCGACAAACAGGGCCTGACCCGCAGCTACTCGACTCAGGGCCGGGATGACATGACTTTGCGGGTGAAAGTCGACACCTTGGACTAAAGCACCAAAAACTGACTGATTAGTCGTATTAGACCAAAGATGTAGTGCTCTAAAAAAAGCACTACAAAACGTTTGACGAGCCAAAAAAGCAAAGGCATGATGGCCTCGCTCCCGCTAATCAGAGGCCCTGGCAAGGGCTTTCGAGTCGCTGTTCGTACCCTACCCCGCGAACCGATTCGTGTCTGTACCGCCCACAAGGTGTGTTTGACGAGGTTGCCGACTGGAACGAAGTTGTCCCGAGGGACGGAAGCGTAATTAGGTAACCCGGCTCCACACTGAAGTTCGCACCAAGGCCCACGACGCCCGAATGCGCTCGCCAGTTCGCCCTTACCTGCTCACTTCCCCTCGAGCCCATCGTTCATCCCGTCGCCATCCCCGCCGAACCCGACTTGACCGCCTAAGCTTCTGGTCAGCGAGCAGCCTCTTACGCCTGATTTGCGTAGTGGGCAGGAGCAGGAATTTTCCACCCCAGACCTATGCGACGAGGTTTATCTCCATGGCACTGACACGCGAACAGCAAATTGCAGCCCTCGAAAAAGACTGGGCTGAAAACCCACGCTGGAAAGGCGTGACTCGCGCTTACTCCGCTGCTGACGTCGTCCGCCTGCGTGGCTCGGTTCAACCTGAGCACACCTTTGCAAAAATGGGCGCCGAGAAGCTCTGGAATCTGGTTACCCAGGGTGCCAAGCCGTCCTTCCGCCCTGAGAAAGATTTCGTCAACTGCATGGGCGCCCTGACCGGCGGCCAGGCTGTGCAACAAGTCAAGGCCGGCATCCAGGCGATCTACCTGTCGGGCTGGCAAGTAGCCGCGGACAACAACTCCGCCGAATCGATGTACCCGGACCAGTCGCTGTACCCGGTGGATTCGGTTCCAACCGTGGTCAAGCGCATCAACAACTCGTTCCGTCGCGCTGACCAGATCCAGTGGAAAGCCGGCAAGAACCCGGGCGACGAAGGTTACATCGACTACTTCGCACCGATCGTGGCTGACGCTGAAGCCGGCTTCGGTGGCGTACTGAACGCCTACGAGCTGATGAAGAGCATGATCGAAGCAGGCGCCGCCGGCGTTCACTTCGAAGACCAACTGGCTTCCGTGAAAAAATGCGGCCACATGGGCGGCAAGGTACTGGTTCCGACCCAGGAAGCTGTACAGAAGCTGACCGCTGCCCGTCTGGCGGCTGACGTTGCCGGTACACCGACCATCATCCTGGCCCGTACCGACGCTAACGCAGCTGATTTGCTGACGTCCGATTGCGACCCGTACGACAAACCATTCGTGACTGGCGAACGTACTCAGGAAGGTTTCTACAAAGTGCGTGCCGGTCTCGACCAGGCCATCGCTCGCGGCCTGGCCTACGCGCCGTACGCCGACCTGATCTGGTGCGAAACCGCCAAGCCGGATCTGGACGAGGCTCGTCGCTTCGCCGAAGCGATCAAAAAGGAATACCCGGACCAACTGCTGTCGTACAACTGCTCGCCTTCCTTCAACTGGAAGAAAAACCTGGACGACGCGACCATCGCCAAGTTCCAGCGCGAACTGTCCGCCATGGGTTACAAGCACCAGTTCATCACCCTGGCCGGCATTCACAACATGTGGCACAGCATGTTCAACCTGGCGCACGACTACGCCCGCAACGACATGACTGCCTACGTGAAGCTGCAAGAGCAAGAGTTCGCTGACGCTGCCAAGGGTTACACCTTCGTGGCTCACCAGCAGGAAGTGGGCACCGGCTACTTCGACGACATGACCACCGTGATCCAGGGTGGCACGTCTTCGGTAACCGCGCTGACCGGTTCGACCGAAGAAGAACAGTTCCACTGATCTGCTTCGCTTAAACAAACGGCCCTTGCGGACCGAATAAAAAGCTAACCGCAAAGCCGCTCATCTGACGCCCCGACTGGTTCGGGGCGTTTTTTTGCCTGCGTTTCCATGAACACCACAACCCCCTGTAGGAGCTGTCGAGTGAAACGAGGCTGCGATCCTTTGATCCTGCCTCTAAAAATACACCAAAAGATCGCAGCCTCGTTTCACTCGTCAGCTCCTACAAGAGGGGAACGGCGGCAACCTGTGCAAAAACCTTGATCCAGAGCAGTTTCACGATCAGGAAAACAAGGTAAAACCACCCCGCGCGCTACTTGCAGTAACGCGCATATAAGACAACTTCCCGAGCCGCTACCCGCTAAACAGTTTGAAAATCACACCAAATAATATTGATTATCATTTAGCGGCAACTATGTTCGTTACATTCCCTACAAAACATATTTGACAAAACCCCCGCTAATGCCCGGACCGCATGGGCTACAGGGCTTTGGAGGTGCGCCATGTCCTTATTCCAATAAATAATTTCGCTATAGGAATTTTACTTGCAGGGTGTTTAGCCATAAAATCAGCGGGATTGATTGCTGCGACATATCGTCACTGCCATATTTCTTTATCAAGCTCAGAGACCTTTGCTCTCTGTTAAGGATTACCAGCATGCCCGAAGCGACCGGACTCATGGCCCACAACTGGGGCTTTGCCATTTTCCTTCTGGGTGTCGGCGGCCTTTGCGCCTTCATGCTCGGCGTCTCCAGCCTCCTCGGGTCAAAAGCCTGGGGCCGCAGCAAAAACGAACCGTTCGAGTCCGGCATGCTACCTACAGGTGGCGCCCGCTTGCGGCTCTCAGCCAAATTCTATCTGGTCGCGATGCTCTTCGTGATCTTCGATATCGAAGCCCTCTTTCTCTTTGCCTGGTCTGTGTCCGTCCGCGAAAGCGGCTGGACCGGATTCGTCGAAGCTCTCGTTTTCATAGCAATTCTGTTGGCAGGTCTTGTCTACCTATTTCGAGTGGGCGCCCTTGACTGGGCTCCGGCAGCTCGTCTTAAGCGGCAAGCGAAGCTGAAACAATGAGGCTTTGGCAATGCAATACAATCTCACCAGGATCGACCCCGATGCTCCTAACGAGCAGTATCCGATTGGCCAACGGGAAACCGTTTCCGATCCGTTAGAAGATCAAGTCCACAAAAACATTTTCATGGGCAAGCTCGAAGACGTGCTCAACGGCACGATCAACTGGGGGCGCAAGAACTCCCTGTGGCCGTATAACTTCGGTCTTTCGTGCTGCTACGTGGAAATGACCACCGCCTTCACGGCGCCCCACGACATCGCGCGCTTTGGCGCCGAGGTCATCCGGGCATCGCCGCGTCAGGCGGATTTCATGGTTATCGCCGGTACCTGCTTCATCAAGATGGCGCCGATCATTCAGCGTCTCTACGAGCAGATGCTCGAACCTAAATGGGTTATTTCCATGGGTTCGTGCGCCAACTCCGGTGGCATGTACGACATCTACTCCGTCGTTCAAGGGGTGGACAAGTTCCTGCCCGTGGACGTCTACGTGCCTGGCTGCCCACCCCGCCCTGAAGCTTTTCTGCAAGGCTTGATGCTGTTGCAGGAGTCGATTGGCCAGGAGCGTCGCCCACTTTCCTGGGTCGTTGGCGATCAAGGCGTTTACCGCGCCGAGATGCCTTCGCAAAAGGAACAGCGCCGCGAACAGCGTATTCAGGTAACCAACCTGCGCAGCCCCGACGAAGTCTGATCCAGCTCTGCTTCTTTTATAGAACGAGAAACTGGCTTCATTCTTTACGTTGACCGAAAGCGATAAATAACCATGACTGCAGGCAGTGCTCTGTACATCCCGCCTTATAAGGCAGACGACCAGGATGTGGTCGTCGAACTGAACAACCGTTTTGGCCCAGAGGCGTTCACCGCCCAGCCTACCCGCACCGGCATGCCGGTGCTTTGGGTTGCCCGTGCCAAACTCGTCGAAGTCCTGACTTTCCTGCGCAACCTGCCCAAGCCGTACGTCATGCTCTATGACCTGCACGGCGTGGACGAGCGTCTGCGCACCAAGCGTCAAGGGCTGCCAAACGGCGTCGACTTCACTGTGTTCTATCACTTGATGTCGATCGAACGTAATAGTGACGTAATGATCAAGGTCGCCTTGTCCGAGAGCGACCTCAACCTGCCGACCGTCACCAGCATCTGGCCGAACGCCAACTGGTACGAGCGTGAAGTGTGGGACATGTACGGCATTCACTTTGCCGGCCACCCGCACCTGAGCCGCATCATGATGCCGCCGACCTGGGAAGGTCACCCGCTGCGCAAGGACTTCCCGGCCCGTGCCACCGAGTTCGATCCGTTTAGCCTGACCCTGGCCAAGCAACAGCTTGAGGAAGAAGCCGCGCGCTTCAAGCCTGAAGACTGGGGCATGAAGCGTTCCGGCCCGAACGAGGACTACATGTTCCTCAACCTGGGTCCGAACCACCCTTCGGCCCACGGTGCGTTCCGCATCATCCTGCAGCTGGACGGTGAAGAGATCGTCGACTGCGTGCCAGACGTCGGCTACCACCACCGTGGCGCCGAGAAGATGGCCGAGCGCCAGTCCTGGCACAGCTTCATTCCGTACACCGACCGTATCGACTACCTCGGCGGCGTGATGAACAACCTGCCGTACGTGCTCTCGGTCGAGAAGCTGGCCGGCATCAAGGTGCCCGAGAAGGTCGACGTCATCCGCATCATGATGGCCGAGTTCTTCCGGATCACCAGCCACCTGCTGTTCCTGGGGACTTACATCCAGGACGTCGGCGCCATGACTCCGGTGTTCTTCACCTTCACCGACCGCCAGAAGGCGTACACGGTGATCGAAGCCATTACCGGTTTCCGCCTGCACCCGGCCTGGTACCGCATCGGTGGTGTCGCCCACGACCTGCCGCGCGGCTGGGAAAAACTGGTCAAGGATTTCGTCGAGTGGATGCCAAAGCGTCTGGACGAATACCAGAAAGCCGCACTGGACAACAGCATCCTGCGTGGCCGGACCATCGGCGTCGCCGCCTACAACACCAAGGAAGCCCTGGAATGGGGCGTCACTGGTGCCGGCCTGCGTTCGACCGGTTGCAATTTCGACCTGCGTAAAGCTCGCCCCTACTCCGGCTACGAAAACTTCGAATTCGAAGTCCCGCTGGCGGCCAATGGCGATGCCTACGACCGTTGCATCGTTCGCGTCGAAGAAATGCGCCAGAGCATCAAGATCATCGAGCAGTGCCTGCGCAACATGCCGGAAGGCCCGTACAAGGCGGATCACCCGCTGACCACGCCGCCGCCAAAAGAGCGCACGCTGCAGCACATCGAGACCCTGATCACGCACTTCCTGCAAGTTTCGTGGGGCCCGGTCATGCCGGCCAACGAATCCTTCCAGATGATCGAAGCGACCAAGGGCATCAACAGTTATTACCTGACGAGCGATGGCGGCACCATGAGCTACCGCACCCGGATTCGTACCCCAAGCTTCCCGCACCTGCAGCAGATCCCTTCAGTGATCAAAGGCAGCATGGTCGCGGACTTGATCGCGTACCTGGGTAGTATCGATTTCGTTATGGCCGACGTGGACCGCTAAGCATGAACAGCCCGCTTATCCAGACAGACCGTTTCGCCCTGAGCGAAACCGAGCGCTCGGCCATCGAGCACGAGCTGCATCACTACGAAGACCCGCGCGCGGCGTCGATCGAAGCCCTGAAGATCGTCCAGAAGGAACGTGGTTGGGTGCCTGACGGCGCGCTCTACGCCATCGGCGAAATCCTCGGCATCCCGGCCAGCGATGTTGAAGGGGTGGCTACTTTCTATAGCCAGATCTTCCGTCAGCCAGTCGGCCGTCACATCATTCGCGTCTGCGACAGCATGGTCTGCTACATCGGCGGCCATGAATCGGTGGTCAGCGAAATCCAGAGCAAGCTGGGCATCGGCCTGGGCCAGACCACCGCCGACGGTCGCTTCACCCTGCTGCCGGTCTGCTGCCTCGGCAACTGTGACAAGGCGCCGGCGTTGATGATCGACGACGACACATTCGGTGATGTGCAGCCTGCCGGCGTTGCCAAATTGCTCGAGGGCTACGTATGACCCTGACTTCCTTTGGTCCTGCCAACCGCATCAAGCGTGTCGCAGAGACTCACCCGCTCACCTGGCGCCTGCGTGACGACGGCGAAGCCGTATGGCTCGACGAGTACCAGGCCAAGAACGGTTACGCCGCCGCACGCAAGGCCTTCGCCGACATGGCCCAGGACGACATCGTCCAGACCGTGAAAGACTCCGGCCTCAAGGGCCGCGGCGGTGCAGGCTTCCCCACTGGCGTGAAGTGGGGCCTGATGCCCAAGGACGAATCCATCAACATCCGCTACCTGCTGTGCAACGCGGATGAAATGGAGCCGAACACCTGGAAAGACCGCATGCTGATGGAGCAACTGCCCCATCTGCTGATCGAAGGCATGCTGATCAGTGCTCGCGCGCTGAAAACCTACCGTGGCTACATCTTCCTGCGTGGCGAATACACCACCGCCGCCAAGCACCTGAACCGTGCCGTGGAAGAAGCCAAGGCAGCAGGCCTGCTGGGCAAGAACATCCTGGGCAGCGGCTTCGATTTCGAGCTGTTCGTCCACACCGGTGCCGGGCGTTACATCTGCGGTGAAGAAACCGCACTGATCAACTCCCTCGAAGGCCGCCGCGCCAACCCGCGCTCCAAGCCGCCCTTCCCTGCCGCCGTGGGCGTGTGGGGCAAGCCGACTTGCGTGAACAACGTTGAAACCCTGTGCAACGTACCGGCGATCATTGCCGACGGCGTGGACTGGTACAAATCGTTGGCCCGCGAAGGCAGCGAAGACATGGGCACCAAGCTCATGGGCTTCTCCGGCAAGGTCAAGAATCCGGGCCTGTGGGAGTTGCCGTTCGGCGTTACCGGTCGCGAGTTGTTCGAAGACTACGCCGGCGGCATGCGCGACGGTTACAAGCTCAAGTGCTGGCAGCCAGGCGGCGCCGGTACCGGCTTCCTGTTGCCGGAACACCTGGACGCACAAATGTACGCCGGCGGCATCGCCAAAGTGGGCACCCGTATGGGTACCGGCCTGGCCATGGCGGTGGACGACAGCGTCAACATGGTGTCCCTGCTGCGCAACATGGAAGAGTTCTTCGCCCGTGAATCGTGCGGTTTCTGCACCCCGTGCCGCGACGGTCTGCCGTGGAGCGTCAAGCTGCTGCGCGCGATCGAGAACGGTGAAGGGCAAGCCGGCGATATCGAGACCCTGCTGGGTCTGGTCGGTTTCCTCGGCCCAGGCAAGACCTTCTGTGCTCACGCACCGGGTGCCGTGGAGCCGTTGGGCAGTGCCATCAAATACTTCCGTCCAGAGTTCGAAGCCGGCATCGCGCCTACCCGCGCCGTCGTCCCGCCTCTGGCAAAGCCGATCGTAGTCGGCGCTTAACGCTTTAAAAAAGGCGAACGGTCCGTGCCGTTCGCCTTTCGTCCGATGACGCCTTTCGAGGCTGTTTGGATTTGGACGGATAACAAGATTCCATTAGCCACGCCCGCTGACACCGGGCCAACGAAGAACTTTGAACCATGGCCACTATCCACGTAGACGGCAAAGAGCTCGAAGTCGATGGGGCAGACAACCTGTTACAGGCATGTCTGTCGCTAGGCCTCGATATCCCTTATTTCTGCTGGCACCCAGCCCTTGGCAGCGTTGGCGCTTGCCGCCAGTGCGCGGTCAAGCAGTACACCGACGAGAACGACAAGCGTGGTCGGATCGTCATGTCCTGCATGACCCCCGCCACCGACGGCAGCTGGATCTCCATCGACGACGAAGAAGCGAAAGTGTTTCGCGCAAGCGTCGTTGAATGGCTGATGACCAACCACCCTCACGACTGCCCGGTCTGTGAG
The DNA here is from genome assembly GCF_047304405.1 of Pseudomonas sp. Pseusp11. Taxonomy (NCBI): domain Bacteria; kingdom Pseudomonadati; phylum Pseudomonadota; class Gammaproteobacteria; order Pseudomonadales; family Pseudomonadaceae; genus Pseudomonas; species Pseudomonas sp. Pseusp11. The sequence goes on from NZ_JBGLZF010000006.1 coordinate 224,107, forward strand.
GAAGGTGGTCACTGCCACCTGCAAGACATGACGGTGATGACCGGCCACAACGAGCGCCGTTATCGCTTCACCAAGCGTACCCACCAGAACCAGCAACTGGGCCCGTTCATTTCCCACGAAATGAACCGCTGCATCGCCTGCTACCGCTGCGTGCGCTTCTATAAGGACTACGCCGGCGGCACCGATCTCGGTGTATTCGGCGCCCACGACAACGTGTACTTCGGTCGCGTTGAAGACGGCACCCTGGAAAGCGAGTTCTCCGGCAACCTCACCGAGGTCTGCCCGACCGGTGTGTTCACCGACAAGACTCACTCCGAGCGCTACAACCGCAAGTGGGACATGCAGTTCTCGCCGAGCATCTGCCATGGCTGCTCCAGCGGTTGCAACATCTCCCCGGGCGAGCGTTACGGCGAACTGCGCCGCATCGAAAACCGCTTCAACGGTTCGGTGAACCAGTACTTCCTGTGCGACCGTGGCCGTTTCGGCTATGGCTATGTCAACCGCAAGGATCGCCCACGTCAGCCACTGCTGGCGAACGGCGCGAAACTGAGCCTGGACGAAGCACTGGATAAAGCCGCCGACCTGCTACGCGGTCGCAACATCGTCGGTATCGGTTCGCCGCGCGCCAGCCTCGAAAGCAACTACGCGTTGCGCGAGCTGGTCGGCACCGAGCACTTCTACTCCGGTATCGAAGCCTCGGAGCTGGAACGCATTCGTCTGGTCATGCAGGTGCTCAAAGACAGCCCGTTGCCGATCCCGAACATGCGCGACATCGAAGACCACGATGCGATTTTCGTCCTTGGCGAAGACCTGACCCAGACCGCTGCGCGCATGGCCCTGGCCCTGCGTCAATCGGTCAAGGGCAAGGCCGAAGACATGGCCGACGCCATGCGCGTTCAGCCATGGCTCGACGCCGCGGTGAAGAACATCGGCCAGCACGAGCTGAACCCGCTGTTCATCGCCAGCCTGGCTGAAACCAAGCTCGACGACATCGCTGAAGAATGCGTTCACGCCGCACCAGACGACCTGGCCCGCATCGGTTTCGCGGTGGCTCACGCCCTCGACGCCAGCGCACCGGCCGTTGAAGGTCTGGACGCCGAAGCTCTGGCGCTGGCCAAGCGCATTGCCGACGCCCTGCTCGCAGCCAAGCGTCCGCTGATCATTGCCGGTACCTCGCTGGGTTCCAAGGCGCTGATCGAAGCGGCGGCGAACATCGCCAAAGCCCTGAAGCTGCGCGAGAAGAACGGTTCCATCAGCCTGATCGTGCCGGAGGCCAACAGCCTCGGCCTGGCCATGCTCGGCGGCAACTCGGTCGACGAAGCACTGCAAGCCGTGATCGACGGTAAGGCCGACGCCATCGTCGTGCTGGAAAACGACCTGTACACCCGTACCGACAAATCCAAGGTCGATGCTGCCCTGAACGCTGCGAAAGTGGTGATCGTGGCGGACCATCAGAAAACCGCCACCAGCGATCGCGCGCACCTGGTACTGCCAGCGGCCAGCTTCGCTGAAGGCGACGGTACGCTGGTCAGCCAGGAAGGCCGCGCCCAGCGTTTCTTCCAGGTCTTCGACCCGACTTACCTCGACGCGAGCATCCTGGTTCACGAAGGCTGGCGCTGGCTGCACGCCCTGCGTTCGACCCTGCTGAACCAGCCGATCGACTGGACCCAACTGGACCACGTCACCGCTGCCGTTGCTGCAAGCACGCCGCAACTGGCGCGTATCGTCGATGCCGCACCGTCCGCCGCATTCCGGATCAAAGGCCTGAAACTGGCGCGCGAACCGCTGCGTTACTCCGGTCGTACCGCCATGCGCGCCGACATCAGCGTGCACGAACCGCGTACCTCCCAGGATAACGACACTGCATTCTCGTTCTCGATGGAAGGTTACTCGGGCTCCGCCGAACCGCGTCAGCAAGTACCTTTCGCCTGGTCTCCGGGCTGGAACTCGCCGCAAGCCTGGAACAAGTTCCAGGACGAAGTCGGTGGTCACCTGCGCGCTGGCGACCCGGGCACTCGCCTGATCGAAAGCACTGGTGATTCGCTGAACTGGTTCGCCAGTGTTCCGCGTGCGTTCAACCCGGCCCCAGGCACCTGGCAGGTCGTGCCGTTCATCCATCTGTTCGGCAGCGAAGAGAACTCTTCCAAAGCCGCACCGGTACAGGAACGCATCCCGGCCGCCTACGTGTCGCTGGCCAAGTCCGAAGCCGATCGTCTGGGTGTCAATGACGGTGCCCTGCTGAGCTTGAACGTTGCTGGCCAGACTTTGCGTCTGCCGCTGCGCATCAACGAAGAGCTGGGTGCCGGTCTGGTCGCATTGCCTGCAGGTATCGCCGGCATTCCACCAGCCATCTTTGGCAAATCCGTTGACGGTCTGCAGGAGGCAGCGCTATGACCTTGTTCACTCCTGAAGTGATCGACGTAATCATCGCGGTCCTCAAGGCCATCGTGATTCTGCTCGCCGTAGTGGTCTGCGGCGCGCTGCTGAGCTGGGTCGAGCGTCGTTTGCTCGCCCTCTGGCAGGACCGTTACGGTCCGAACCGCGTCGGCCCGTTCGGCGCGTTCCAGATTGCGGCCGACATGATCAAGATGTTCTTCAAGGAAGACTGGACCCCGCCGTTCGCCGACAAGGTGATCTTCACCTTGGCACCGGTCGTGGCCATGAGCGCCTTGCTGATTGCCTTCGCGATCATCCCGATCACCCCGACCTGGGGCGTGGCGGATATCAACATCGGCATCCTGTTCTTCTTCGCCATGGCGGGTCTGTCGGTCTACGCGGTGCTGTTCGCCGGCTGGTCGAGTAACAACAAGTTCGCCCTGTTGGGCAGCTTGCGGGCCTCGGCACAAACCGTGTCGTACGAAGTGTTCATGGGCCTGTCGCTGATGGGCATCGTGATCCAGGTTGGCTCGTTCAACATGCGCGACATCGTTGAATACCAAGCGCAGAACATGTGGTTCATCATTCCGCAGATCTTCGGTTTCCTGACCTTCTTCATCGCTGGCGTCGCCGTGACTCACCGTCACCCGTTCGACCAGCCGGAAGCGGAACAGGAACTGGCCGACGGTTACCACATTGAATATGCCGGCATGAAATGGGGCATGTTCTTCGTTGGTGAGTACATCGGCATCGTGTTGATTTCGGCGCTGTTGGTCACGCTGTTCTTCGGTGGCTGGCACGGCCCGTTCGGCCTGCTGCCGCAGATCCCGTTCATCTGGTTCGCACTGAAAACCGCGTTCTTCATCATGTTCTTCATCCTGCTGCGCGCCTCGATTCCGCGCCCACGGTATGACCAAGTGATGGACTTCAGCTGGAAGTTCTGCCTGCCGCTGACCCTCGTCAACATGCTGGTGACCGCTGCGATCGTGTTGCTCAACACGCCCGCCGTCGCGGCTCAGTGAGGATAGAGAATCATGAAGTACATTTTTGACATCGTGCATGGCTTCTTCACCCAGCTTCGCAGCCTGGTGATGATCTTCGGCCACGCCTTCCGCAAGCGCGACACGCTGCAGTACCCGGAAGAACCCGTGTACCTGCCGCCGCGTTTCCGTGGCCGTATCGTCCTGACCCGCGACCCCGACGGCGAAGAGCGTTGTGTAGCCTGCAACCTGTGCGCCGTGGCGTGCCCGGTGGGTTGCATCTCGCTGCAGAAAGCTGAAACCGAAGACGGTCGCTGGTACCCGGACTTCTTCCGCATCAACTTCTCGCGCTGCATTTTCTGCGGCCTCTGCGAGGAAGCCTGCCCGACCACCGCAATCCAGCTGACACCGGATTTCGAAATGGCCGAGTTCAAGCGGCAGGACCTGGTTTACGAGAAAGAAGATCTGCTGATCTCCGGTCCCGGTAAAAACCCTGACTACAACTTCTATCGTGTTGCAGGTATGGCGATTGCCGGTAAGCCAAAAGGCGCCGCGCAGAATGAAGCCGAGCCGATCAACGTGAAGAGCTTGCTGCCTTAAGGAAGAACGATGGAATTCGCTTTCTATTTCGCATCGGGTATTGCTGTTGTGTCCACGCTTCGCGTGATCACCAACACCAACCCCGTGCACGCCCTGCTCTACCTGATCATTTCGCTGATCGCCGTGGCCATGACGTTCTTCGCCCTTGGCGCACCGTTTGCCGGTGTACTGGAAGTGATCGCCTACGCCGGCGCCATCATGGTGCTGTTCGTGTTCGTGGTGATGATGCTGAACTTGGGCCCGGCCTCGGTTCAGCAAGAGCGCGTCTGGCTCAAGCCCGGTATCTGGCTGGGCCCGGTCGTACTCGGCGGCCTGCTGCTGGCTGAACTGCTGTATGTGCTGTTCAGCCACTCCAGCGGCCAGTCCCTCGGCCACACCACCGTAGACGCCAAGGCCGTGGGCATCAGCCTGTTCGGTCCTTACCTGCTGGTGGTCGAACTCGCCTCGATGCTGCTGCTCGCCGCAGCCGTCACGGCGTTCCACTTGGGCCGCAACGAAGCCAAGGAGCAATGACGATGCCTGCTATCCCTTTGGAGCATGGTCTGGCGGTCGCCGGCATCCTGTTCTGCCTCGGTCTGGTCGGCCTGATGGTCCGGCGCAACATTCTCTTCGTGCTGATGAGCCTGGAGGTCATGATGAATGCCTCCGCACTGGCGTTCATCGTTGCCGGTAGCCGCTGGGCGCAGCCGGATGGACAAATCATGTTCATCCTGGTGATCAGCCTGGCAGCCGCCGAGGCCAGTATCGGCCTGGCGATTCTGTTGCAGCTGTATCGCCGCTTCCACACTCTCGATATCGACGCTGCCAGCGAGATGCGCGGATGAACCTTCTCTATCTGACTTTCCTGTTCCCCCTGATCGGTTTTGTGCTGCTGGCGTTCTCCCGCGGACGCCTCTCGGAAAACCTCTCGGCGCTGATCGGCGTCGGCTCCATCGGCTTGTCGGCGATCGTCGCGGCTTATGTGATCTGGCAATTCAACGTTGCACCGCCCGAGGGTGGCCACTACACCCTGGTGCTGTGGCAATGGATGGCGGTGGAAGGCTTCACGCCGAACTTCGCCCTGTACCTGGATGGCCTGTCCGTGACCATGCTCGGCGTGGTGGTGGGCGTGGGTTTCCTGATCCACCTGTTCGCGTCCTGGTACATGCGCGGTGAAGCCGGTTACTCGCGCTTCTTCGCCTACACCAACCTGTTTATCGCCAGCATGCTGTTCCTGGTCCTGGCCGATAACCTGCTGTTCGTGTACTTCGGCTGGGAAGGCGTGGGCCTGTGCTCGTACCTGTTGATCGGTTTCTACTACAGCAACCGCAACAACGGTAATGCGGCACTCAAAGCCTTCATCGTGACCCGCGTCGGCGACGTGTTCATGGCCATCGGCCTGTTCATCCTGTTCCAGCAACTGGGCACGCTGAATATCCAGGAACTGCTGGTCAAGGCGCCTGAGCACTTCAAGGCCGGCGACTTCTGGATCGTTCTGGCGACCCTGATGCTGCTGGGCGGCGCTGTCGGTAAATCCGCGCAACTGCCGCTGCAAACCTGGCTGGCGGATGCGATGGCCGGCCCTACTCCGGTTTCGGCACTGATCCACGCCGCGACCATGGTAACCGCCGGTGTCTACCTGATCGCCCGTACCCACGGCCTGTTCGCACTGGCGCCGGATATCCTGCACCTGGTAGGTGTCGTGGGTGGCGTGACGCTGGTGCTGGCAGGTTTTGCCGCACTGGTTCAGACCGACATCAAACGTATCCTCGCCTACTCGACCATGAGCCAGATCGGCTACATGTTCCTCGCCCTGGGCGTGGGCGCATGGGATGGCGCGATTTTCCACCTGATGACCCACGCCTTCTTCAAGGCGCTGCTGTTCCTTGCATCCGGTGCGGTGATCGTTGCCTGCCACCACGAGCAGAACATCTTCAAGATGGGCGGCCTGTGGAAGAAACTGCCACTGGCCTACGCCAGCTTCATCGTCGGCGGCGCGGCCCTGGCGGCCTTGCCTCTGGTGACCGCGGGCTTCTACTCCAAGGATGAAATCCTCTGGGAAGCGTTCGCCAGCGGTAACGAAGGCCTGCTGTATGCCGGTCTGGTCGGTGCCTTCATGACCTCGCTGTACACCTTCCGCCTGATCTTCATCACGTTCCACGGTGAAGCGAAGACCGAAGCCCATGCCGGTCACGGCATTGCTCACTGGCTGCCGCTATCGGTGCTGATCGTACTGTCGACGTTCGTCGGCGCGATGATCGTTCCGCCGCTGCACGGTGTGTTGCCGGAAAGCGTCGGCCATGCCGGCGGCGAAGCCAAGCACAGCCTGGAAATCGCTTCGGGTGCCATCGCCCTGTCCGGTATCCTGCTGGCCGCGCTGCTGTTCCTCGGCAAGCGTCGCTTCGTCACGGCCATCGCCAACAGCGGCATCGGCCGCTTCCTTTCGGCCTGGTGGTTCGCTGCCTGGGGCTTCGACTGGATCTACGACAAACTGTTCGTCAAGCCGTACCTTGCGATCAGCCACATTCTGCGCAAAGACCCGCTCGACCAGACCATCGGTCTGATCCCGCGTATGGCCAAAGGCGGTCACACCGCCCTGAGCCGCACCGAGACCGGTCAATTGCGTTGGTATGCCGCCTCGATGGCTGCTGGTGCCGTGCTGGTAATCGGCGCCGTCGTGCTGGTAGCGGTCTGACTATGAACCTTGCGAACTTGCGAAAGGAAACGAGCCCGTCATGATTCTGCCATGGCTAATCCTGATCCCCTTCATCGGCGGCCTGCTGTGCTGGATGGGTGAGCGCTTCGGCGCCACCCTCCCCCGCTGGATTGCGCTGATCACCATGTCCCTGCTGCTCTCCCTCGGCCTCTGGCTGTGGGCCAACGGTGACTATTCATTTGCACCAAAACCTGGCGCCGATCCGACCTGGGCGCTTGAGTTCAAACACGTCTGGATCCAGCGCTTCGGCATCAACGTGCACCTGGCCCTCGACGGCCTGTCGCTGTTGATGATCCTGCTGACCGGCCTGCTGGGTGTCCTCTCGGTACTCTGCTCCTGGAAAGAGATTCAGCGTCATGTGGGCTTCTTCCACCTGAACCTGATGTGGATCCTGGGCGGTGTCGTTGGCGTGTTCCTCGCCCTCGACCTGTTCATGTTCTTCTTCTTCTGGGAAATGATGCTGGTGCCGATGTACTTCCTCATCGCGCTCTGGGGTCACAGTTCTTCGGACGGCAAGAAAACCCGGATCTACGCGGCGACCAAGTTCTTCATCTTCACTCAGGCTTCCGGCCTGATCATGTTGGTGGCGATCCTGGGCCTGGTACTGGTCAACTTCAACGACACCGGCGTGATTACCTTCAACTACGCCGATCTGTTGAAAACCAAGATGTCGCAGACCACCGAGTACATCCTGATGCTCGGCTTCTTCATCGCCTTCGCGGTCAAGCTGCCCGTCGTACCGTTCCACTCCTGGTTGCCTGACGCTCACGCCCAGGCACCGACTGCGGGCTCCGTGGACCTGGCCGGTATCTTGCTGAAGACTGCTGCGTACGGCCTGCTGCGTTTCGCCCTGCCGCTGTTCCCGAATGCCTCGGCCGAGTTCGCGCCGTTCGCCATGACCCTGGGTCTGATCGGGATCTTCTACGGTGCGTTCCTGGCCTTCGCGCAAACCGACATCAAGCGACTGATTGCCTTCTCGTCCGTTTCCCATATGGGCTTCGTGCTGATCGGCATCTACTCCGGCAGCCAACTGGCGCTGCAGGGCGCGGTCATGCAGATGCTGGCTCACGGTCTGTCGGCCGCGGCACTCTTTATCCTCTCCGGTCAGCTGTACGAGCGCACTCATACCCGCGATATGCGCGAGATGGGTGGCCTGTGGTCGAAGATTGCCTACCTGCCAGCCCTCAGCCTGTTCTTCGCAGCGGCGTCGCTGGGCCTGCCGGCGACCGGTAACTTCGTCGGTGAGTTCCTGATCCTGATCGGCACCTTCGCCAGCGCGCCATGGGTCACCGTGATCGCCACGTCCGGCCTGGTATTCGGCTCGGTCTACTCGCTGATCATGATCCACCGCGCCTACTTCGGCCCGTCGAAATCCGACGCGGTGCTGCATGGCATGGACGGTCGCGAACTGATCATGGTGGTTGGGCTTGCGGCACTGCTGCTTTACATCGGCGTGTACCCGCAACCGTTCCTCGATACCTCTGCCGCGACGATGCATGGCGTGCAGCAGTGGCTCGGCTCCGCCTTCACTCAACTCGCTTCGGCCCGGTAAGAGCGCTATGGAATTCACGACTCAACACTTTATCGCGCTTGCGCCGTTGTTGATCACCAGCGCCACGATCATCGTGGTGATGCTGGCTATCGCGTGGCGCCGCAACCACTCGCAAACCTTCCTGCTGTCGGTGGCAGGTCTTAACCTGGCCTTGCTGTCGATCCTGCCAGCCCTGAAAGTCGCGCCACTGGCCGTGACTCCACTGCTGCAGATCGACACTTTCGCTTGCCTGTACATGGCGCTGATCCTGGTCGCCACCCTCGCCTGTGTGACCCTCGCCCACGCCTACCTGGGCGATGGCGGTACGGGCTACCCGGGCAACCGTGAAGAACTTTACCTGCTGATCCTGATGTCCGCCGCCGGTGGCCTGGTGTTGGTCAGCGCGCAGCACCTGGCCGGTTTGTTCGTCGGTCTGGAACTGCTCTCGGTACCGGTCTACGGTTTGGTGGCTTACGCCTTCTTCAACAAGCGTTCGCTGGAAGCCGGCATCAAGTACATGGTGCTGTCGGCCGCCGGTTCCGCGTTCCTGTTGTTCGGCATGGCCCTGCTCTACGCCGAAGCCGGCAGCCTGAGCTTCAACGGCATCGGTCAGGCCCTGGCGGCCACCGGCCTGCCTAGCCCGATCGCGCAACTGGGCCTGGGCATGATGCTGATCGGCCTGGCGTTCAAACTGTCGCTGGTACCGTTCCACCTCTGGACCCCGGACGTTTACGAAGGGGCTCCGGCACCGGTGGCAGCGTTCCTGGCCACGGCCTCCAAAGTGGCTGTGTTCGCGGTGATGGTGCGTCTGTTCCAGATCTCGCCAGCGGCGAGCAGTGGCGTACTGAGCAACGTGCTGACCATCATCGCCATCGCGTCGATCCTGTTCGGTAACCTGCTGGCACTGACCCAGAGCAACCTCAAGCGTCTGCTGGGTTACTCCTCCATCGCGCACTTCGGTTACCTGCTGATCGCCCTGGTGGCGAGCAAGGGCCTGGCCGTGGAAGCCATCGGCGTGTACCTGGTCACCTACGTGATCACCAGCCTCGGCGCGTTCGGTGTGATCACCCTGATGTCCTCGCCGTACAGCGGCCGTGACGCGGATGCCTTGTACGAATACCGTGGCCTGTTCTGGCGCCGTCCGTACCTGACTGCCGTCCTGACCGTGATGATGCTGTCCCTGGCCGGTATCCCGCTGACCGCGGGCTTCATCGGCAAGTTCTACATCATCGCCACCGGCGTCGAGTCGCACCAATGGTGGCTGGTCGGCTCCCTGGTACTGGGCAGCGCCATCGGCGTCTTCTACTACCTGCGTGTGATGGTCACCCTGTACCTGATGGAACCAAACCTGCGTCGCCACGATGCGCAACTGCACTGGGAACAACGTGCAGGCGGCGTGATGCTGCTGGCGATCGCCGTACTGGCGTTCTTCCTCGGCCTGTACCCACAACCGCTGCTGAACCTGGTTCAACAATCGGGGTTGGCGGGTTGATCGCGTAGCGATACTCGGTAGAAAACAGAAACGGCACCTTCGGGTGCCGTTTTTGCGTTTGTGGGATTTGTTACCGCTGCCCTCCCCTCCTTCTGCAATCCCCGAAAGCTCGCGCGGGAATGTCCGTTTCGTCCTACATCCAGCGCTGCGCACTTGGCTCTATCTTGAATGACTGGCTGGATCGATAAATCAACGCGAGAAATAACAATGAACCGTGACATCTTTTCCGAACTGGTAGACGGCCTCGACGCCTTGGCCGCTGAGCGTCAAGGCAATGTCACGCTGCTGACCCATCGAGTGAAACGCTCCAAATCACCGCCCGTCCCACTTGAAGAATCGCGCATCTTTACCGCCTCCCAATATTCTGGCTATATTTGTCCAGAATATGGGAGAGAAACCATGATTGTCGTTCCGTTGGCCGAAGCAAAAAACAATCTGTCCAAACTCGTCGATGACGCAGCCGCCGGGCAGATCATCACGATTGCCAAACATGGTCGGGCCCTTGCGCGTCTGGTTCCGGTGGGAAAGCCCCGTGGCCAGCGTATCGGAGCGATGAAAGGCAAACTGGTGCTCCCCGAAGACTTTGATGCCTCACTGCCTGACGACATGCTCGATGCTTTTGAAGGCACTCAAGAATGAGGCTTCTGCTCGACACACATATTTTGCTCTGGACGCTCAGCGATGACCCCAGGCTATCCGGCAAAGCCAGAAAGCTCATTGAGAGCGCTGCCGACATTTACGTCAGCGCAGCGACATTCTGGGAGATGGCGATCAAGGTCGGGCTGGGAAAGCTGAACGTTGACCTGGAAGAAATCCGCCAGTGCTGCCTCGACAGCGGGTTCATCGAGCTGCCTGTGACCTCAGAACACGCCATTGCAGTGAAGGACCTCGAACATCACCATCGGGACCCGTTCGACCGCCTCATTATTGCAACAGCCATGACAGAACCCATGAAACTTCTCACCGCCGATCCATTGGTTGCCCGATACACGGATCTGGCTGTTTTGGTCTGATCGGGCAACACCAGACGCACATGACGAAATTGTAATTCCCCCATCACCTTGGCGTTATCCGCAGCCTGCAACGATGTCACCCGGCGACCATGCCGGCGGGCCCTTGCCCGTCGAACAATAAAACCCACGCCGAAGCACGTTCCCGTTCTGCCGAACCCAAGGAGTGATTGATGGTTAACAATACAAAAATGTCGATAGCCGCTTTAGCGGTGGTTGTCGGCTCCGGGCCGTCCATGGTGTTGGCGGAAGAAAAACCCGAGGGGTTTATCGAGGGCAGCAGCCTGACGGTGCTCAACCGCAACTTGTACTTCAATCGTGATCACCGTGACGGCCAGTCGAGTCCCACCGGCAATGGTTATTCCGAGGCTTGGGCTCACGCCGTTATCAGCAAGTTTGAATCAGGGTTTACACAGGGCACCGTCGGGGTCGGTGTGGATGCGTTTGCGATGATCGGCTTGAAACTCGATACCGGTGACGGGCGCAACGGTGGCCGTAGTTCTTTCGACGTGTTGCCGGTCGACAGCGATGGTCAGGCGCGGGATGAATACACCAAGGTCGGTGGCGCCGCCAAAGTGCGCGCCTTCGATACCGTGATCAAGGTCGGCGATGTGTTCCCCGCCAACCCGGTGGTTGCGGCGGGTGACTCCCGACTGTTGCCGGAAAGCTTCCGGGGTGTCACGGCCACCAACACCAGTATCGAAGGTCTGTCGGTACAGGGCGGTCGCCTGCATGCGATGAGCCAACCGGTGTCCAGCAACATGCGCGAAAACTTCGCGACCTTCTACGCCGGTCCAGTCAATTCGCCGTGGGTCGGCTATTTCGGTGGCGACTACACGCTGAACAAAAACCTCAGTTTCAGCCTGTATTCCAGTCGCCTCAAGGACGCCTGGAATCAGTACTACGCCGGCACCGCATGGACTTATCCGCTGTCGGACGACCTGTCGCTGTTCGGTGGCCTGAACTATTACAAGGCGGTCGACGAAGGCAAACAACTGCTCGGCGAATTCGACAACAACATCTGGAGCGGCCGTGTCGGAGTGAAACTCGGCGCCCACTCCGTTGCGTTATCGCACCAGCGCAACAACGGTAACGACGACTTCGATTACCTGCGCCAGTCCGACTCGATCTTCCTCGACAACTCCATCCAGTACAGCGACTTCAACTCGCCCAAGGAACGTTCGTGGATGGTGCGTTACGACCTCGACATGAACAGCTATGGCGTGCCGGGTTTGTCGTTCATGACCCGTTACGCCCGTGGCACCGACGCCGACTATTCCAACGCCAACGCCGTGTACATGCGCCGCGATGCCGACGGCAACCCGCTGACTGACCAGAAGCGCTGGGAGCGCGACATCGAAGTCAAATACGTGGTGCAGAGCGGCTCGCTGAAAGACATGTCTCTGCGTCTGCGCCAGGCCACCACCCGCGCCACGGCGTTTGAGTCGGATCTGGATGAAGTGCGGGTGATTGTCGAGTATCCGCTGGCGATTCTCTGACTTCGCGGCTAATGCAAATTCACCTTTAGAAGCTCCTTGCTCCTTTGGTAAGAGGTGAATCTTTTGGCGTCCTTCGGGGCGCCTTTTTTATGCGCGTAGATTGAGCACTGTAGGAGCTGCCGAAGGCTGCGATCTTTTGACTTTGATTTTAAAGATCAAAAGATCGCAGCCTTCGGCAGCTCCTACAGGGATTGCGTTGCGGGAGGGTTATTCAGCCGGCTCGACGTTATCCAACGCCTGATTTACCGCCAGCTCTCCCAACATCACCACTTGCGCAATGCCCAGCAAAGTCTTGCGGTGGGTGCCTTCCAGCAGTGCGGCGAAGTCACCGAGCATGACCGTGGCCGAGGACAATGATTCGCTGGCATTGGCCAGCAGGGATTCAGTGTCGGCTTTGGGATTGGCGAAATACATCTGGTTGGGGGTGTAGGGCGTGGCCATGACGTGGGCGGTGGGGTTCAGGTAGTAATCGAGCGCACGTTCGGCAGCTTCGTGGAGTTTTTTGGAGTCGATGGTGGCGTAGGGGGATGTTGGGTCGGCTTCTGTTTCGGGAGGATTTGGTGTTGGTTTTTTCATGATATTTCTCTCTCTTTGATAGTTGCAGCTGGCCCATTCGGTTTCCAAGCGAATGGGTGGCAGCTGTACGCAGGTTGGAAACCCGGGAGAGAGCAACCCGGCAGACACGAAGGTCTCCCGCGTACAGCCGCCATAACAGAGTGCACACCATGAAGGTGCGCAAGCATACGTTATGAAAGGCGCTTTTGTGCTCTCTTACCTCCGGGGTTTCCAAGCCCGGTCGCTGAATTTTCAGCGACGTACACAGGCTAGAGAGCGGACGTCCGACGGACAACCTGAAAACATTGTGGGAAGCTTCTGTACTTGCGCCACATCCGTTAAACATCCCGAATTGAAATACGCACTGTGTAGGAGCTGCCGAAGGCTGCGATCTTTTGATCTTGATCTTGATCTTGAAAAGCAAAATCAAAAGATCGCAGCCTTCGGCAGCTCCTACAGGGGGATTCGATGTCAGACAGATGGAAGCGGTGTCAGCTGCCGCCATTGCGGCAATCGCCTGCCACGTTGTATTTGATCGTGTTGAGTTGGCCCTTTGAATCTTCATAGGTCATGGCAGTAGGCACCACGGCACAAGCAACTTGCGGCCGCACAACGCTCACCACTTTCACCACATCCAGTTTCATCCCGTATTCGTAGTCTTTCACCACCGGCGCAGGTTTGCCCTGGTTGGCCGCGTACTGCTCCATGGCTTTGACGTTGGCACTGAGCGCCCTCTCAAACGTCCGGTCACCGCCGCCTTCTGCCAGCGCATTCAACGACATCGCCATCACACCGACGAACGCCATCAACTTAAAAACTTTCATATCCAATACCTTCAAATCCAGGCTCAAAAAAAAGCCCACCATCGGCATTCGATGACGGGCTAGTTCAAGTGCGACACGCTTACAAGTCTTTGGTCTTGTCGTCCTTCTTTTCATTCAACACGACGGGGTTACGCGCCTGTTCCTTGGCGACAAAGGCCTCCACCGAGCGGTCATTGGCCGCCATCATTTTCTCAAAGACTCTGTCGCCGCCACCTTCAGCCAAAACAACAGAAGACATCACCAACGCCGCTGCAAACGCACTCAGTTGTACAAGTTTCATGCTTGATTCCTCGTTTAATTAACTAACGAGGTCAAGGTAACAATCCGAACCTTTCATGACGGTGGCGCGCAAATTACATATCCGTTATGTAACCTGAAAGGCACCTGTGGCGGGGGGGGGGGGGGGGGGGGAGGGGGGGGGGGGGGGGCCGCCACGCACAAAACAA